>JANMZX010000492.1:0-2441 GCA_031383745.1 Rhodoferax sp. | reverse complement strand
GAATTGCTGTGACGCCACCCGGTCGAGCCCGTTGGTTGGTATTCGTGCAGAATCCGCAGAGTTCAACCACCCAACCTGAAGGAGCGTCATGCCAAGCTTGTTGAGCCGGTCCCAGGACCAGCCCTGGCACCTGAAGACGCCCCCGGGATCCTCCGCCTACACGATGCATACAGGCGAGAAGGACGGGAAACCCATCCTCGTCTGCACCGTCGGCAGCACCGTGCTGCACTACGACGCGCGCTGCATCGACGACCTGCACCAGATGCTCAAGGCCGCGGGGGATTGGGTCGAACTCGGTGGCGCGGACGAGCAGAAACCTGCGAAGGATGGCACCGTCGAGGCCTGGGGGCGCTCGGCGGCCAATCCGGTCGGCGGCTGGTATGGGCTGAAGAAGGGCCTGCGTGGACGTTTCGGCGTCTACATTCCGCCGCTGATGGAAGCACTCGGCCTGTGCGAACTCGAGCACAACGCGAAGAACAACCGCATGCGCGCCAGGTAGCGCCGGCCACCTGGTTCGCGCCAAGGGCCGCTCCCGACGCAAGCAATTCCTCAAGGCGCCGACGATTGGCGCCCGGCCCCTGCGCGAGCCTGGACACACTTGGCGCGCTTGTCGATTGGTTCCGTCGACAAATGTCGCCCGGGATTCGACTATCGCGGTTTCAGCGCGTCGCCTTCGACTTTGCGGCAGCTGCCGGCGCAATCCTTGGCCGCGCTGCCGGCTTTTTGATCGGCGGCAAACTGGACACTCCCAACGGCGCAACATAGCCATTGAGTGTCAGGCTGACATGCTTGCCAGCCGGCCCGTTCGCATCGGTGAACGCCACCACGGAGTTGCCCGGCGCAATCACAAACCCTGTGTGGAAGTGCGACTGCGTGTGCGCGTTCGCGTTGACGAACAGCTGGAGGATGATCCGGCTGCCACCACCAGACTGCTCTGCGACGTTGATGACATGCCGCGCGGTGACATCACCCTGCGGCATGTAGACGAAGTCCGTGATGACCAACTTTTTCTTGGCGGGAACTGCCTGGAATGCAAGCAGGCTGCGTTCAGGAAGCCAGCTCAACGTGGTGATGTTGCCACCGCCGCCTGTCACGACAACAGCGGTGCCGGTCACCTGTGTGTGTTTCGATTCGTCGTACATGATGGGTGTCCTTGCTTTCGAATTCAACGTCCGGCAACTGTGCATCGCGACAACCCACCGTACACCATCAAGGTTGATGATGTGACATGAACGCAGACACGCCGGCCTGCGGCGACTCCGGCTGCCTGCGGCGTGGCGAAGCCGGTCTGGCCGTTCTTGTCGCGGCAGCCGGCCATCCGGCCGGGGCGAGCCGCTCTGGCTTGAGGCCCGGCGCAGACGCAGGGTCGACCCAGACACGCAACGGCCACAGAATTGCTGACACGGCCCGCAATGTCATCGACATGCCCCGAGCGCCGCGTCAGTGAGCGTACGACCCCACCCCAGGCTGTGCCGCAGGCCAGAGCGCGGTAACCGGATAGCGTGTGACGTCACACGAGCGGCATGTCCTTCACGGCCCGGCCGCGGCGACGAGCAGTTGGAGAACTTCAGCCAGAACCTCTGCGTCGTGCCCCACCAGCAGGTGCCCCCCATCGTCGAAGCCGACGAACCGCGCACCCGGGATGCGGCTGGCCGTGTACTGCGCGCCGGCGAAGGTGCCGAAGCCGTCGTCGCGCGCGCTGACCACCAGCGTCGGCGCGCGGATGGACTCCAGCGCATAAGGGCCCAGGCGTTTGCCCAGCCGTGTGTCGTCGCGCAGACCGGCGGCGCGGGAGGAGACCGGCAGGATGCGCTCGGCCATGTCGTTCACGCGCGCGCGCTCGGGCCCACTGGCCGCCGCCACCTGCTCGGGCGGTGTCGCCAGCACGTGGCGGATCAGCGGGTCGCGCGCGACCTGCAGTGCCGTCCAGAACAGGACGTCCGAGCCGAGCAGGCGCAGCAGCAGCGCATCCATCGCGTCCGATACCGGCGGCGCCGAATCGGCCACCGCGCCGGGCTTGTAGGCGATCGGCACGACGAGCACGAGGGCTCTGACACGTTCCGGGTGGCGGATCGCGGTTTGCAGCGCCGACGGGCCGCCTGCCGAGACGCCCACGACGGCGACCGTCGCGATGCCCAGGGCATCGAGCAGGCAGACGTGCGCGTCGGCCTGCGCATCGGGCGAGGCGTCGGCGGGCCGCGGTGTGCGCAGGTAGCCGAAGCGCGACACTGCTATCACGCGCACGCCTTGCTGCACCAGCGGCCGTGCCCAGGCCATGCCCTGGTCGTGGCCACCGCCGCTTCCGTGGATCATCAGCAAGGGTAGGCCGCTGCCAGCCTGCTGGACCTCGATCGGCCCGCAGCGCGTGGCGATCAGCTCGCTGCCCTGTACGGCGCGCGCTGCGGCGAACGCCAGGTCGTGTTCGAAGCGCGATCGAATCA
>JANMZX010000462.1:0-1620 GCA_031383745.1 Rhodoferax sp. | reverse complement strand
CGGGACATCGCCGCCGGAAAGCCGGGAACGCTGACGCGCGTCGGGCTCGACACCTTCGTCGATCCGCGCCACGGCGGCGGCAAGATCAATGCCCGTACCACCGTCGACCTGGTGCGCCTGATGCCGATCGACGGCAAGGACTATCTCTTCTACCAGGCGTTCCCGATTTCGGTGGGCATCATCCGCGCGACCACCGCCGACCAGGACGGCAACCTCACGATGGAACGCGAGGCGCTGACGCTCGAAGCCCTGGCGATCGCGATGGCGGCCCGCAACTCGGGTGGCATCGTGATCGCGCAGGTCGAACGCATCGCCGAGCGTGGCACCCTGCATCCGCGCCTGGTCAAGGTGCCGGGCGTGCTGGTGGACGCGGTGGTGGTGGCCACCGACCCATCGCACCACATGCAGACCTTCGGCGAGCAGTACAACCCGGCCTACTCGGGCGAGATTCGCCTGCCGATGGAGACGCTGCCGGTGCTGCCGATCAGCGAGCGCAAGGTGATCGCGCGCCGGGCCGCCCTGGAACTGCGCCCCAACAGCGTGGTGAACCTGGGCATCGGCATGCCCGAGGGGGTGGCCAGCGTGGCGGCGGAAGAGAAGATCATCGACCTGCTGACTCTGACCGCCGAGCCCGGCGTGATCGGGGGCATTCCAGCCAGCGGGCTGAGCTTCGGCGCGGCGGTGAACACCCAGGCCGTGATCGACCAGCCCAACCAGTTCGACTTCTACGACGGCGGCGGGCTCGACATCGCGGTGCTGGGCCTGGCGCAGGCCGATCGGCACGGCAACCTCAACGTGAGCCGTTTCGGCCCGCGGCTGGCGGGCGCCGGCGGCTTCATCAACATCAGCCAGAACGCCAAGACCGTGGTGTTCGTGGGCACCTTCACCGCCGGGGACCTCGACGTGGTGCTGGAGCAGGGCCGGCTGGACATCCGCAACGAGGGCCGCACGCGCAAGTTCGTCAGCGAGGTGGAACACCGCACCTTCAGCGGGCGCGAAGCCTGCCGGCGCGGACAGCGCGTGTTGTACGTGACCGAGCGCTGCGTCTTCCGGCTGGTCCCGGGCAAGGACGGCAGCCCGGAGGGGTCGGCACTGGAGCTGATCGAGATCGCGCCCGGCATCGACCTGCAGCGCGATGTGCTCGCATACATGGATTTCGCGCCGGCGATCAGCCCCCACCTCAAGCTCATGGATGCGGCGCTGTTTGCCGATGCGCCGATGGGCCTGCGCCAGCGCCTGCTGGCCACGCCGCTGGCCGAGCGCCTGGAGCTGGACCGCGAACGCGGGCTGCTGTTCATCAACTTCGAGGGCCTGACGGTTGCCCGCGCGGCCGACGTCGAGGACATCGAGGCGCTGGTGGGCGATCTGCTGGCGCCGCTGAACCGGCGCGTCGCGGTGGTGGTGAACTACGACAACTTCCAGCTTGCGCCCGATCTGATCGGGGACTACAGCGCGATGGTCGCGCGCCTGAAGGAGCGCTACTACAGCCGCGTCACGCGGTATGGGACGGGCGGATTTCTCAAGGCGCGGCTGGAGGGGGGAGGATGAAGGGCTGCGCATCGGGTGCCCGTCGGTTCTTGGCGCGCGGCAATGCCATGACGAAGTCAACGTGCTACGCGT
>JANMZX010000439.1:0-2423 GCA_031383745.1 Rhodoferax sp. | reverse complement strand
TCAAGGAGGCGGTGCTCGAAGGCATGAACCTGCCGTTGGACCAGGGCCTGCAGCTGGAGCGCAAGTCATTCCAGCTGCTGTTCGACACCGCCGACAAGACCGAGGGCATGCGCGCCCGGCTGGACAAGCGGGCGGCGCGGTCGGAGCGTGTCAATGACTTTGCTGCACATGGCGGAATTAATTTAGTGTGTGGGGCTGATTGGTATTGAGGTTATTCGAGTCTTTCGGTGGGTTGATCCACACCTCGGTGGGGAGGTGATGTGGCTGAGGCTGTTTTCCCTTGAAACGGTTTGGGTGGGCCGCAAAGGCCTGGTCGAGGGTGGCTTGCCGAGTGGCATGGATGGCCTGCGCCGTGCCGTAGTGGATGCTATGGGGCGTCATGTAGCCGATGCCCGAGTGCTGGTGCTCGTCGTTGTACCAGAGGAAGAATTGCTGGCAGAACGCGCGTGCATCGGCCAGGCAACCGAAGCGCGCGGGGAAGTCGGGGCGGTACTTCAATGTCTTGAATTGGGCCTCGCTGAACGGGTTGTCGTCGGACACGTAAGGGCGGCTGTGACTCTTGGCAACATCCAGGTCGACCAGCAAGGCGGCCACCGGTTTGGAGCGCATGCTGGTACCACGGTCGGCGTGCAGGGTGAGCATGCCGCGCTCGACGTTGTGGCGGCCCACGGTATCGGCGATGAGTTGCTCAGCCAGATCCGAATTCTCGCGCTCGGCGATCAGCCAGCCCACGACATAACGGCTGAAGATATCGAGGATCACGTACAGGTGGAAGTACGTCCACTTGGCCGGTCCGCGCAGCTTGGTGATGTCCCAGGACCAGACCTGGTTGGGTGCGATGGCCAGCAACTCGGGCTTGGTGTAGGCCGGGTGAACGCGCTGGTTGCGCCGCTCGCGCGAGCCACCGGTGCGTGCCAGCAATCGGTACATGGTGCGCACCGACCCAAGGTAGCGGCCCTCGTCGAGCAGCGTGGCGTGTACGGCCGCAGGCGCCGTGTCCACGAAGCGTTCGCTGTTGAGCGTGTCGAGCAGCGCCTGGTTCTCCAAGGCGTCCAGGGCCATCGGCGGTCGTGGGCGTATGCGCCGCGCCGCCCTGGGCCCCACAAAGGCCGCACGGCGCTGGTTGGCGAGATACCGACCAGGCGCCCCGCGCGGCAGCCCCAAGACCAGGCACGCAGCCACGGCACCATGGGTCGGGATGAGTTCGTGCACGCTGGTCATCAGGTGCTCCCGTGCTTGTCGTCGGCTGTAGCCAAGCCCAACAGAACTGCAAGTTTTTTTTGGACCTCGATGACCAGATTGGCCTTGTCAAGGCTGACCTGCAGGCGCAGGTTGTCACGGGTCAGTTGGGCGATGAGCACCGTGTCCGCCCGGGCGGGATCGGCCTTGGGGCCGCGCTTGCGCGGTGCCAGCGCCGCAAGGTCGGCTGCCTCACGCTGACGGCGCCAAGTGGTCAGGGAGGACGAATAGACCCCTTCACGGCGCAGCAAAGCACCGACCTCGCCGGGTTGGGTGCACCGGTCCACGGCCTCCAGAATGCGGCGTTTGGTGGCATTGGAGAAACTGCGCCGACGTGCGTTCGGAACGACCTCAGAATTGGTGGCTGGCACTACGGACGGCGACGCCGATTCAGGCGCATCTTCAGTCGCCCTACGGGCTCCTTGCGATGCGCCTGAATCGGCAAGAGACTGCACCGCGTGCATGGAAACCTTCGGTTGATGGATCTTGGACATAACTACCTTGTTGCTCACTGATTTCTCGGAGCCAGGTGCAGCATGTCATATTGGCACGGGGGGGTCACGGTCCATACATGGCGCGTCGATTCGACAACCCACACCACGATCCGCTCTGCCTTGCCGCCCGTGTGCGCCATGTGCCATGCCACCGGGTCGTGTCGTTTCCCAACAATAGGGTGTGTGGAAAGAGGCCACGTTCGTCATCGTCATGGTCATGGCGCACCAATTGCGAGATGAGATCCATGAGCAAGACCGGAATAGAGCTCAACAGGGTCATGAACTGATGGCTAAGCCCAGAGCAAAAAGCCCCGACATCGAAAGCTGCTGTCGAACGGACGAGGGAGTCTAACGTCCAACTGAACCGTAGTACAGTAGTATCTTGTCAATATTCGCTCTGCCGGTATCGGGGCCTTCCTTTCTACTGTTCGTGGCACGATACGCTTCATATAGGCAATACAAGTACTCCGTACCGCCGATGAGTATAAAGCATTCGCAAAGAGAAGAAGCGGAAAGTAGCTTCTCACCATTCAGCCAACGATTTCATCATTCCAGATTCCAGCTGAACGCACTCCGCACTCGATATTATACGAGTCACAAACGTTCTGCCTTGCTCGAGACGTCATTCTCGCGATGAATGTCACGGTGTAGACACTCTTGATCCAAAAAAGACCTTCACAGAATGAATCG
>JANMZX010000436.1:0-23372 GCA_031383745.1 Rhodoferax sp. | reverse complement strand
GATCATGACCACGTCGGCGGCCTTGACCGCATCGGCCACTTCGGCGACCTTCAGGCCGGCCTTCTCCACCTTGGGCCAGGAGGCGCCACCCTTGCGCAGCCCCACCACCACCTTGACGCCGCTGTCGTTGAGGTTCTGCGCGTGCGCATGGCCCTGGCTGCCGTAACCGATGATGGCTACCGTCTTGCCCTTGATCAGGCTGAGATCACAATCCTTGTCGTAATAGACTTTCATTTTCTACTCCTGTAACAGTTGTCAAACCCGCAATATCCGCTCGCCACGGCCAATGCCGCTGGAACCCGTACGCACTGTCTCCAGAATGGCGCTACGTTCGATCGCCTCCAGAAACGCGTCATTTTTTGACTGGTTGCCAGTCAATTCGATGGTGTAGCTCTTTTCGGTCACATCAATGATGCGACCGCGAAAGATGTCCGCCATTCTTTTCATTTCCTCGCGCTCCTTGCCCACGGCGCGCACCTTGACCATCATCAGTTCGCGCTCGGTGTAGGCGCCCTCGGTGAGGTCGACCACCTTGACGACCTCGATCAGTCGGTTCAGGTGTTTGGTGATCTGCTCGATGACGTCATCCGACCCGGTGGTCTGGATCGTCATGCGCGAGAGGCTGGGGTCTTCGGTGGGCGCCACCGTCAACGATTCGATGTTGTAACCGCGGGCCGAAAACAGGCCCACCACGCGGGACAAGGCGCCCGGCTCGTTTTCCAGCAATACGGCAATGATATGTTTCATGGGATTCCTCTTTTCGCTGCCCTCCCCTGTTTGCGGTAACAACCAGGCTTGGCAAGCAATAGACTCATCGGAAGGGGTTCGGACGGGCTCTGCCCGTCAACAGGCCGCCCTGGGGCGGCACCTGGATCGTGTGGATTCGCCTAGAGGTCTTCGGACCCCAGCAGCATTTCGGTCAGGCCCATGCCGGCCTTGACCATCGGAAAGACGTTTTCGGTCGGGTCGGTGCGGAAGTCCATGAACACGGTGCGGTCCTTGAGTCTGCGCGCCTCGCGCAGCGCGGGCTCCACGTCTTGCGGCTTCTCGATCAGCATGCCCACGTGACCGTAGGCTTCGGCGAGCTTGACGAAATTGGGCAGCGCGTCCATGTAGCTGTGGCTGTACCGGCCTTCGTAATCGATTTCCTGCCACTGCCGCACCATGCCGAGGTAGCGGTTGTTGAGCGACACGATCTTGATCGGCGTGTTGTACTGCAGGCAGGTGGACAGTTCCTGGATGCACATCTGGACCGAGCCTTCACCGGTGATGCAGAACACCTCGCTGTCCGGCTTGGCCAGCTTGATGCCCATGGCATACGGGATGCCGACGCCCATCGTTCCCAGCCCGCCGGAGTTGATCCAGCGCCGCGGTTCGTCAAAACGGTAATACTGCGCCGCCCACATCTGGTGCTGACCGACGTCCGATGTGATGTAGGTTTCGACGTCCTTGGTCATGTTCCACAGGGTCTCGACCACGTACTGGGGCTTGATCACATCACCCTTGCCGTGGTCGTACTTCAGGCAGTCGCGCTTGCGCCAGGTCTCGATCGTGTCCCACCAGGCGCCCAGGACGTTGGCGTCTGGGCGCACGCTGCCCTCCCGGATCATGGCGATCATCTCGCCGAGCACGTCCTTGACATCACCGACGATCGGGATGTCGACCCGCACGCGCTTGGAAATGCTCGACGGATCGATGTCGATATGGATGATCTTGCGTTCGTTCTGGGCAAAATGCTTGGGGTTGCCGATCACCCGGTCGTCGAAGCGGGCGCCAACCGCCAGCAGGACGTCGCAGTTCTGCATGGCGTTGTTCGCTTCGAGGGTGCCATGCATGCCCAGCATCCCCAGGAACTTGCGGTCGCTGGCCGGATAGGCGCCCAGGCCCATCAATGTGTTGGTGCATGGATAACCCAGCATGTCGACCAGCGTGCGCAGCTCGGCGGACGCATTGCTCATCAACACGCCACCACCGGTGTAGATGAACGGACGCTTGGCGGTCAGCAGCAGTTGCAGCGCCTTGCGGATCTGCCCGCCGTGCCCTTTGCGCACCGGGTTGTAGGAGCGCATCTCGACAGACTTCGGGTAACCCTCGTAGGGCACCTTCTTGAAGGAGACGTCCTTGGGGATGTCCACCACCACCGGGCCGGGCCGGCCGCTGCGGGCAATATGGAACGCCTTTTTCATGACGTCGGCCAGATGCCGCGCGTCCTTGACCAGGAAATTGTGCTTGACGATCGGCCGGGTGATGCCTACGGTGTCGCATTCCTGAAACGCATCCAGGCCGATCGCCGCGGTAGGCACTTGCCCGGTGATGATCACCATCGGAATGCTGTCCATGTACGCCGTTGCAATGCCCGTGACGGCGTTGGTCACGCCAGGCCCCGACGTGACCAATGCCACACCGACATCGCCGGTGGCGCGCGCGTACCCGTCGGCCGCGTGCACCGCCGCCTGCTCGTGGCGCACCAGGATATGCTGGATCGTGTCCTGCTTGTAGAACGCGTCGTAGATGTGGAGCACCGCTCCGCCGGGGTAGCCCCAGACATACTTGACGTTTTCCGCCTGCAGCGCCTTGACCAGTATTTCGGCGCCGCGCAATTCCGCGGCGGGCGCCTGGGCGGCGGGACGTGACGAGGGCGTGATTGCTGCTGCCGAGGCCAGCTCGGCTTTGGAGATTTCCATGATGAACCTTTGTGAATTTCTCTGACGAAAGACCTAGGGTGCCCCTTCGCAAACACTTGTGGCGTCGCGTTGGAACTTGAGGTCAAAGCCACAGGCGCAGCGAATTTTGCGCCAGACCATGACCCGTTTGCCGTTTGAATTGCAGCTGTAATTATCGCACCGCAGCAAAGCGCTGCGTCCCATTTTCCGGAAAATCCACCGGCGGGTGCCATAATTTGTCGCAAAAGCACACCAAGCGCCGGCCAGACCGGTACTGGCGCAGGTTCTCGTCGGCAACCGTCCCTGGTCCCACCCCTTTGGCAACTGAACAAGAACTTTCGGAGTTTCTGAAGAGCGTCGAAAAGCGCGCTTTCAAGCGTTCGGTCTACCACGTTCGCAACGAGGACTCCGCACTGGATATCGTCCAGGACAGCATGATGAAGTTGGCCGAGCACTACGGCGACAAGCCGGCTGCCGAATTGCCGATGCTGTTCCAGCGCATCCTGGTGAATTGCACGCTCGACTGGTTCCGACGCAACAAGAGCCGCAATGCCCTGTTCTCAAACCTGAGCGACTTCGAATCCCCGGGCGAGGACGGGGATTTCGATTTGCTTGAAACTTTCACAGGCATCGAAGATTCCCAGCAGACGGAAAGCGCAGAGGACACCACCCGGCGGGCACAGATCTTCAGGGAAATTGAAACCGAGGTGCAACAGTTGCCCGGCCGTCAACGGGAAGCCTTCTTGATGCGTTACTGGGAGGAGATGGACGTTGCCGAGACGGCTGCTTCCATGGGCTGTTCCGAAGGCAGCGTCAAGACGCATTGCTCCAGGGCGGTGTTGGCATTGAGCAAGGCACTGCGGGCAAAGGGGATAACACTATGACGAACTCACATCGACACCAACACGAAGTCCTGCAGGATCGGTATGGGCTGCGCTTGGCGGCCCGGCTGTCGCAAGGCACCGATGCGTTGCCCCATGATGTCTCCGAGCGCCTGAAGGCCGCCCGCGCAATGGCACTGGGCAAGCGCAAGCTGCCGCAACGTGCGGCAGCCGGTTGGGCGCACGTCGCCGGTGGAACAGCGGTTCTGGGCGGCGGCGACGGGTCTGGCTGGTGGCGCGGACTGGCTTCGGCATTGCCGCTTCTGGTGCTCGCCGTAGGCCTGATCACCATCAACGTCATCCAGAATGAACAGGCAGCCAGCGAACTTGCTGCAGTCGACGCGGCGTTGCTGGTGGACGATCTGCCCCCTGCTGCATACGCAGATCCGGGATTTGCCCGGTTTGTAGAATTGGCGCGGAATCAGGCGCAGATCCATTGAGTTTCGCGGCCTGTTCCTGCTACGCGCATGCCTGGGGCGTCCTCTTGGGTCGGTGGCTCATCGTGCTGGTCGCCAACGCATTCATGCTGATGACCACCCTGGCGCAAGCCCAGGTGCTGGCGCCACCCACAGCCTCCAAGGCCGTTCCCGCGAAATCTGTCGGCACCGCGGCGGCGACCAAATCGGGCTGGAGCGAACTGCCGCCCGCGCAGCAGTCGGCCTTGCAACCCCTGGCCCCGACCTGGGGGAGCCTCAGTGAAGGCCAGAAACGCAAATGGATCGCGTTGTCGCGCAACTTCCAGACCCTGTCCCCCGCCGAGCGGACCACTCTCCATGGTCGGATGACGGAATGGGCCAACCTCAGCCCGGTCCAGCGCAGCGAGGCGCGCCTGAATTTTGCCCAGACCAATCAACTGTCCAACGACCAGAAGCGTGCGCAGTGGGAGGCCTACCAGGCACTCAGTCCGGAGCAGAAACAGCAACTCGCCACCGGCGGTAACCAGTTGCCGGGCGGAGCAGCGCCAGCCCTGAAGCCGGTGGACCCGAAGAAACTGGCGGCGGTGCCGGTGACACGCTCCGAACCTGCCAGCGCAGCCCAGTCGTCGACGCCCAAATCGCGGCCGCTGCGGGATGCCCCGGCGGCCCAGCGCAGTGCAAAACCGGCGTCCGCACCAGCCAGCCGGCCCTGAGCCCGCACCGCCGGCACGGGTCGCCCTGTCCGATCGGGTGGCCGGGCCGTCGGATGCTCCCATGCCGCCGCGCCGACTCGCCACCCCGGGCCTGGCCCGGCGCATGGCCTGCTGGCTGTACGAAGGCATGCTGCTTTTCGGTGTCGTCTTCATCGCCGGCTATCTGTTTTCGACACTGAGCCAGACACGCCACGCCCTGGACAACCGGCATGCACTGCAGGCATTTCTGTTTGTCATTTTCGGCATCTATTTCACATGGTTCTGGGCCAAGGGCCAAACCCTGGCGATGAAGACCTGGGGCATCCGCGTGGTCGACCGGGCCGGCGCACCGGTCACGCAGGGACGTGCCTTGTGGCGGTATGTCCTCAGTTGGTCCTGGTTCCTGCCGCCGCTTGCGATCGCTGCCCCGCTGGATGTTTCGGCGGCCGAATCTGCCGTGCTGGCGATCGGCTGGGTGCTGGTCTGGGCGCTACTCAGCCGCTTCCACCCGCAGCGCCAGTTCTGGCACGACGCCTGGGCAGGCACGCGCCTGGTCTCCAGTGACAATACGGGCTCCTGAATACCCGATCGCCAGCGCTGGCTCCCATGCACCCTGCACCTTCCGAGCACCCGCCTGCCAATCCGCAAAAGAGCCGGACCGGCCTGTCCAGGATGTGGCATGCCACCGGCTATTCGATGGCGGGCTTGCGCTCCGGCTGGAAGGAGACCGCGTTTCGCCAGGAAGCCCTGGCGGCGATGGTACTGGTTCCGGCTGCTTTCTGGCTGGGCCGGGGCTGGATGGAGCATGCGGTACTGATTGGCACGGTCGTGCTGGTTCTGGTTGTCGAACTGCTCAATACCGGCATCGAGACCGCGATCGATCGCATCGGGCCGGAATGGCACGCCTTGTCCAAGCGCGCAAAGGACATGGGCAGTGCGGCGGTGCTGCTCAGCCTGCTCCTGTGCGCAGGTACGTGGGCGGGAGCCCTCATGCACCGGTTATCGGCATGACACCGCAATTCTCCGTGGCGGTCTATTGCGGCTCGCGCGCCGGAACGCTGCCGCACTACGCCGCGATGGCCGAAGCCACCGGCTCGTGGATCGGCCGCCATGGCGGCCAGCTGGTGTATGGCGGCGGGAAGAGCGGACTCATGGGTGTGGTGGCGGACGCCACGCTGCGCGCCGGAGGGCGCGTCGTGGGCGTGATCCCGACGGCCCTGGTGGCGCGGGAATGGGCCCACCAGGACTGCACCGAACTGCACGTCGTCGATACGATGCACGAACGCAAACGCATGATGGCCGAGCGGGCCGACGCGTTCCTGGCCTTGCCGGGCGGCATCGGGACGCTGGAGGAACTGTTCGAAGTCTGGACCTGGCGGCAACTGGGGTACCACGACAAGCCGGTGGGTTTGTTGAATGTCGATGGGTATTACGACGCGCTGCTGGCGTTTCTTGCCACCAGCGTGCGCCAGGGGTTCATGCAGGATTGGCAGATGGAACTGATCCGCACGGACTCCGACCCCTCGCTGCTACTGCCTGACCTGGTGCAGGCCGCCGGCTTGTCCAGCGCGCCGGGCCTGCAGTCGATCTGATTGCGCAGGACGATCCTTTCAGGGCTGCCTCAGACGGCGGTTTCGTCCTCTTCACCGGTGCGAATGCGCACCACACGTTCCACCGAGGTGACAAATATCTTGCCATCACCGATCTTGCCGGTGCGCGCTGCCTTGACAATGGCGTCCACACAGCGATCGACATCGTCGGTCTTGACGACCACCTCGACCTTCACCTTCGGAAGGAAGTCCACCACGTACTCCGCGCCCCGGTACAACTCGGTGTGGCCCTTCTGACGGCCAAATCCCTTGACTTCCGTGACCGTGAGGCCGGTGACGCCACACTCGGCCAGAGCCTCGCGGACTTCCTCGAGCTTGAATGGTTTGACGATGGCCGTGATTTGCTTCATGTTCAGTCGTTCCTTCCGGTTTGCATACCCCGAGGATAGCGCCAATCGGCGCGGCGGGCGTGGCGTTACTGGCGAAAGCGGTTGGTGATCGGGTAGCGCCAGTCCTTGCCGAAGCTGCGGTGGGTCACCCGGATGCCGATGGGCGCCTGGCGGCGCTTGTATTCGTTGATCTTGATGAGCCGTGTGACGCGTTCGACATCCGCCGGGGCATACCCGGCCGCGACCAGGGATTCGATGCTTTCGTCGTTTTCCATGTAGCGCTCGACGATCGCGTCCAGTATGTCGTAGGGCGGGAGGCTGTCCTGGTCCGTCTGATCGGGCCGCAATTCCGCGCTTGGCGGCCGCGTGATGATGCGCTCGGGAATCGGCGCCCGACCGGTGCCGTAGGGGTCGTGCTCGTTGCGCCAGCGCGCGAGGCGAAATACGGTCGTCTTGGCCAAGTCCTTGATGGCTGCAAAACCACCTGCCATGTCGCCATACAGGGTGCAGTACCCGGTGGCCAGTTCACTCTTGTTGCCGGTGGTCAGCACGATGGCGCCAAACTTGTTCGACAGTGCCATCAGCAGGGTTCCGCGGATCCGGGCCTGGATGTTCTCCTCGGTCGCATCCTCGGCCAGGCCGGCGAACTCCGATGCCAGGGACGCCTTGAACGCCTCGAATTCCGGCACGATGGAAATCTCGTCGTACCGCACGCCAAGGCGCCGGGCCATGTCGCGCGCATCGATCCAGCTGATATCGGCCGTGTAGGGCGACGGCATCATCACGGCACGGATGCGCCCCGGCCCCAGCGCGTCGACCGCGATGGCCAGCACCAGCGCCGAGTCGATCCCACCCGACAAGCCCAACAGGGCACCCGGAAACCCGTTCTTGCCCAGGTAGTCGCGCACACCCAGCACCAAGGCATCCCACAGGTCGGCATCTGCGCTGCGCTGCGGTGCGATGGCACCCTCCAGCCGCACGTGGCGACCGTCCAGCCGCGTCGTCACCTCGAACTGGTGCTCCTGAAAACTCGGTGCCCGCGCAGCCAGCGCTGCGTCCGCATTCAACGCGAACGAGTGCCCTTCGAACACCACCTCGTCCTGTCCGCCAACGAGATGGGCATACACCAGCGGCAGTCCACAGGCCAGGACGCGCTCGCGCATCGTCTGCTCGCGCTCGTACCCCTTGCCCACGTGAAAAGGCGATGCGTTGATCACGACCAGCATCTGCGCACCGGCCTCGGCCGCCAGCCGGGCCGGCTCCTCATACCAGGCGTCCTCGCAGATCAGCAGGCCCACACGCAGGCGACCGGCGCCCTCGCCCGCCTCGAACACACACACGCCGTCGCCGGGCGCGAAATACCGGCGCTCGTCGAACACCTGGTAGTTGGGCAGTTCCCGCTTGTGGTAGGTGTGCCGGATGGCCCCCTCGACCAGCACGCTGGCGGCATTGAACCGCTGCTGGATCGCGACCGACCGGGTACGGCTGTCGCCACCCACCGGATGACCGACCACCACCGCCAGCCCGTTTAACCCTGCGAGTTCCCGCGCCACGGTTTTCACGGCATCATCGCAGGCGGCGATGAAGGCCGGCCGCAGAAAAAGATCCTCCGCTGCATAACCGCAAATCGACAGCTCGGGCGTCAATACCAGCCGTGCCCCGGCAGAATAGGCCTCGCGGGCGGCATCCACGATCTTCCGGGCGTTGCCCGGGAGGTCACCCACACACAGGTTGAGTTGGGCCACAAATATTTTGAGATTCATGAGAAGACACACTGGATTAGCGGAAAGGCAGGCCGCCAAGCCTGGCCCCGGGGTCAGGACGCCCGGCAGCCCGAGCAAGTCGCGGGCGCAGGCATGACGCCAAATGATTATGTCATCGAGGTGCTCGATTCGCCCCTCGGCATTGACCAGGCCCAGTGGAACGGGCTGCTGGCGCAACAGGAACAGGCAAACCCCTTCATGCGCCACGAATACCTGGTGGCCATGCACAGGAGCGCCAGCGCCTCACCCGGCACTGGCTGGACGCCGCGATTCATCACCCTGCGGGCGCCCCACGGGCCGGCCCGCGCCACAGGAGCGCCTGGAGGTGAACTGGTTGCTGCGTGCCCGCTGTACCTCAAGTCGCATTCGTATGGCGAATACGTGTTCGACCATGCGTGGGCGAATGCCTACCACCAGCACGGATTGCCGTACTACCCCAAGGCGCTGATCGCGCCACCTTTCACACCGGTTCCCGGCGCGCGGCTGCTGGCTCGCGACGCGGTGGCGCGCCTGGCCCTGGCCAAAGCCGTGATCGACTGGTGCGCCGACGCCGGCTTGTCGTCCCTGCACATCCTGTTTGCGAGCGACGCCGACCTGATCGCGTGCGAGGCGGCGGGCATGATGGTGCGCCATAACGTGCAGTTCCACTGGACCTCGCCGCCGGGCGGGTACCGCGATTTCGACGACTTTCTGGCCTCGCTGAGCCAGGACAAGCGCAAGAAGATCCGCCAGGAGCGGCGCAAGGTGGTGCAGGCCGGTGTGGCGTTTCGCAGCGCGCGGGGCACGGACATCTCAGCGGGCGACTGGGATTTCTTCTACCGCTGCTACGAGCGCACCTACTATGAACATGGCAACGCGCCATATCTCAGCCGGGCGTTTTTCCGGCACATGGCGCAGGACATGCCACAGAACTGGCTGCTGTTCGTGGCCGAGCGCGACGGCACCCCGATCGCCAGCAGCCTGGTGGCGCTCAACGACACCGGCATCGGGCCCGTCACCGGCCCGGTGGCCTACGGCCGCTATTGGGGTGCGCTGGAGCGCGTGGACTGCCTGCACTTCGAAGCCTGTTACTACCAGCCCCTCGCATGGTGCATCGACAACCGGTTCCATCGCTTCGAGGGCGGAGCGCAGGGCGAACACAAGATGGCGCGCGCGTTGTTGCCGGTGAAGACCCGCAGTGCCCATTGGCTGGCCCACCCGGCGTTCGCCGATGCGGTGCAGAAGTTCCTGGACCGCGAGGGCAACGGCATGGAGCGCTACATCGGCGAACTCGAACAGCGCAACCCTTTCAAGGCCGCCGCTGGCTGAGCCTCAGGCGCCCGGGCGCTGCGCAGCCATCATGCGCTGTGTGTCGATCTTGCGGTCTTCATTGACCTTGCGCACCGCGGGACGATCACCCAAGGCGCGCACGTAGTCCTTGATCGGCAGTGCGGCGAGAAGGTCTTCACCATAGATGAGCTTGCTGGCGCCCGACACGATGGGCAGATGCACCACGGCGGCACAATCGGCCAGGGTGAACCGGTCGCCCGCCACGAACGGCGCAAAGCGCGCGATGCGGCCGAACCCGGCGGCGCCGCGCACCAGCAGTTTGCGCACGCGCTCCTTCGTCTCGTCACTGACCTTGCCGCCGAAAAACGCCTCGGCGTACAAATCGCGGGCGACCAGTTCGAGGTGCAGTTCAAGGTAGACCAGCAGTTCGCGGACCTTGGCGGCCGCAAACGGGTCGGCGGGCAGCAAGGGCACCTGCGGATAGGCGGCTTCGATGTATTCCGCGCAGGCCATGGACTCCGAAATGCACCCGTGGGGCGTATCCAGGAAGGGTACCTTGCCCATCGGCGACCGCGCAAGCAGTGCCGGCTCGACCGAGCCGGTGCGCACCATCTCCTCGTCGAACGCGACCTGCTTTTCCAGCAGTTGGAGCTTGACCTGGTTGTAGTAGTTGCTGGCCGAAAAGCCGCAGAGTTTGAGTGTCATGGTGGGTCCGTTTCAGGTGGTTCGGGGGGGCTGGAAACGCCGGATTATGCGGATCCTGCGAAGGCGGCAGAAGTCGCTAGTGTGACTCGGCCAGCGGCTGCCAAGCCGTTGGCACACGGTTCGCGGTGCGCCGCCTGCCTAGAATGCGCCACGGTGCGACTCGTACACCAGCAAGCGACCGATTTGGAGCACCACATGGCCAAGGATTTCAGCACGCCCACGCAGGCAGCGCCCAACGCCTGGCTGCTCGCCATGGAGTTCCGGGCGCCCTGGGAGTTCGGGGCCGTCGTTCCGGCGTGGTTCACGCTGCAACGTGCGCCGGCAGGTGACGGCCATTCGGTGGTCGTGTTTCCGGGCCTGTCGGCCAGCGACGCCTCCACCGGCCCGCTGCGGGCCTATCTCAACAGCCTCGGCTACCGTGCCAGCGGCTGGAACCAGGGTTTCAACTTTGGTCCCCGGGGCGGTGTGCTGAAGGCTGCCAAATGGCAGGTCGAGGAAACCGCCAGGGCCAGCGGCCGCAAGGTCAGCCTGATTGGCTGGAGCCTGGGAGGCATCTACGCGCGGGAACTGGCCAAGGAAATGCCCGACCTGGTACGCAGCGTGATCACGCTGGGCACGCCGTTTACCGGTTCGCACAAGAGCACGAATGCCTGGCGGCTCTATGAATTGACCAGCGGGCGCGACCTCGAACAGGAAACCGCCCAGTACGACCTGCCGCGGGCACCCTCGGCGCCCACCACCTCGGTATTTTCGCGCACCGATGGCATTGTCTCCTGGCAATCCAGTCTGCAGGCGCCATGCGCAGTCAATCCGCACACCGAGAACATCGAGGTGCTCGCGAGCCACGTCGGCCTGGGTCTCAACCCCAGCGCCTGGTGGGCCGTCGCGGACCGGTTGTCGCAGCCTGAAGGCCAGTGGAAGCGCTTCGAGCGCAAGGGCGGCCTGCATGGCCTGATCTTCCCGGACCCGCACCGCTGAGCCGGACGGCTCGCACCGCCCCGCCGTACACGCTCAGGCGTGCTGGCGCTCGTAGTTGGCGATCCCGTCCATGATTTCCTTGCGGGCCGAGTCTGCATCCTCCCAGCCCAGGATCTTGACCCATTTGCCGACTTCCAGATCCTTGTAGTGCTCGAAGAAGTGCGCGATGGTCTTGAGCCGCAGGGGATTCAGGTCCTCGGGCTTTTGCCACTGGGTGTAGATCGACAGGATCTTGTCGACCGGCACCGCCAGGATCTTGCCGTCTTCCCCCGCCTCGTCCTGCATCTTCAGGATGCCGATCGGCCGGCAGGTCACGACCACGCCGGGAATCAGTGGCACCGGGGTGATGACCAGCACATCGACCGGATCCCCGTCGCCGCTGATGGTCTTGGGCACGTAGCCGTAGTTGGTCGGGTAGTGCATCGACGTGCTCATGAAGCGGTCGACAAAGATCGCCCCCGTCGCCTTGTCCACCTCGTACTTCACCGGGTCGGCGTTCATCGGTATCTCGATGATCACGTTGAAGGCGTCGGGCACGTTTTTTCCGGGGGTGACATTGTCCAGGGACATGGTGGGCGTTCCGCTTGTGGTGGGTTGGATGGGGAAATGCGAGATAAGTATTAACCCTGATTTTACTGACGGGCCCCTTGCGGCTCCCGGAAATCGGCAGTTTTGTTGTTACAGTTCCGGCGTTGGCCAATCGGCTCCTGCACAGGACGCATGAGGAAGCAACGCAGCGGGGGCGCCGCATGCGTTGTGTCCCCATAAGCGAAACTGAAGTCTTCGGACTTTGCGGGATGGAAGGCTGCCTTCGCTGGCACGCTCCGTCCCAAAATGACTAGGAGTGATGACTATGACGGGCAACTCGGTGCTGGCAATGGCACTCGTTTGCGGGCTGATTGCCGTAGCCTACGGCTTTTGGGCACGCAGTTGGATCCTCTCCCAGGATGCCGGCAATTCTCGGATGCAGGAAATCGCTGCGGCGATCCAGACCGGCGCGGCCGCCTACCTGGCGCGCCAGTACAAGACCATCACCATGGTCGGTGTGGTGCTGGCGATCCTGATTGCCGTGTTCCTCGACCGCATGAGTGCCGTCGGCTTCGTCATCGGGGCGGTCCTCTCGGGCGCCTGCGGCTTCATCGGCATGAACGTGTCGGTGCGCGCGAACGTGCGTACCGCGCAGGCCGCCACCAAGGGCATCGGCCCGGCGCTGGACGTCGCGTTTCGCGGCGGCGCCATCACCGGCATGCTGGTGGTCGGGCTCGGGCTGCTGGGCGTAACTGGGTTCTACTGGTTCTTGGTACCCGATGGCGCCGCCACGGCGGCCAAGCTCAATCCGCTGATCGGTTTTGCGTTTGGCTCCTCGCTGATTTCCATCTTCGCCCGGCTCGGCGGCGGCATTTTCACCAAGGGTGCGGACGTCGGCGCGGACCTGGTGGGCAAGGTCGAGGCCGGCATCCCGGAGGATGACCCGCGCAACCCGGCCGTGATTGCCGACAACGTCGGCGACAACGTCGGCGACTGCGCCGGCATGGCCGCCGACCTGTTCGAGACCTACGCCGTGACACTGATCGCCACCATGGTGCTGGGCGCCCTGCTGGTCACCGGTGCCGGCAACAGCACCGTCGTCTACCCGCTGGCGCTGGGCGCGGTGTCGATCGTCGCATCCATCATCGGCTGCTTTTTCGTCAAGGCCTCGCCTGGCATGAAGAACGTGATGCCGGCCCTGTACAAGGGCCTCGCGGTTGCGGGCGTCCTGTCGCTGGTTGCGTTCTACTTCGTCACCAATGCCATCATCGCCGACAACGCCCTGGGCGGCACCGGCGCGCAGATGCGGCTGTTCGGCGCCTGTGCCGTCGGCCTGGTGCTGACTGCCGCGCTGGTCTGGATCACCGAGTACTACACCGGCACGCAATATGCGCCGGTGAAACACATCGCCCAGGCTTCCACCACCGGTCACGGCACCAACATCATTGCTGGCCTGGGTGTCTCCATGCGCTCGACGGCCTGGCCGGTGATCTTCGTGTGTATCGCGATCTGGGTGTCGTTCCAGATGGCCGGCCTGTATGGCATAGCGATTGCCGCCACTTCCATGCTGAGCATGGCCGGCATCGTGGTCGCCCTCGACGCCTACGGCCCGATCACCGACAACGCCGGCGGCATTGCCGAAATGTCCGAAATGCCCAAGAGCGTGCGCGACATCACCGACCCGCTCGACGCTGTCGGGAACACCACCAAGGCGGTGACCAAGGGTTATGCCATCGGTTCCGCCGGCCTCGCGGCCCTGGTGCTGTTTGCCGACTACACGCACAAGCTGGAGGCCTACGGCAAGGCCATCAGCTTCGACCTGAGTGACCCGATGGTGATCATCGGCCTGTTCATCGGCGGCCTGATCCCCTACCTGTTCGGCGCCATGGCCATGGAAGCCGTCGGCCGCGCAGCCGGCTCGGTGGTGGTCGAGGTGCGTCGCCAGTTCCGCGAGATCAAGGGCATCATGGAAGGCACGGCCAAGCCCGAATACGGCAAGGCCGTCGACATGCTGACCACGGCCGCGATCAAGGAAATGATGATCCCGTCACTGCTGCCGGTGGTGGTGCCGATCCTCGTCGGCCTGATCCTCGGCCCGGCGGCGCTGGGTGGCCTGCTGATGGGCACGATCGTGACCGGCCTGTTCGTGGCAATCTCGATGTGCACTGGAGGTGGCGCCTGGGACAATGCCAAGAAGTACATCGAGGACGGCCACCACGGTGGCAAGGGCTCCGAGACGCACAAGGCAGCCGTGACCGGCGACACGGTCGGCGACCCGTACAAGGACACCGCCGGCCCGGCCGTCAACCCATTGATCAAGATCATCAACATCGTGGCTCTGCTGATCGTGCCCTTGATGATGCAGATCCATGCCCCCAAGGCCGGCGCCGCCAGCCCTGCGGCAAGCACACCGGCAGCGATCAGCGCTCCGGCTGCCGCTTCAACGGCGGTAGCCGCGCCGGCGAGCGCCGCGTCGCAATAAGCCTGCTGAGGCCGACCCCGCGCCTGCGGCGCTGGGGTCCCCGCCATACGGCCCGCATCGCGGGCCTTTTTTTTGTTTCCTGCCGACGCACTTTCGGGGTGCGATCGGGCCATCCGTCCATCCGATTGGAGGAAAATGCCAGCATGCAACTGAACTACATCGCCAACGCCGCCGTGCCCTCTGCCTCCGGCCGCACGATCGCCGTCATCGACCCATCGGACGGCCAGGCCTTCGAACACATCCAGCGCAGCAATGCGGCCGACCTCGACACGGCCGTGCGCGCCGCCCGGCAATGCATGGACGCTGTCTGGAGCAAGCTGAACGCCGCAGAACGCGGCCGCCTGCTGATGCGCCTGTCGGCCAAGGTGGCGGAGCATGCCGAAGAACTGGCACTGATCGAACAGCGCGACTGCGGCAAGCCCACCCGGCAGGCGCGCGCCGATGCCGCCGCCCTGGCGCGTTATTTCGAGTTCTACGCCGGTGCGTGCGACAAGCTGCACGGCGAGACCATCCCCTACCTGGACGGCTACAGCGTGTTGACCTGGCGCGAAGCGCATGGCGTCACCGGCCACATCATCCCGTGGAACTACCCGATGCAGATCTTCGGGCGCAGCGTGGGTGGCGCGCTGGCGGCCGGCAATGTCTGCGTGGTCAAACCGGCCGAGGACGCCTGCCTGTCGCTGCTACGGGTGGCGCAACTCGCCGCGGAGGTCGGGTTTCCTGCTGGCGCGCTGAACATCGTCACCGGGTACGGGCACGAGGTCGGTGACGCCCTCGCCCGCCACCCCGGCATCGACCACATCAGCTTCACCGGCAGCCCCAAGATCGGCACCCTGATCCAGCAGGTGGCGGCCGAGCGGCACTGCCCGGTCACGCTGGAACTTGGCGGCAAGAGCCCGCAGATCGTGTTCGCGGATGCCGACCTCGACGCGGCAATACCGGCCATCATCAACGCC
Source organism: Rhodoferax sp. (assembly GCA_031383745.1). Lineage (GTDB taxonomy): Bacteria > Pseudomonadota > Gammaproteobacteria > Burkholderiales > Burkholderiaceae_C > CAISIP01. The sequence continues at coordinate 8,100 of JANMZX010000436.1, read as the reverse complement.
ATCGTGCAGAACGCCGGGCAGACCTGCTCGGCCGGCTCCCGCCTGCTGGTCGACCAGCAGATCTACGAACCGCTGCTGCAACGTCTGGGCGAGGCGTTCTCCAGTCTGCGCGTCGGCCCGGCGGCGCTGGACCTGGACCTCGGCCCGCTGATCCGCCAGAGCCAGCAGCAACGCGTATGGGACTTCCTGAGCGACGCGCAGGTGGCTGGCATTCCGATGGTGGCACAGGGCCAGATCGCTGACGAAGCACCCGACTCCGGTTTCTACCAGGCCCCTACCCTGTTGCGGGATGTCCCGGTGACTCACCGGCTGGCGCAGGAGGAGGTGTTCGGGCCGGTGCTTGCCGCCATGTCGTTCCGGGACGAAGACCATGCGGTGGAACTCGCCAACGCGACCCAGTTCGGGCTGGTTGCCGGTGTGTGGACGCGTGACGGCGGGCGGCAGTTCCGCATGGCCCGGCGCATCCGCAGCGGGCAGGTCTTCATCAACAACTATGGTGCCGGCGGCGGTGTGGAGTTGCCGTTTGGCGGCTTCAAGGCGTCGGGCCATGGCCGCGAAAAAGGTTTCGAGGCCCTGTACGGCTTCACCGCCCTCAAGACCGTGGCCATCCGGCACGGCTGACACCTGCTCCCGGTCGCTCCGCTTGGCGCGGCGACTGCCCACCCAGAAAGGAAACCCCATGCGCGTCAAGGATAAAGTGGTCATCGTCACCGGTTCGGGAGGTGGCATCGGCGAAGGCATTGCGCAGCGCCTGGCGGCAGAAGGCGCCCGGGTGATCGTCAACGACATCGCAGCGGCAGCCGGCGAAAAGGTGGCGGCGGGTATCCGCGCCAATGGAGGCGAGGCTGCATTCTGTGCCGCCGATGTCACCCGCACCGCCGACATGCAGGCCCTGGTCGGATTCGCCGTGCAGCGCCACGGCCGACTCGATGTGATGGTCAACAATGCCGGCTGGACGCACCGCAACCGTCCGGCGCTCGAAGTCAGCGAAGCGGAGTTCGACCGCTGCTTCGCGGTCAACGTGAAGAGCCTGTACCTGGCCACCATGCATGCCACGCCTGTGTTCCGGGCCCAGGGGGGCGGCAGTTTCATCACCATCGCCTCCACCGCCGGCCTGCGCCCGCGACCGGGGCTCAGCTGGTACAACGCCTCCAAGGGCGCCGCCATCACGCTGTCCAAATCGCTGGCAGCCGAACTCGGCCCCGACAACATCCGCGTCAACTGCATCAACCCGGTGTTCAACCCCGATACCGGCCTGTCGACTGAATTCGCCGGCGGGCCGCTGGACGATACGCGCCGCGCGAAGTTCCTGTCCACCATCCCGCTGGGACGTTTTTCCACGGCGCTCGATGTGGCCAATGCCGCGCTGTATCTCGCCAGCGACGAGGCCGCCTTCATCAACGGCATCTGCATCGAAGTCGACGGCGGGCGTTGTGTTTGACTGCGCCGGCGGCAGGGCCGCGGCCATCGGCCATCGGCACGCCGCGGCAGCTGCGGCAGAATCGGCGTATGTCTGACCGAGTCATCCCCCTGCTGGACGTGCGCCATGCGGCGCGCCCGGTCCGCTTGCCCGCAACGCCTGTCGTGCCCAATGGCCTGCTTGCCGACGCGCTCGGACGCCCGCTGCGCGACCTGCGCATCAGCGTCACCGACCGCTGCAACTTCCGCTGCAGTTATTGCATGCCCAAGGAGGTGTTCGACAAGGACCATGTCTACCTGCCGCACGCGTCATTGTTGAGCTTCGAGGAGATCACCCGGCTGGCAAAGATCTTCCTCGCCCACGGCGTGCGCAAGATCCGTCTCACCGGCGGTGAACCCCTGCTGCGCAAGAACATCGAGGTGCTGATCGGGCAACTGGCCCGGCTGACGACAGTCGACGGGCAGCCGCCCGACATCACGCTGACCACCAACGGCTCGCTGCTGGCGCGCAAGGCGCGCGCCCTGAAGGACGCCGGCCTGCAGCGCGTCACCGTCAGCCTCGATGGGCTCGACGACACGGTGTTCCGCAGCATGAACGATGTGGACTTTCCGGTGCGGCAGGTGCTCGATGGCATCGACGCCGCGCGCGCGGCGGGCCTCGGGCCGATCAAGGTCAACATGGTGGTCAAGCGCAATACCAACGCGCGCGAGATCCTTCCGATGGCCCGGCATTTCCGCGGCAGCGGTGCCGTGCTGCGATTCATCGAATACATGGATGTCGGCAGCACCAACGGCTGGTGCATGGACGAGGTGCTGCCTTCGGCGGAGGTGGTCCGCCTGATCCAGTCCGTGATACCTTTGGTTCCGCTGGAGGCCTCGGCCCCGGGCGAAACCGCGCAGCGCTGGGGTTATGCCGACGGCGCTGGCCGCTTCGACCCGGCTCTGGGCGAGATCGGTGTCATCAGCAGCGTGACGCAGGCGTTCTGCAGCGACTGCAACCGCGCCCGCCTGTCCACGGAAGGCAAGTTGTACCTGTGCCTTTTTGCATCCCAGGGCCATGACCTGCGCGGCCTGCTGCGGGCGGGTGCGGACGACGCTGGCATTGCCTCGGCGCTGGCCGGCATCTGGGGGGAGCGTTCCGACCGGTATTCGGAGCTGCGCAACACCCTGCCCGGGGCGGCTGCGCCGCGCGTGGAAATGAGCTACATCGGCGGCTGACCGTGCTGGACCACCCGCAGACCACTGGTGTTGCGCTGGCAGGTGCGCGGCGCGCCCGCGTGGGCGACGGCCTGATCGGCCAGCCGACCACAAGGCATGCGGCAGCGACGGCCTGCCGTGACGAACTCCCGGTGTCTTCAACCACCTGCAGCGTGGCCGAATTGCAGGCAACGCACCCATGAGCGCCGCCGGGCCGTTCCCAAGGGCGAATACCGCAATGCGCAGCATGGAGGTTGCCTGATGAGCGCTGACGGTCCGCTGTTCCCCATGGCGCATGCTGCAACGCGCAACAGGGAGGTTGCCGAATGAGTCTCACGATCGACCAGATCGCGGCACAGCTGCAGGGCTACGACCCGCACAGCCTGCGCGTCGCTGACGTCAACCTGTTCCTGCAACGCCTGGTCGAACCGGTGCAGGACACCGAAGACGCCGGCATCTTCGACGCACTCGGGCGCGTGCTCGCGCGGGACCTGGTGTCCCCGATCAGCGTGCCGCCCCATGACAACTCGGCCATGGACGGATTTGCGTTCGACGGTGCCGCACTGCAGGACGGTACGCCGCTGCGCCTGCAGATGGTGGGCAGCACCCTGGCCGGCGACGTCTGGAGCACGCTGGTCGGCCCTGGCGAAGCCGTGAAGATCACCACTGGCGCCGTCATGCCGCCGGGGCTCGATACCGTCGTGCCGCAGGAACTGGCGCAGTTGCAGGGCGACATGCTGACGGTGCCGGGCGGCGTCCTGCGCCGCGGCGACAACCGGCGCTGCCTGGGCGAGGACCTGATGCAGGGGCAAGCCGCGCTGGGCCGCGGAGAACTGCTCGGTCCGGCGGCTCTGGGCCTGATCGCCAGCCTGGGCATTGCCAGTGTGCGGGTGTTTCGCCGGCTTCGCGTAGCCTATTTCTCCACCGGCAACGAGATCCTGAGCCTGGGCGAGCCAGCGCGCGCCGGCGCCGTCTACGACAGCAACCGCTACACGGTGTTCGGCATGCTGCGCCGGCTTGGCATCGAAGTGATCGACCTCGGCGTGGTGCGGGATGAACCGCAGGCCCTCGAGCGCGCGTTCCTGGACGCCGCACTCCAGGCTGACGCGATCATCACCAGCGGCGGAGTCAGCGTGGGTGAAGCCGATTACACCAAGGCCATGATGCGCAAGCTCTCCGGCCCCAGCGGGGGTGTGGCGTTCTGGCGCATCGCGATGCGGCCCGGCCGGCCCATGGCGGTCGGGCGCATCACCGGGGCTGATGACGACCACACCGCGATCCTGTTCGGACTGCCCGGCAACCCGGTGGCGGTGATGGTGACCTTCCTGGCGTTCGTGCGCCCCGCACTGCTGCAGATGATGGGTGCGCGCCAGTCTGCACCACCGATGCTGCGTGGGCGCAGCGCCGCGGCGATACGCAAGAAGGCCGGGCGGACGGAATACCAGCGGGGAATCGTCACCCGCGACGCACACGGCTTGCTGCAGGTTGCCACCACCGGCAACCAGGGATCCGGCGTATTGAGCTCCATGGTGCAGGCCAATGGCCTGATCGTGCTGCACCACGACCAGGCCGACGTGGCCGCGGGCGACGAGGTCGACGTGATGGTGTTCGACGGCGCCCTCTGAGCGGGCGCGGGCGCTGCTACTCGACCACCAGATCCCGGTGTGGCACAGGCAACGCGGCCGCGGCGTGTGCGGGCAACGCCGCTTCCTTCTTGGCGCCCGGTGCATGCCGGCGCGCGAGCAGGGTGTACATGGTGGGCACGACGAAGATCGTGAGCAGTGTGCCCAGGCTCATTCCGCCGACGATGACCCAGCCGATCTGACGCCGACTCTCCGCTCCCGCACCCGTGGCCAGCGCCAGCGGAAGCGCGCCCAGCACCATGGCGCCGGTGGTCATCATGATCGGGCGCAGGCGCTGTATTGCAGACTTCTTGATCGCCGACACCATGTCCAGCCCCTGTTCGCGCAACTGGTTGGCAAATTCCACGATCAGGATCCCGTGCTTGGTGATCAGCCCCACCAGCGTGATCAACCCGATCTGGCTGAACACGTTCAAGGTACCCCCGGACCATTTCAGCGCCAGCAGCGCACCCGCCATCGACAGCGGCACGCTGAGCAGGATCACAAACGGGTCGATGAAACTCTCGAACTGTGCTGCGAGCACCAGAAAGATGAAGAACAGCGCCAGGATGAACACCAGCGTCAGGGAATCAGCCGACTTGCGGAATTCGCGGCTCGACCCGTTGAGGTCGGTGGCATAACCGGGTTTGAGCACCTTTCGCGCCGTGGCATCCATGAAGTCCAGCGCCTCGCCGACCGAATAGTCCGCCGTCAAGTTGGCGGTGATGGACGCCGACCGCCGCTGTCCGAAGTGGTTCAGCTCCCGCGGCACGACAATCTCGCGCAACTTGACCAGCGCCGACAACGGAATCATCGCGTCGCCCTTGCCGCGCACGAAGATCTTCTCGATATCCTCCGGCGTGCTGCGGCCCGACGGGTTGGTCTGTACGATCACGTCGTACTGCTCGCTCTCGCGCTTGTAACGCGTGACCAGCCTGCCCCCCAGCATGGTCTCGACCGCACGGGCGATCGCGTCCACTCCGACCCCCATGTCGGCGGCGCGCTCGCGGTCCACCTCGAGCCGGATTTCCGGCTTGTTCAGGCGCAGATCGGTGTCGACCTGCACAAAACCGGGGTTCTTGGCCAGTTCGTCCTGGAAGGTGCGCACCGTCTGGGCGAGGTTCTGGTAGCTGTCGGAGGTGATGATCACGTAGTTGATAGGGCGCTGGGTAAAACCTTGGCCGAGAGAAGGTGGCGTGATCGGAAATGCCGTCACCCCGGTCAGCCCGGAGATGCGCGGCGTCATCTCGCGTGCCATCTCCAGCGTCGTGCGCTTGCGCTGCTCCCAGGGCACGGTGCGGAAGAAAATGTTGCCCTGCGCAACCGTCGGATTGCCGATGGTGGAGAAGATCCGGTCGAATTCCGGGTACGCCTCGCCGACGCGCTCGATCGCCTTTGCATAGCGGTTGGTGTACTCGAGCGTCGATCCGTCGGGGCCGTTGACCTGCGCCACCACCACGCCGCGGTCTTCGATCGGCGACAGCTCGCGCTTGATCTCGCCCAGCACCGACCACGACACCACACCACTGCCGATGGCCACCAGCACCACCAGCCAGCGCACCCTGAGCGTCATCGCGAGCGCCCGGCCATACCCGGAGGTGATGCCCTCCAGCACACGCTCCATGCCGCGGTCGAAGAAATTGGGTTTTGGGTTGTGGCGCAGCAGCAGCGAACACAGCATCGGCGACAAGGTCAGCGCGACCACGCCCGACACCACCACTGCGCCTGCGAGCGCGAGGGCGAACTCGGTGAACAGGCGTCCGGTGCGACCCGGTGCGAACGCCAGTGGCGCGTACACGGCGACCAGCGTCATCGTCATCGCCACGATCGCGAAACCCACTTCTCGCGAGCCCTTGATCGCCGCCTGGAACGGGGTCATCCCCTCTTCGATATGCCGGTAGATGTTCTCCAGCATCACGATCGCATCGTCCACCACCAGACCGATGGCCAGCACCAGCGCCAGCAGCGTCAGCGTGTTGATGCTGAACCCGGCCAGGGCCATCAATGCGAAGGCACCGATCAGTGAAACCGGAATCGTCAACAACGGGATGATCGACGCGCGGAAGGTCCGCAGGAAGATCAGGATCACCAAGGCCACCAGCACCACCGCCTCGGCGATGGTGGTGTACACCGACTTGATCGAACGGTCGATGAACACCGAGTTGTCGTTGGCGACTTCGATCGAGACACCCGGCGGCAGGTCGCGCTCTACCTTCTTGAGCAGTTCGCGCACGCCCGCCGAGAGGTCCAGGGGATTGGCCGTCGCCTGGCGAATCACGCCCAGGGCGACCGAATCCCGGCCGTTCAGGCGCACGGTCGAGCGCTCATCCGCGGCGCCGGACTCGACCCGCGCAACGTCGGCGATACGCACCGGCATGCCGTTCACCGTGCGGATGACCACCTGCCGGAACTCCGCCGGGCGCCGCAGGTCGGTGGCGGCGGTCACGTTGAACTCCCGCTGCGCGCTTTCGATGCGCCCGGCCGGGACTTCCAGGTTGGAACGCCGCAGCGCGTCTTCCACATCCTGTACGGTCAGTCGGTAGGCGGCGAGCTTGTCGGGATCGAGCCAGATCCGCATCGAGAACTTGCGCTCGCCAAACACCGTGACGTCGGCCGCCCCCGGTGCGGTCTGGAGCACCGGCTTGACCAGTTGATTGGCCATCTCCGACAACTGCAACGCGGTATGGGTATCCGAACTCATGGCCATGAAGATCACCGGAAAGGCATCGGCCTCGACCTTGGCGATCACCGGTTCGTCGATGCCCTGAGGCAGCCGCTGCCGCACCCGCGATACCTTGTCGCGCACATCGGCTGCGGCCGAGTCGGCGTCGCGACTGAGTGCGAACCGGATCGAGATCAGGCTGCGTTCCGGCCGGCTGATCGAGGTGATCACGTCCACGCCTTCGATGCCGGACAACGAATCCTCCAGGATCTTGGTGACCTGGCCCTCGATCACCTCGCTGGAAGCGCCGCCGAAGCGGGTCTGCACGCTGACCACCGGCTCGTCGATCTTGGGGTACTCGCGCACCGAGAGCCGGTTGAACGACACGGCGCCGATCAACATGATCAGCAAGGACAGGACCGAGGCAAATACCGGGCGCCGGATGGAAGTTTCAGCAAGTTGCATGTCGGTTCCTCACAGACGGGCCGTCAGCGGCTGGCGGCGGCAACCGGGCCGGATGCTGCACCAGACGCCGCCGTGGCCGGCCCGCCACCCTGCGGCGGGCGACCGAGCTCCACGATGCGCAGCGGGCTGCCATCACGCTGCAGGCGCTGCTGCCCGGCGATCACCACGGTTTCGCCCTCGTTGACACCTTCGGTGATCTCCACCCGGCCGAGCTGACGCGCACCGAGCTTGACCTCCTGGCGCAGCGACACAAACCTGGTGTCGGGTGGCAGGCTCCGGCCGGCGGCCCCGGGGACATCGGCAGGATCCACCACCTTGATCACGAACTGCCGACCACCCTGGGGAACAATCGCCTCCTCGGGAACGGTCAAGGCCTGGTCCTTGATGGCAAACACGGTGGTCACGCGCGCAAACATGCCAGGTCGCAAGGGCCGCGGATTACCGCCACCGGCCGCCCCACCCCGAGCGCCAGCGGCTGCCGCCCCGGCGGCGCTGCCACCCCGCGGTGCGCCTGGTACGGGCGTGGCCGCAGGTCCGGCGGATGCGACCAGCACCTGCGTCGGGCATCCGTCGGCATCGGTGATCGGGCTCGCCGGGCGAGCGCGAGCCGCGTCGCCTGCAGGCGCGGATGCTCCCCCAACTGGGCGGCCGGGACGGCCGCCACCGACCGGCGGGCGGGAGCCGCCGACGGCGCGCGCGTCGCCACCGCGCGCAGCGGAGGCCGCACCGGCGGGA
>JANMZX010000435.1:0-7208 GCA_031383745.1 Rhodoferax sp. | reverse complement strand
AGCGGCCAAGGAGATCAAGGGCCTGATCGCCGACAGCGTGCTGCGCGTCGAACAGGGCACGGCGCTGGTGGACCAGGCCGGCGCGACGATGACCGAGGTGGTGGGCGCGATCCGCCGGGTGACCGACATCATGGGCGAGATAAGCGCCGCCAGCACCGAGCAGAGCACCGGTGTGGCGCAGGTGGGCGAGGCGGTGACGCAGATGGACCAGGCCACGCAGCAAAACGCCGCCCTGGTCGAGGAAAGCGCCGCCGCGGCCGATAGCCTGAAGCACCAGGCGCAGCATCTGGTGCAGGCGGTGGCGGTGTTCCAGCTGCCCCGCAGTGGCACGCACAGTGCCCCTGAATCCACGGCGCCGGCAACGCGACGGTCCGCAGCTGGCCCGGTCCATGCTGGCGTGGAACCGCCTGCCATCGACCGCGCAGTGCGCCTGCAGCGGCTGACCTGACACCATCGCGCCACCGGCGACCGCCTGTTTCAGATCGCGCGCGATCAGGTGTTATTCCGGCCCAACTCAGGTATCTGCCTGATAGCCAGCCCAAGCTGCAAAAACTACATTGGGCACCAGCCAGGCACAACCGCCAGGCGCTGCCCCAGGTCAGCCGGGAAACCTCCAGGCGCCACGGCAGTTCCCGATTCGACTTTTACAGGAGCAACCATGAAACGAGCCATATTCCTACCAAGCCTCATCTGCGCCATCGCCTTCCCGCTGGCGGTCCAGGCCGACACCAAGGCCAACGCCGGCGAGGCCACCGCGCTGGTCAAGAAGGGGGTTGCCTTCATCAAGGCCAACGGCAAGGACAAGGCGTATGGGGAGATCAGCAACAAGACCGGGCAATTCATCGACCGCGACCTGTATCTGGTGGTCTATGGCCTGGACGGCGTGGTACGGGCCCATGGCGCCAACGACAAGATGATCGGCAAGAACCTGATCGACCTCAAGGACATCGACGGCAAGGAGTTTGTCAAGGAGCGGGTGGAGATGGCCAAGGCCAAGGGCACGTTCTGGCAGGACTACAAGTTCACCAACCCCGTCACCAAGAAGATCGAGCCCAAGAGCATGTACTGCGAGCGCCTGGAGGACGCGGCCGTCTGTGGTGGCATCTACAAATAGCAATAGCGCCTCGGCGTCCCGTGCTGCCGGTGGCGCCACCGCCAAACCCTGTGCCGGTTGACCTTGCGCCTGGAAGAAAACCATGAAACTGAACACCAAGCTGTTGCTGGCCCCCCTGTTGACCGCCATCGTCCTGCTGCTGTCGGGGCAGTTCAACGCCTTCCTGATGGCGGTCGGGGCCGACAACGCCCAGTCCGCCTTCAGCACCAGCACCGAGCTGGTCGCAAGCGTGTCCGATATCGAGCGGCGGTTGGGCACCATCCACTCGGGCGTGTACCGCACCCTGGGTGTGATCGGCTCCATGGACGAGCCCAAGATCAAGGCCTACCGCGCGAGCACCGGCCTTCAGCTGGTTGCGATCAAGCAGTCGGGCATCAAGCTGGCCCAGTCGCCGGGCGCCACCGGTCCGCTGCGCGAGGCCATCGCCAGCATGGGCGCCCAGATCGACAAATACGCCCAGCAGGTCGATGCGGCCATCGACCTGTCGTCGGTCGACCCCAACACCGGCATCGCAGCCATGCAGGGCGCCGACAGCAGCTTCACCGCGCTGAGCAAGACCGTGACCACGCTGGGCGACAACATCCGCGACTCTGCGCGCGCGCTGAGCGCGTCGGCCAGGCAACAGTCGCACGACACCAACCTTCTGCTGGCCCTGCTGGGCCTGGCCGCTGCGGCATTGGCCGTGGCCGTGTCCTGGTGGATGCAGCGCAGCGTGGTGGCCGAGATGCGGCGCGCCGCCAGTGTCGCGCACGACGTGGCTGCGGGCGACCTCACCGTCGACACACACACCACGCGCACCGACGAGGTGGGCGATCTGTTCCGCGCACTGGCCGCCATGCAGACCAGCCTGGCCACGCTGGTGGGCCAGGTCCGCCGGGGAAGCGAACAGGTCGCCATTGCCAGCGCGGAGATCTCGCAGGGCAACCACGACCTGTCCAACCGTACCGAACAGCAGGCCAGCGCACTGGAGGAAACCGCTGCGTCGATGGAGCAGCTGTCGGGCACGGTGCGACAGAATGCCGACAACGCGCGCCAGGGCAACCAGCTGGCGCAAAACGCATCCACCGTGGCGGTGCAGGGCGGCGAGGTGGTGGGTGAAGTGGTGCAGACCATGAAGGGCATCAACGACGCCTCGCGCAGGATTGCCGACATCATCAGCGTGATCGACGGCATCGCCTTCCAGACCAACATCCTGGCGCTGAATGCAGCCGTCGAGGCGGCCCGTGCCGGCGAGCAGGGGCGCGGATTTGCAGTGGTGGCCAGCGAAGTGCGCAGCCTGGCCGGACGCTCGGCCCAGGCGGCCAAGGAGATCAAGGGCCTGATCGCCGACAGCGTGCAGCGCGTCGAACAGGGATCGGCGCTGGTGAACCGCGCCGGCACGACCATGACCGAGGTGGTGGGCGCGATACAGCGGGTGACCGACATCATGGGCGAGATCAGCGCGGCCAGCAGCGAGCAGAGCACCGGTGTGGCGCAGGTGGGAGAAGCGATCACGCAGATGGACCAGGCCACGCAGCAGAATGCGGCCCTGGTGGAGCAAAGCGCTGCGGCCGCCGAAGGCCTGAAATCACAGGCCCGCCAGCTGGTCGAGGCTGTCGCAGTGTTCAAGCTGGGCGGCCACGGCGACACGCCGATCCCGACCCCGACACAGACGGCGCCGGTGGCCCGCGTCGCCGTGCCGACGCAGGCACCCCGCAAGTCGTTCCCGGCGGTTGAACGCCGTGGATCAGACCGCACCACCAAGGTGGTGCGCCTGTCGCCCAAGGCCGCGCCGCGCGCCGAACCACCCGTGCTCACCGCGCGGGCCGACACCCGCAAGGCCGCTCCCGCCAACGGTGGCGACGACGACTGGACTTCCTTCTAGTCGGCAGAGCCGGCATGTGGACCGGCTGCGGGCCCTGCATGCGCATCGGCGCCGCAGACATCCGCACACCGGCCTGCATGCGTCACGGCCCTGCCGGACCGTGCGGACTTTCGGCCGCCAGTGGCTGCGTCACGCAGCCGCTGGAGACAGCTAACCTCAAAGGATCTGGCACATGAACCTGAACAACACAAGGATCTCGACCCGGCTCGGCCTCGGTTTCGGGCTGATGGCGCTGCTGATCGCGGCGGTGATCGCTGTCGCACTCAGCAGGATCGCCCTGATCCGGGACGAATTCCGCGACGTGCTGGCCGACAGCTACCCGACGGTGGTGCTATTCAACGATATCCGCAGCGAGGTCAACGCGGTCGACCGCGGCATGCGCAACCTGTTGCTGACCGAGAACGCCGCCGAACTGAAAGCCGAGCATGACCGCATCGTCGCGGCCACGCAGAAGATCACCGACAAGCTCGCGCAGGCCAAGGTCCTGATGGTCAGCGAGGTCGAAAAGGCCACGTACGCCCGCATCGTTGCCGCTCGCACGGCCTACATCGTGCCGCGGGACCGCATGCTCGAACAGGCGCGCACCGGCAAGCTGGCCGAGGCCAGGACAAGCCTGATGCAGGATGTCCGCCCGGTGCAGGCAGCGTTTGTCGCGGCCATCGACGAGATCACCAGGATCCAGGATACGAACATGACCGCCGGTGGCGCGAACGTCGAAAGCGCCAGCACCAGCGCGGTCGCGTGGCTGGCGGCGATCGGCGCATTTTCCCTGTGCGCGTCGATTGCGCTGGCGGTCTGGCTCGTCGGCTCTTTCACGCGGCCGATCCAGCAGGCGGTCCAGGTGTCGCGCACAGTGGCCGCGGGCGATCTGAGCCTGCAGTTCGATGCAACGGGCCACAACGAGACTGCGCAGCTCCTGCGCGCCTTGAAGGAGATGCAGGCCAGCCTGCGTGGCGTGGTCGGTACGGTGCGCCAGAACGCCGAGGGCGTCGCCAGCGCCAGCGCCGAGATCGCGCAGGGCAATAGCGACCTGTCGGCCCGCACCGAGCAACAAGCCAGCGCGCTGGAGCAGACCGCCGCGTCGATGGAGGAACTGTCCGGTACGGTCCGGCAGAACGCGGACAACGCGCGCCAGGGCAACCAGCTGGCGCAAAACGCCTCTTCCGTCGCCATCCGGGGCGGCGAGGTGGTGGGCCAGGTGGTGCAGACCATGAAGGGCATCAACGATGCATCGCGCAGGATCGCCGACATCATCGGCGTGATCGACGGCATCGCATTCCAGACCAACATCCTGGCGCTGAATGCAGCCGTCGAGGCGGCCCGTGCGGGTGCACAGGGGCGCGGGTTCGCCGTGGTGGCGAGTGAAGTGCGCAGCCTGGCCGGGCGGTCCGCAGAAGCCGCCAAGGAGATCAAGGGCCTGATCGCCGACAGCGTGTTGCGTGTCGAACAGGGGTCGGCGCTGGCGGACCAGGCCGGCGCAACGATGACCGACGTCGTCTCGGCCATCCGCCGGGTCACCGACATCATGGGCGAGATCAGCGCCGCCAGCATCGAGCAGAGCAGCGGTGTGGCGCAGGTGGGCCAGGCCGTCACGCAGATGGACCAGGCCACGCAACAGAACGCGGCGCTGGTGGAGCAAAGCGCCACAGCCGCCGAAAGTCTCAATGCACAGGCGCGCCAGCTGGTCGAGGCGGTGGCCGTGTTCAAGCTGGGTGGCGTACAGGCTGTCGCGGCGCCGCCGTCGCGCGGCGCCGTGCTGACGCAGGCGTCCCGCCAGGGCTTCCCGGCGGTTGAACGCCGCGGACCAGAGCGCACCACCAAGGTGGTGCGCCTGTCACCCAAGGCCGCGCCACGCAATGAACCGCCGGTGCTCACCGCGCGGGTCGACACCCGCAAGGCTGCGCCCGCCAGTAGCGGCGGGGACGACTGGACCGCGGTCTAGTTACCGGACGCCCCGCTGCCGGCCCGATGATGGGCAGTAGGGTATTTCGCCCGGCCCGTTCAGGTCTTTGCCTGATTGGCAGGCCTGGCTGGCGCGCCTACAGTCCCCTCAGGGTGCCCCATCGGGTACCGAAGAGCGCAAGTACCGACCATGCAATACATCGCCAACCTGACTCTGCAGGACATCATGACCCCCGAGGTGCTGCATGTGCGGCCCGACTGCCGGTCGCGCGATGCAGCCCGCCTGATGGTCGAGCGCCATGTGTCCTGCCTGCTGGTGCAGGACGGGCGGCAGTTGCTGGGCATCGTGACCGAACGCGATGTGGCCTTGCGTTCGCGCTCGGGTGCGGCAGACACACCCGTCAGCGCGATCATGAGCACCCCGGTGGTGACCGCCCTGCCCGGCACCGGTATTTCCAGGGCGTATGACATGACGCTGGCCCACCAGATCCGCCATCTGGTGGTGGTGGACGCAGACGGCGGGCCGTGCGGCATCGCGAGCGAGTCGGATTTCCGCGCCCATATCGCGCTGGCGCTGTTACGGGCGACCGACGACATCAAGTTCGTGATGGACCGCTCCCTGGTCCAGGTCGCCCCAGAATGCAGCCTGGACACCGCGCTGGAGCTGCTGCTGCGCAGCGAAGCCCGCTACCTGCTGGTCACCTTGGCGCAACGCCCGATCGCGCTGTACAGCGAGCAGGACCTGATTGCAGCCCTCTTGCGCGGCGTCGATGCACCAGCCGACACAGCCATCGCATTGCAGGCAGTCGCCGCCCCGCTGATGGTGTGTATCGCCCACGACACCTCGGTGGCGGTGGCGTCGATCCGGATGGACCTGCACCGGGCGCGCCATCTTGCGGTGGTCAACCAGGAGGGACGGGTGGTTGGCGTGGCGTCCCAGCGCCACGTGGCGGAACGGCTGCGCCCGGCGCAGCTGCTGGACGGCGTCACGCGGGAGCGCGAGCGGCTGGCGCAGGAGAAGGCCGAAGCCGAAAACGACTTGCGCGCACTGTACGAAGCCATCGACCAGGCCGCGGACGGAATAGCCACCTGCAGCCTGAGCGGCCACCTGCGTTACGCCAATCGGGCCTGGGCGGACATGCACGGATACGCCCCGGACAAGCTGGTTGGCAAGCACCTCGGCCTGTTCCACACCGCCGACCAGTTGCGCGCCGGTGGCGAACCCGACCTGGCGTCGCTGGTGTGCAACGACGCGCTGCATGCTGAAGTCGGCCACGTGCGTCGCGATGGCAGCCGGTTCAGCACCTCGATGACCATCAGCGCCTTGCGGGACGCCGAGGGCCGGCTCTGCGGGTTCATCCGCGTGGCGCGGGACACCACGCAAAGCGTGCGGGCGCACCGTGAGCTCGCGCTGAGCCAGGCACGGCTGCGCCGCATGGTGGACGCCGCGCCGCACCCCTATGCCTACGTCGCTGCCGATGGAACCATCCTTTGCCGCAGCGCGCCCTTCACGGCCCTGCTCGGTGTGGCCCATGCAGAGTTGCCTACGCTGGAGGCGTGGTGGCTGCTGGCGTTTCCGGATGCGGCCTACCGGCGCTCGGTGCAGGACCGGCTGGACGCCGCGGTTCGGGAAGCACGCGCCCTTGGAGGCCCGGTCGACGCATTCGACTGCCAGGTTGCCGGCGGCAACGGCCAGCTCCGCACGCTGGGGCTCTTGGTGATCCCGATGGACGACGGACTGGTCCTCGCCTTCGTCGAGGTGGCCCGACGCGTCGCGTCCAAGCCCGTCGCACGGTCCAGCAGGAAGCGGGTGCGGGCAGCGGCAGCCCCATCGGCCCGGTCATGACCGCAGCCCTTGCATGCCGGGTCGCCGGCCTCGCCGCGACTTCCCACCATCCGGCCTGCCGGGGCGCAGGTGCAGGCCAACCATGGGACACCGGGGAACGTCGCAGGCCGGCGCCTGCCGGTGCTCAGGTATTTCACCCACCTGTCTCAGGTGTTGGCCCGATGGCGCACCGGCGGTCGAATTCCTACAGTCCATCATGCCCGCTCGAATCCTCATCGTTGATGACAACCCGGCCCTGGTGGCCGCGCGGCGGCTGTGCCGGGGCCTTGGCATGACGACCAGCCGCGCCGCTGCGCCGGCACTCCAGCCCGGAACCAGGTGAATCGACCATGTCGGATACACGCCTGAACGCCGGCCAGATCCATGTCGGCATACCGCTGCCCTTCGATACCTTCGACGAGCAGGGCCAGTTGCTGCTGCGCCAGGGGTTCGTGATTGACGATCCGCAACAACTCATCCGCCTGCTGCAGCGCGGCCTGTTC
>JANMZX010000374.1:0-2196 GCA_031383745.1 Rhodoferax sp. | reverse complement strand
CGGGACCTGTGGGCTGCGAGCGCATCCAGGGTTGTCGAACCCGCGCCAGGTACACGCGATCTGTACAAAAGGAAACAATTCGCGACCTTCCTTCGGCATGTTGTCTGACTTGCTGCGGGCGTCTTGCACGGTATGGTCATGCCATAGGTTTTTATGGAGCGCGACATGGCAACACGATCGGCAGGTCATCCGAGATTTTTCGACTTCCAGACCAGGCTAGATGCAACCCTTGACCCGTATGGCATGCCCCCACTGCCGGAGGTCGTCGAGGACGACTCGGATGCAGCCTGGGCGTTATGGCGGGACGCGGCCAATGCAACCGGTGGCTGGGAGTCCGACACGCAGCCCATGGGCTTGCTGCCTGAGTGACGGGCAGATGCGAAACCCCTGCACCGTCGCCGGGTCTTTGTGCAGGCCGCATACCGGGGAGCCCGGCGAAACAAGCATCGGCGCGTGGTCAAGGTGCTGGCCGGCTTCCGGCAGCTGCCTGCCACGCCGCCAATTGCCCGACACTGCGACGCATCGCGCACCTGCCCGCTGTTGCGCTCGACGAACTGGCCTTTCAATCTCGACACAAGGTACCCCCATCATGTCCAATCACAGAACCAGCCTGGCCCAGGCGGCCATTGCAGCCTTCGCAATCCTGTCGGCAGGGGTAGCGCTGGCCCAGGTGACCACCACCACCGCCGTCACAACCAGCGGCACCACCTCCCGTAGCAACGCGCCCACGGCCGCACAGCTGTCCGACAGCTTCAGCGCATCCGTCGGTTCCAGGGCAGCCGCTGCCACCTTGATCGAGGGTATGCGCGCCGGCAAGGACGTCCGGATGGCTGACGTGACGGTGTCGGGGACAGGCAAGACCATGGGATACGGCAATGTGAACATCGCGCTGTCTCTGGCCAAGGCAGACGCCGGCACCACCGCCACAACGACGGGGTTCCTGTCGTCGCTGGACAAGGTCATGGACATGCGCGCCAGCGGCGCTGGCTGGGGGCAGGTAGCCAAGGATCTGGGATTCAAGCTGGGGGATGTCGTCAGCGCGTCGAAGGCACCGGATGCATCCGCAAAGGCCGGCCAGGCGGAAAGGCCCGGCAAATCCAACAGCATCGGCGATGCCGCAAAGGCAAACACCCAAGGCCATGGCATGGCGGGAATGGCTGGCGCGCCAGGCGCAGGCAACGGTGGCAATGCGGGCAACGGCAATGCCGGCGGGGGCGGCAACGGCGGCGGTGGTGGCGGTGGTGGCGGCGGCGGGCGCAAATAGACCGGCATACCCGCACGCCGGCCAGAGCGGTACCCGCGGGGCGCACGGCCTGCGTTGAAGGCAGGCCTCAACGTTGCGGCCAGACGCGACGCGTCGGCCCACGCACCGGGCGTGACCCTCCAAGCCGACTCGGCACGCGCTCGTCCGAGCCGTCGCGCGGTCAGAACGCTGCATGTGCAGGCCATGTCGGCCAACGGCGCAGGTTGGTGCCAGCGGCGTCCATGATCACCCGCCAGTGACAGGTGCGGGAACGCGGGGCTCCGAACATGGACCTACAAGGCGGCGGGCTGACGGTCTTCCGCAAAAGGGGGGACGTAGCCGCGCGGGTTGTCAGGCACAGTCACCTGCGTCAGGCCCTACACCCCCCGATGCGAGGAGACGATGATGCAGCCGATGGCAATTCTGGTACGACGCGTGATTGCGGCGGTGTGCGTCGCATGGATAGGCCTGCCCGGCGCGGCCCTTGCCGCTGCCTATGGCCAGTATGACATCCGGCAATTGCTGAGCCCTGACCCTGGGTCTGGCAAAGCTGGCAGCCTCCACACCGCCTACCTGGACCGCATGATGCAGGACATCGGTCACCACGCGGCCAACTACCCGCCCCGCTTCGATTCGGTACAGGACCAGCAACGTGCACAGCGCGACGCCGGCCAGCTGATAGGCATGCTCGACGCCGCATTTGGCGCCGGCAACAGCAATCCGCCGCCGGAGTTGCTGCTGCGCATGGGCGTGTTGGGTGCCTACGGCCACAACCTCGACGTCCCGAACGCCGCGGCATTCGCCCAGACCCATTTCTCGCGGCTGCTCGCAGCCCGCCCCGACGACGCCGGGGCCAACTACCACTATGGCCAGTTTCTGGCGAGCAGCGGGCGCGGCAAGCAGGCCCTGCCCTACCTCGGCAAGGCGCGCGACAGGGGCGTGGTGCCAGCGCT
>JANMZX010000347.1:0-8046 GCA_031383745.1 Rhodoferax sp. | reverse complement strand
CTGCGCGCGGAATCCAGGCCGGCAATGGCCTGACGACGGTGCCGTTGACGCACGGCCTTGCAGCAGCACGCCCAGATGGGTGGATTCACCGTGACGCCGGGCCCGCCGGCCCAGGAATCAGACGACCGGGTGTCGCGTGGTAGCGCGTTGCGGCCTGTTGCGCGAGTTCAGCCAAGCAAGCAGACCCAGACCCGCGACCAGCATGGCGGCAACTCCTGGCTCTGGCACGACTGTGACCGTCAGTGTTCCGCTTTGCGCATCGCTGATCGAGCAGGTCGCCTGCGATGACCGCCCCCGGTCAGGCCTTACGGACCATGCCCATCCACCTGGATGCGGAAGGAAGTGTCGCTGATTCGCGGCGTCAGCGTGGTCGCGATCTTTTTCAGTGCGTCCGCTCTCTCTGGCGGCTTGCTGAACATGTTGAAGCGCCTGGACACCTCGAGTGTCTGTTCGCCGAAGGGCGCCTCGCCGGCATTCACTGCGATTGCCGCGGCACAGTGCTCGAAGGTCACGGCATTGAATGGATCCACCTGGGTGACAAACCGCGGCATCAGGAACGGATGCTCCTTGTCCACATTGGCAGGCAGCTCGGCGACCCAGCTCGCAGTCGAACCGGTCGGCTGGACCTGGTACTCATCCACCAGTGGCGGGTGCACGATGAACGGCATGACAAGCACCTTCGTCGCCGAATGCTTGTGGTCGATACACACGCTCATGCGGGCCACCACGGGGAAGGTCTCGGTCGGGTCGGCCACCGGATCGCCCGGGATGAGCTCCACACTGCACAACACGGTGTCGCCAGGGTGGACATCCAATTGCAGGTACACCGGCAGCAGATTCTCGGCGGTGGAGTTCGCCTTGGTGTTGGCCCACCATTCGAACCAGACCCAATGCCTGGTTTGCCGGTGATGGCTGGCATCGAGATATATCTGCTGCATGGTGCCGATCTGCGGTAGCGCCGCGTCGTAGTAGGCGGCATGACCATTGAATCCGGTCCAGATCGAACTTCGAAATTCCTGTCCGGGCGCAATGACTCCCGAGGCAAACACCTCGGGCTCCGTCCAGCCCGCCACGACCTGGGTGAGCATGCCGCCATCCGCTGCATGAACGGTCGCTCCGGACCAGTTCGGGCTCCGCGACTGGCGGCTTGCGCCATTGCCACGTACCCAGTCTTCAGGACGGAAGCTCCCGGGCGGCAGGCTCAACAGAAATGCTCTGTCCAAGGGCGGCCCGGCGATGGCTACCGGTTGCATATACCCGGTGATGCCGGTGCTCAAACGCTCCCAGAATGCCTGCAGTCCAGGGAAGGCCCTGCCCGGTGGATCAGGCAGCCAATAGGTCTTTCGCGCTGCAGCATCTGCAAACAGCCGTGTTGACGGGTTTGCCTGGGTCGGCGGTTCGGGGACCTGCGGGTTCACGCGGCCGTACCAGCAAGGTGCTTTGCATGGCGTGTGAGTCATGTCCATTCCTGTTGTGCCTTTACAACCAGCCTGCGGTAGATTGGCATGTCGACCGCGAAGACCAGGGGCATCCCGACCCCGTCGACTGCCTTCAACAGGATGTTGTTGAAAATCTTGTTGGCCAGATGCCGGCCCGCAACCGAATCACTCGGATAGTGCAAACCGGCGATCTCGCGATTGCGGGCAATGCGTCGCGCAAGCCGTTCGAGCGCAGGCGCAGCAATGGTGTAGGGCGAATTTGCGGTGCCCCCAATCCCTGCGGCGGGCAGCAGCGACCACAGGCACTTGTACACCAGGTGCGCCTGGGTCGCGTGGCCGCTGGGAAACGCCGCATGCCCGGGCGTGGCAACCGGTGGCAACAGGCCAGGGAACAACTGTGCGGGTCGCACGCGCCTGTACTTGTTCTTCCAATACTGGCAGCAGAATAACCCGATCAGGCTGGCTGCCTGCATCACCTTGGTCGTGGCTGGGTGGGAACTGGGGCCGAACGACAGAAGGTCCATGAAGTAGGTCAGAAATTCGCTGTTCTGCGCGACGATTTCGCCCATCGCATCCGGCCGTTCGTCGACATACGCCCGCACCAGGCGGTCAAACTCCCAGTCCGAAGGCTGAGGCGGCCCGGCGACTGGTCCGGTAACCGTTTCAAACTTTGCCGACTTGCCATCACTTGCCATGGTGACCACGACGCGGTCGCCATCGGGTTGGCCATGCCTCCTCAAGATGGTTCCGGAGGCGGAAGCACTATTGAAGATCGGCGTCTGGGCGCGCCAATCGGTAGCAGAAAACTCCGCCAGTACCTGCCAGCCAGCAAAGAACGGATCGACCTTGCGATCGCGAAAGAAAGGTGGCCCGATCGGCGGGCATACAGGTGGCGTACCAGCCGGCAGCACCAATCCCACGCGCCCGGTCTCCACACCGGTGTCCTTGACGAACGGCAGGTCCACCCTGTCGGCGATGATCATCCCCCCTGCCCCTCCCCCACCGGCGTTGCCGCTGTTCGCCGTGTTGGCGGTGTTCGCGGTGTTGGCCGTATTTGCTGTGTTGGCACCCATGTGGTTTTCTCCTCGGTTGTGGTCGTTGAAAATGGCGCAGTCGATGTTCCAGGCCGTCAGTCCGGCAGACCGGCCCGCCGGAGGCGATCCACCCAGGTGTCCAGCGTCGAACCCTTGAACGGGCAACGCGGTATGTAGCTGGACAGGCGAAAGGCCGGTAACACGCGCAGCAGTTGCTGCGCTGCGCCGCGCGCCTCGTCCATGCGCTCCAGGGCCACCAGGCTGGCGGCGAGGCAGCGCAGGTTGAAGGCGACACCGGCGTTGCGGCCGGCGGCCAGGCGGGCAAATGCCACCGCCTCGGCATAGTCGCCATGGATGTAGTGCGCCTGCCCCAGCACACCTTCGTGCCAGAAGCGGTAGGCATCGACCGGGGACAGGCGCAGGCCCTGCTGGCCGCGGGCCACCGCCAGGGCACCCTGGCCCAGGTAGCCGCAGGTGGCGCAACTCATGGTGTAGGCCAGCGCTGAACTCGGCCCGGCCTCGATGGCGCGATCCAGATAGACGCTGGCCTTGTCGAACTCGTGCAGCAGGAACGACTGCACATGCCCGTAGATGGCCAGGCCCTGCGGGTCGTCCGGGTTCAGCGTGATCGCGGTCTCGGCCAGGCGCGACGCCTCCCTGGCATCGGCGACCGGGTCGGTGGACCAGCCTTCGCCGACGCGAAACACATGCCAGTAGGCCGCGTAGGAGTAGGCCGTTGCATAGGTGGGGTCCAGCACCATGGCCTGCTGCAGCAAGCCCCGGGCGCGTGCCGCCGACTCGTTGTCGACGCGGTACATCTGGTCCAGGCCCTGCAGCATCAGGTCGTAAGCGGACATGTTCTGCGGGTGCTTGCGCCTGGCGCGCATCAGTTCGCGGGCCTGCACCTGCGGCGCGATCGTGCGGACAACGTCCAGCGCAATATGGTCCTGCAACTCGAACAGATCCGTCAGCGGGCCGTCGTGCCGGTAGGTGCGGATGATGGTGCCGGTCTCGGGCTCGGACAGTTCTGCCACCACGCGCAACCGGCCCCCGGCCCGCTGCACGCTGCCGTGCAATACGTAGCGCACACCCAGTTCCCGCCCGACCCGGCGCTGGTCGACCTCGTCGCCACCCAGACCCAGCGTGGAGCCGCGTGCGATGACGAACAGTTCCTTGAAACCGGCCAGCAGATGGATGATGTCGTCGACGATGCCGTCGGCAAAATAGGCGTGCTCGCTGCCGGCCAGGTTCTTGCGAAACGGCAGCACCGCGATCGACGGCCGGGCATCGTCGCCTGGCGGCAGTTGGCCGATGGCGAGCGTCGACGATTCCGCAAGGCGCAGGCTGACCATGCGCACCGGTCGGGCCATGTTGTGCAGGTAGAGTTCGCCCAGATCCACCACATCGGCGCCTGCGACACCATCCAGCGTGTCGGCCACCAGCTTCGACATGGCGATGCCGCCCGGGGGGGCGTAGGTCTGCATGCGGGCCGCGACGTTGACGACATCGCCGTACACCGTTCCATCCGGCTTTTCGATGACCTCGCCCCGGTGCACACCGATGCGAAAACGCATCCGGCGCGCATCTGCCGTGGCCGAGGCGGCGGCATGCATCGCCCGCTGGACGCCGATGCCGGCAGCAACGGCGGCGGCGCCGGTGTCGAACATCGACATCACCGAATCCCCGGTCATATCGATGACCCTGCCGCCCTGGCCTTCAATGTGGGACCTGAACAGGTTGCGCGCATCGTCGAGCGCCGCCACTGTCGCGCGCGCATCAACCGACATGAGGCGCGAGTAGCCCGCCACATCGGCCGCCAGTATCGCGGCGGCATGCACTTGAAGCTCGGAATGCAACACCTGGGAGTTCCCCGCAGTGGTTGGTGGTAGGTCTCCACCCAAGAAGCATGCTAACGGCAAGCCTGACGCATCGCAATAGCGCCTGCCGCCAGAAACCGCGTGCGCACCAACCGCCATACCTCTCATTGAGGACAAGGCAGCGCCCACGGGTGCCTGCGGACCGCCGATGGCAATGTTCGTGAAGCTTGACCAAACGCAACGCCGGCAGCGCGCCAGGCCCGATAGTCGATCTCGCGTCGCCGTGGTGCAGGGCCAAGGATCCGAGGCTGTCGGCACTGGAAATCGTGCCGGTAGCTGGCGTGTGCCACCGGGCGGCGTGTGTGATTCGCCGGATCGACAAAGGAACCCGCAAGATGCAACCGAACACGATCATGAACGGGCCTGCCGCCCCGCTACGCCAGCTCCAACCGACTGGCAGCAGCGTGGACAGCTTGCAGCGCAATCACCCGTCCGCGACCCAGCGGCTTGACGCCGTGCCGGACGGGTTCATCTGCCTGGATCCGGCGTCCTGCCTGGTCGCACGGTTCAACCGTGTCAGCGAACTCGTTGGCGCGATCTACGGCGGTGCGCCGGGCGCCGTGCGCGCCCGGTTGCTGGAGCATCTCCTGCGACCCATCAGCCCCTACGCGCTGATCGGGATCCCCCGAACAGGAGGGGTGTTTGCGCAGATCCGGGCGCGCAATGCAGAATGGCAAGGCTTCCGTGTCGAGCCGGCCGACATCACCTCGGTGCAGGTCCGCGACGTGGTGGCCCTGATCGACTGGATGCAGCAAATGCGACCAGCCGCG
The DNA here is from genome assembly GCA_031383745.1 of Rhodoferax sp. Classification (GTDB taxonomy): domain Bacteria; phylum Pseudomonadota; class Gammaproteobacteria; order Burkholderiales; family Burkholderiaceae_C; genus CAISIP01. The sequence goes on along the minus strand of JANMZX010000347.1, from coordinate 2,926 downwards.
ATCCCCGATCTGATTGCACTGGCCCAGGCCACGGCCGCACTGGCAGATTGCCAGGCCGTCGCCGCGCTGGTGGCGCTGCGCGACACCCAGTCCTGAGCGAGCGGCGGCGCATACGCGTGTTGCCAGCCCGTGCCGGGGAAGAGGCTGCCGGCGCGCCGCCTGATACGGCATCGACGGCGGTGCCCGGTTCCGGCAAGCGTCTCAGGTGAAGTACCTCGTCACATCGAGCGTGGCGCGTCGCCCGACAGCGGCGCCGTGTTCGCCGATCCCGGCCTGTACGCGTTCGCGCCCCTGGCGCATCAGCAGTTGCAGGAAAGGCCCATGCGCGAGCACCTTGGTGTCGGTACGCTGCAGGCACGGCAACCGGCTGGAGTCGATCATGTGGAAGCGCGCGCCCTGGAGGCGCCGCTCCAGTTTGCCAACACTGAGGAACACAGGACGGGAATACGCGGTCGCCTGCGCGAACATGGGCATCTCCCGCATGAAATTGGCCGAAAAGGCGATTTCGCCAATCCGCTGCTCGATCTCCTCGACCGTGGTCGGTGTGTCATCGCGGTCCAGCGGCTTGAGCAGGACCAGCAGGATGTCGCGCGAACCGCATTCGTAGAACAGCGGGAACATGGCAGGATTGGCCGAGTAGCCGCCGTCCCAGCAGGGCTGGCCGCCGAGCAGTACCGGGTGGTGGGCGACACATCGACCGTCTCCCCCTCGCCCTGCGTCGCAAGACAAGGAGGCATCTGCCGGCCAAGTTCGCTCCAGCAACCCGCCAGCGCGTGCCGGACCCCCGCGCGTCCCCCCTTGGCCCATCCAACGGCGAACAGCACCGCATTGATGGCTCCCGCGCTGCTGCCACGGATACCAGTTTGCGTTCAACCTAGATTCGGCAGTTGAACGCGAAACCGTATGGGACACTCGAACTCCCGCCGCGGATCGTCGCGCAACGCGTCGCGCACACCCCAGGTGAAGGCGCCATGGGCGCCCCCACCCTGCAAGGCCAGATCGAGCCGGCGGGCAGGGCCCAGCAGGCTCTGCCGCATGGCACGCAAGGCAGCCGACCCGGGCCCCGGCGACGTAGCGCATGGCTGGGCGCGCATCGTTGTGGGCGCCGTCTTACCTCGATTCCTCCGCCTGCCTGATGGTCGGCGCACGCAGTGGCTTCCATACTGAATCCCCACCGAAGCAAACCAGGGAGCGCCACCATGACACAAGCACATGAACCAACCGCCCATATCCAACCGTCCATCCACTCGACCGATCAGGTCGACGGATTTCTGGACATGGTCGAGGACAACGTCGACGCAGCCGACGGCGCCGGCTCACCGGCCATCATGCCGATCACGAACCTGGGCGAGGACGGAAGGCCCCTGACGGATACGCCGAAAAATCCCCGCATGTGACACCGCTGCGCGCTATCCGACCGGTTCGACCGGTGGCACCCGCCACAAGCGTTCGCGCAGTTCCCTGCGCGGCAGGTAGGCGCGCAGCGACAGCCTGATGCTGCCGGCGGCGGCCGGAAGCCAGTTGGCCGCCAGCGGCCCCGCCGGTGCCTGGCGCTGGATCAGGATGTCGACGCTGCCATCGGCATTCTTCACCATGCCGGGTGTGCGGTCGCCCACGGAGTAGCGCTGGATCGGGTTCTCGACCAGGAAGAAGCGCCCGTCCGGCTCGGCCTGGTACATCGTCAGTGACCAGAATGCATCCGCTGGTATGCCGCCCGGCGGAATGCGGAAGCGGTACGAACGCGCGCCAGTCAAGGCGTCTCCGGCACTGTCCTTCGTGGCCTGGAAATACATCGCCTCTTCCTCGCCCAGCGCGGCCAGACCTCCGAGCGCAACCGCAGCGCGCAGCCGGTCGTCGGTGCCGAAATTGCCCACGCCCCGGGGCGGATAGCCCCAGCCATTGACCTCCAGCTCGCGCGACACGGAATCGCCCCGCAGCGCGCCAAGGCCCCGCGGGAGGTAGTCCTTCCACGCGGCGAGCACGTCGGCCGACGCGGCACCGACGCCAGCACCGAGGCCCAGCGCGGCAAAACGGTCGGCGCGGGCCGTCTGGCCCTGGCCACCGGGCGAACGCGCCAGCATCTCGTTGACGACGCCCAGAAAATTGTCGGGGTCTTCCACCCGCGTCGCGGCGACGGTGAAGCGCCTGGGCCGGACGCTGGCCTCGACTTGCCGCACGCTGATCCGCTGCTGCAGCGCCTTCGCCGCATCCAGGTCCTGCGGGCCGTCGACCAGCACCCGCCCCAGCATCCAGACGTCGTTGGTCGATGCGCGAAATACGCTGACATCCGCCGGCGCCGCGCCCGTCCATTGTGGTCCCACCACCCAGAAGCGGCCTCCCTGCCCGCGCGTCGCGCGTGTGCCGACATAGGCAAAGTTGTCGGTGAATGCGTCCATGAAAGCGACAGAGAAGTACCGCTTGGGCTCGCTCGGCACGAGCACCTCGACCGGCCCGCCCGACAGTTCCAGCGACGCCGAGGAGTAGACCGTGTCGTTGTTGGGCGCCGTTATCGCGCGGGAGGTGTGGTCCAGCAGCCGTGCGACATGGCCCACCTGGTTGAACCGGCCACCCTGCGGCCCGGCCCGAACCTGCGCCGTGCGGCCGAATTCATAAAGCCCGAAGCCATAGCAGAATGCCGCAGCGAGAAGTTCATCGTCGGCCGCGCCTCGCGGCCGACGAGTGGTCCCGGCGGTGCAGCCGGTCAGACCCACGGCGGGGACACTGGCCAGGGCGCCCAGGATATTGCGACGACGCATGCACATGCCTCCTGTGAGAGGGAAGCATCATCCTAGATTCGGCAGTTGGACGCGCCCGAGCGGGCTGCGATGTGGTGGGCTGGCAAGGCGCGACGACGCTGCGGGCTCATGCCCGCGAGGAGAAGCAACGCCGCCAGCGTGCCGCAGCGCGGCTCGATCGGGTGCGTAGC
>JANMZX010000328.1:0-3518 GCA_031383745.1 Rhodoferax sp. | reverse complement strand
TGCTCGCCAGTCCTCCCCGCCCAGGCCACCGCGTCATCGATGTCGACATGGCCGCCATCCTCTACACCTCCGGCAGCACGGGCCGCCCCAAGGGTGTGGTGTTATCCCATCGGAACATGGTTGCCGGCGCCAAGAGTGTCGCGAGTTACCTGGAAAACAACGCCCAGGACACCCTCCTGGCCGCCCTGCCACTGTCTTTCGACGCCGGCTTCAGCCAGTTGACGACGGCCTTCCACGTGGGTGCGAGGGTGGTCCTGCTCAATTACCTGATGCCGCGCGATGTGCTCAAGGCCCTGGAACGTGAGAAGGTCACTGGCTTGACGGCTGTCCCACCGCTCTATATCCAGTTGACCCAGATGGAATGGCCTGCAGCCATCAACGACCACCTCCGTTATTTCGCGAACACTGGTGGCCGCATGCCGCGCGAGACGCTGACCCTGCTGCGCCATCGGGTGCCGAAGGCGAAACCGTTCCTGATGTATGGGCTGACTGAGGCATTCCGCTCCACCTACCTGCCGCCCGAGGAGGTGGACCGCCGGCCGGACTCCATCGGCAAGGCGATCCCCAATTCCGAGATCCTGGTGTTGCGCGAGGATGGCACCCCCTGCGGCCCTGACGAGCCCGGCGAACTGGTGCACCGCGGCGCGCTGGTGGGGCAGGGTTACTGGAACGACGCCGAAAAGACCGCCGAGCGTTACAAGTTGTTGGCACCCGATGCTCCGGGGCGCGCACCGGGGCTGCAACTGCCCGAATACGCCGTTTTCTCCGGCGATAACGTCCGCATGGATGCCGAAGGTTTCCTGTACTTCATCGGCCGGCGCGACGAGATGATGAAAACCTCGGGTTATCGTGTCAGCCCCACCGAGGTGGAGGAAATCGTCTATGCCACCAAGCTGGTGGGCGAATGTGCCGCATTCGGTGTCGAGCATCCTGCCCTGGGGCAAGCCATTCATGTTGTCGCGACCCCGCCGGCCGTGGATGGAGAACACGGTGCGCAAGTGGATGTGGCCGCGCTGATCCCGGCCTTGCTGGCCCAGTGCCGCATCCACATGCCGGCCTACATGGTGCCGGCTGGCATCGAGTTCGTCGCCGGCCCCCTGCCACGCAACCCCAACGGCAAGATCGACCGCAAGCTGCTGGCGGCCGAATGGGTCGCGCGTGGCGCGCACTGACAACCCTCTTTTCTGACGCTCGATTCAATTCATGTCTGTTATTCCACGCGCGCTTCCGGTCCACGCCCCGATGGACCAGTTCAAGGTCGATGACGGCGAATTGGTTGTGGGCGGCGAGCGACTCAGCACACTCGCTGCCCGGGTCGGCCAGACGCCGTTCTACGCCTATGACCGCGGATTGCTGCGTGCCCGGGTTGCCGAATTGCGCGTGGCTTTGCCCAGCGGCGTCAAGCTGCATTACGCGATGAAAGCCAACCCGATGCCGGCCGTGGTCGCCTTCATGGCGCGCCTGGTGGATGGCGTCGACGTGGCATCTGCCGGTGAGCTTAAGGTGGCGCTGGACGCTGGCGCAGATCCGGCTGAGATCAGTTTTGCCGGGCCGGGCAAGCGCGATGCCGAACTGCGCCAGGCGGTCGCCTCCCGGGTGCTGATCAACCTGGAGTCGGCGCGCGAGATCGCTGTGCTGCAGGCGGCGTCGTTGGAACTGGGCCTGCCGGCCCGCGTGGCGGTACGGGTCAACCCGGATTTCGAGCTCAAGGGCTCGGGCATGAAGATGGGTGGTGGCCCCAAGCAGTTTGGTGTCGACACAGAGCAGATGCCAGGCCTCTTGGCCGACATCGGGCGGGCGGGCCTTGCCTTCGAGGGTTTCCACCTGTTTGCGGGTTCGCAGAATTTGCGATCCGAGTCGATATGCGAGGCGCAGCAGAAGTCGTTCGAGTTGGCAGTCCGGCTGGCCCGGGACGCACCCGGGCCGGTGCGGTTCCTGAACCTCGGCGGAGGCTTCGGCATACCCTATTTCCCAGGGGAGCAGCGGCTCGACCTGGGGCCGATAGGTGCCAACTTGCAACAACTGCTGGTGCGGGCCAAGACCGAATTGCCCCAGGCCGAACTGGTTATCGAACTGGGCCGCTATCTGGTCTCCGAAGCGGGCGTCTATGTGACTCGCGTGGTTGACCGCAAGATCTCGCGCGGGCAGGTCTATCTGGTGACCGACGGCGGCTTGAACCACCATCTGTCGGCTTCCGGGAACTTCGGCCAGGTGGTGCGGAAGAATTATCCGGTCACGATCGGGAGCCGGCAGGGGGGTGTGGACACCGAACTCGCGTCGGTGGTCGGGCCACTGTGCACGCCGCTCGACCTGCTGGCTGACCGGATGCACTTGCCGGTGGCGGGCGTCGGCGACCTTGCGGTGGTGTTCCAGTCCGGTGCCTACGGCGCCAGCGCCAGTCCGCAGGCTTTTCTGGGCCATGCGGCCTGCCCGGAAGTGCTGGTCTAGGCCCGGCGTGTAGTATCGGCAGCACACATGATCAAGTTTTTCAACCACTACATACACCGCCGAACCCTGTTGCAGATCCTGCTGGACTTTGCCCTGGTCATAGGGGCTGTCATGGCTACCGTGGTGTGGCGGGCGGGGGATCTGTTGGGGGCTGTGCTGGCGGCGGTGCCTTCCGCGACGTTTCTCGCGGCGCTGGCGCTCATCATCAATGCCGCGCTCGGTTTTTACCAGCGTGTCCACAATCGGTCGGTGGCCCAGTCCTGGGCCCGCGGCGCGCTTTTCCTCGTGCTGATGCTGCCCGTCGCCTACGTCGTGTTGCGCCTGGTATCGATGGGCTTGGCTGATCGTGAGTTGGCTGCCATGACGCTGGTGGGTGGTTTGCTGCTGATGTTGGTCCATCGGGTCCATGTCGGGCATGCGGGTGCCACATCGATGATGCGCCAGCGGGTGCTCGTGTTCGGCACCGGCACGCGTGCCAAACTGGTCGGGCGGACGTTGCAGAAGTCCGATCCCCACGTCGATCTGGTGGGGTACTACGCCAGCCCCAACGAGGCCGTGGCCGAGGTGTCCGCCTGGGGCATTTTGTCGCCCAACATGTCGCTGACCGATATTGCGATCGAACAGCAGGTCGACGAGATCGTCGTGGCGCTGGCCGAACGACGTGGAGGCAGCATGCCACTGCGCGAATTGCTGGACTGCAAGTTGCAGGGTGTGCGGGTGGTCGACATGGCGACCCATTTCGAGAAAACGCTCGGCCAGATCCGGCTCGACTCGGTGTCTGCTGGCTGGCTGATCTTTGGTGATGGCTTCAGCCAGGGCTTGCTGCGCACCGTGGTGAAACGGCTGTTCGACATCGTGTGCGCAGCAATTCTGCTGGTCCTGGCTTCGCCTGTGATCCTGATCACCGGGTTGTTGATCCTGCTCGAAAGCGGCGGCCCGATCCTCTATCTGCAGGAGCGCGTGGGTCTCAACGGGCGCTTGTTCAATGTCGTCAAGTTCCGCAGCATGCGTACCGATGCCGAACAGGATGGTCAGCCGCGGTGGGCGGCCGCCAAGGACGACCGGGTCAC
>JANMZX010000292.1:0-6276 GCA_031383745.1 Rhodoferax sp. | reverse complement strand
AGGTCACCCATGGCCGGAATCCACCTGCGCGACGTATAGTTGGTTGTGCCTGACGCCGCCGCCACATTCGAGGAGCATCTCGCCCGCGAAATCATCCACAGCGAGCGCGAGCGCATGGCCATCCTGGCCGGCGTGATGGGGCTTCTGATCGTCTTTTTCGGCCTGGTGTTCGAGCTGTACCGCGACGAATACCGACAGATTTTCGGCCGGCCCCGGGTGATGTTCCACGCCGGCGCCATGATTACCGTGCTGCTGTGTTACGAGCTTGCCGTGCGCCACGTCATCGGCCGTCGGCTGGAACTGGGCAGAGGTGTACCGAACGCGCTGCGCTACCTGAACGCGTTGGTCGAGACCAGTGTGCCCAGCATGCTGATCGTCCTCCTGGCGCGCGAAGTCAGCCCGGTCTATGTGCTGCACAGCGCTGCGAGTCTGCTTTACGCGGTATTCATCGTGCTCTCCACGCTGCGGTTGGACTTCAGGTTGTCGGTATTTACCGGATTGGTCGCGGCCGCAGAGTACATGGCTCTTTCAGTCGCCTATGTTGGCGGCGGCGAAGGCGCCGCGGCTGGCACTCCGTTCGCGCAGCCACCCTACTACCTGGGCAAGGGGGCCATGCTCCTGTTGGCCGGGCTCGCGGCAGGTTTCGTTGCGCACCAGCTGAAACTACGGGTCGGCAACACCTACCGGACGCTGCAGGAGCGCCAGCGTGTGCTGAGCGCGTTCGGCCAGCAGGTATCACCCGCCATCGTCGAGCACCTGCTTCAGATGGGACCGCACATCGCCAGCACCCGCAGCTTCGTCTGCGTGATGTTCATGGACATCCGCAACTTCACGCCACTGGTCGAACACAAGTCCCCGGAGGAAATCGTCGCCCTTCAGAACGTCGTCTTCACGCAGGCCATCGACATTGTCAACCGCCACCACGGCATCATCAACCAGTTCCTCGGCGACGGCTTCATGGCCACGTTCGGCGCGCCTCTGACGAGCGCCCGCGACTGCGCCAATGCATTGGCCGCCGCCCGCGATCTGGTGGCTGGCGTCGGCGCGCTTGCCAATGCCGGTCGCATCCCGGCGATCACGATTGGAGTCGGTCTGCATGCTGGGGAAGTGGTCTCCGGGAACATCGGCTCGGCGCTGCGCCAGCAGTACTCGGTCACCGGCAACGTGGTGATCATTGCCTCGCGCATCGAGCAGCTGAACAAGGAATTCGGTGCGCAGATTCTCTGCTCGCGCGAGGTGCTGCAAGCCGCCGGGGAGGACACGGCGGGCGCCCGCAGTCTCGGGCTGGTGAAGGTCAAGGGCCGCGATCATCCGATCGAGTTGTTCCACATTGCCTGAGAGTCTGGGAGCTTCTCGCGGCCAGACCGCAGGTCGTGAAACCACAACCCGCCTTGCTCGAATCGAATGTTTTGCCCGTCAGCGCAGATTGGCGCATCACCCGAACAGCCCCTGCAGATACCAATGGCTGCCAGACCGCTCCGCCGCCGGGTCTGCCAACTGTCTGTCCACTGGCAAGCGCTCGCGGTAGATCCACAACAAGCCCGCCTGCGCGCTGCGCGCCAGGAAGTAGTCGCGCAGCGTGACCACGGTTTTCGCCGGGCTGGCGGCACCCCACCAGCCCGCCTCCAGCCGCTGTGGCCCCACCAGCAATGTCAGCGGACCCTGGTACAGCGGGCGGTCCTGGCGCACAGCCAGCTTGAGGGGCGTGGCGAGCAGCCAGGTGGGGTAGAGGTCGGCGCATGCGGGAACGGCGTTGGCGGCGTCCTTGGTCTTGTGGCGTTTGCCGGCCCCGGCAGGCTTGCCGCTTGCCGCGGATGGGGTGACCGGCCTGCCCTGCGATGCCGGCACCCAGGCCTGCATGCACTCGGGCCGATGGTCGGCGCAGGGTACCGCGCGCAGCACCTGCTCCGGCCCCAGGCGCGCGCTCAGGCGCTCCAGCAACTGGTGCAGGCTGTCGCCACTGCGCAGCTCATCGGGCAGCAGGCTGGCGCTGGCCCCGGCCAGGGGCGCGGTCTCGATGGAGCGCATGCGCAGGTACAACACCGGCGCCGGCAGCGTGGTGTGGTCCAGGTGCTCGCCGAGCAGGCGCTGCAGGTGGCCCATGTCCAGCGTGGGCTCGGCGGTGCGCACCACCAGGCTGCCGTGGGTGGCGGTGTTGCGCCGCGCGTCCATCTCCCAGCCCAGTTCCAGCGCCAGGATGCCGCGCTGGCGCGCCTGCAGCCACACCTGCAATTGCGCCAGCATGCGCCGCGCGGCGAACAGCAGCGCGGGTGCGGTCTCGACCTGTGCCGACAGTTCCAGCGGCAGGTCGAACACCTCGGGCAGCAGCAACCAGGGATAGACCTCAGGCTTCAGGCCATAGGCCCGGTCCAGCGCGTCGAGCAGCGGCGCGCCAAAACGCCGCACCACGCCACCCCGCGGCAGCGCACGCAGATCGCCCCAGCGCCGGCAGCCGATGCGCTCCAGGGTGGCCAGATGCGGCTGTGCCTCCGCCAGTGTGGCCAGTGGCAGCAGGTCAGGTGCCGGATACGCGTCGGCAGCGTCCACCTGCAGATAGGCCAGCGCCAGCAGGGAGGTCGGCGCATGCGCCGAGCGCAGCGGCTGCACCGGGCACGCGGCCTGGAACAGATGGTCGAGCAGCGGCTGACGCCCACCGAACAGGCGCTCGCTGGCGGACACCTCGAGCAGCACCGCCTGCCCGATTTGCGCCACCCGAGGTGTGAACTGCAGCGCCCACCAGCCCAGGGCGGTGAGTGCGTCGTCACGCACGCTGGCGGGTTCGGCCACCTGCGCGCTGCTGCTTGCGTTGCTGGCGTCGGGCGCAGGCGCGCCTTCTGCCTCAGGCTGGGGCTGTAACGCGATCCAGTACATGGGGCGGCTCCTGCATCGACAGCCCGGGCGGCGCCACTGCGGACACCTCCGGCGCGGGACCGCGCCCTGCCCGCCCGCCACCACGTGCGAGCAGCGCCGCCATGCGGCCCTGGCGGGCGGGCATGACCAGCGGCTGCAGCGCCGGCGGCCCGCGCCGCTTGAGGATCTCGATATGCAGCGCATCGTTGTCGGCCTGCACCGCCAGCGACACCCGCAACACCGCCGGGGACGACTCGGCCTGGGCCCGGGCCGGGCGCATCACGAACAGCAGCTTGGCGTGTTCGCTAGCGGCCATCTGCAGGCGGCGCAACTGGTCGGCCCGGGCCTGCGGCAGCCAGGCCAGCACGGCGGTCACATCGGCGCAGCGCAGCGCCTGCTCGCAGGCCCACATGCGCGGGGCCGGCTGGGCCACGGTGATCCACAACAGGCGCTCGGTGGCCAGGCCCTGGGCCGACAGCCCCGGCCCGAACGGCATGTGCGGCGCCCCCACCAGTACCACCGGCCCGGCCGGGGCACGGGCCAGCGCGGGCAACAGCAGGCGCCATTCGTTCTGGCCGCTTTGGGCCTGCAGGATTTCCACCAGGGCGCCGACGGGCCAGCCGCTGCCGGGCAACTGGGCGTCGAGCAGGGGGTGGCCCGTGGCCAGCACCGCACCTGCCGGGCGCGCCAGTTCGTCGGCACGCCAGACGGCGCCGTGCACGGCAACGGGAACAGGAAGGGCGGACATGGGCAGATCGACAGGCATAAAATACTGGATAAAATACCAGTATATTCCGATCTGCGCCCGCTGTGCAGGCCTTTCGTTTACCGGCCGGCAGCGCCGCCGGCCGCCGTATCAGCCCAGCGCCAGCAACAGCAGGATCAGCAACAGCACGGCATACGGAAACGCCACCGTGGGCCGCACCGCACTGGCAGCGTATTCCGCCAGCAGGTCCGCCGTACCCCCACGCCGGGCCAGCCACCCGGTATGCAGCAGGAACACCGAGCCGGGCGGCGGGGCATCCTGCTGCATCAGACCTTCGATCTGCAGCAGCCGCTCGCCCAGCCGGGACTGGCAGGTCTTGAAGACGCCCTCCTGCAGCCACAACACCAGCACCAGCAAGCCCAGGAACCACCACTCCAGCCCGACCGCGACCCCCGCCCCCACCAGCACCACGGCCACCAGCTTGATGCACAGGCTGGCGCCCTCATACCGCTCGTGGTTGTCCTGCAGGGTGCGCCATTCCTGTTGCAGCGCTGCCTTGGTATCCATGTGTTGAACCTTTCTTGTTGTTGGGGAACGGGCGCACAAACGCCCGCTCAGGCCACGCTCGCGCGCCCGATCGTCGGCCAGCGGCGGCGCACCACCATCCACGCCACCAGCCCGATGCACATCATGCCCATCGACGCCGCGGCCAGGCCCAGCGTGGAGTGCATGACCAGTGGCGCAATCACCCCGGCCACGAGGCCATTGGCCATCGAGCCGACGAACATCTGCAGCGACGACGCCATGCCGCGCCGCGCCGGATGCAGGTCCAGCACCAGCAGGGTCACCACCGGCACCATCAGCGCCCAGCCGAAGGTGAACACACCCAGCGGCAGCAGGGCCCAGGACACATGCGCCTGGAACAGCCAGTTGGCCAGCACGTTCACCAGCGCACTGCCGAACATGATCACGAAGCCGTGGCGGATCTGCCGCTGCGGCGACATGTGGCCGGCCAGCCGCCCGCTGAGCCAGGCGCCACACATGATGCCGCCGATGCTCAGCACGAAGAACCAGAAGTACTGCGTCGGAGCCAGTTTCAGGTGCTCGCCCAGGAAGGCCGGCGCCGACAGCACATACAGGAAGCTGCCATTGAACGGCACACCGCTGGCCAGCGCCAGCAACAGGAAGCGCGGGTCCAGCCCCAACTGCCAGTAGCCGCGCAGCAGGTTGCGGGCATTGAACGGCTGGCGTTGCGTCACATGCAGGGTCTCGGGCAGGAACCGGAAGTTGGCCAGCCACAGCACCACACCCACACCGGCCAGAAACCAGAAGATGCTGTGCCAGCCTGCCAGCACGAACAACCAGCCGCCGATCATGGGCGCGATCGCCGGCGCAATGCCAAAGAAGATCGTGATCTGGCTCATCACCTTCTGGGCCTGCGAGGGTTCGAACATGTCGCGCACCACGGTGCGCGACACCACGATGCCAGCCCCGGTGGACAGCCCCTGCAGCACCCGGAACAAGATCAGCTGCCCGATGCTCTGCGACAGCGCGCACCCAACCGACGCCAGCGTGAACACCGCCACACCCCACAACACCACCGGCCGGCGCCCGAAGCTGTCCGATATCGCGCCGTGAAACAGGCTCATGAAGGCAAAACCGAACAGGTAGGCCGACAGGGTCTGCTGCATCTGCACCGGCGAGGCGTCCAGCGACAGCGCAATGCCGGCAAATGCCGGCAGATATGTGTCGACCGAAAACGGCCCGACCATGCCAAGCAGCGAGAGCAGCGCGGCCAATGTCCAGCGCGGTCCGCGCCAAAGGCTCCTGGAGTCAGGATGCATGGACGCCGTCTCTGCGGGGCCGCACCGGGGTGACGCAGCCGCGTGGGGCTGCCATGGAGGGTCGCTGCCGGGTCATGTATTCCTTGATTTTCCGGTTCGATGCTGCTGACAGCAAGCACCCCGGCCGACGATTTTTTGTGGGCATGACCTTGATAACTCTACAAAACCCCTTATCATTAGCACTCGTAGGTGATGAGTGCTAGCACCACAAGTCGCCTCAAGTTAATGAGCGCCAACTTATACAGGTTGGTGCCTTTTTGATTATCAACCCTGTTTCAAACATCAAGGAGATCCAATGAAACTTCGCCCTCTGCACGACCGTGTGATCGTCAAACGCGTGGAAAACGAAACCAAGACTGCCTCTGGCATCGTCATCCCCGACAGCGCAGCCGAAAAGCCGGATCAAGGTGAAGTCCTGGCCGTGGGCCCGGGCAAGAAGAACGACAAGGGCGACATCAGCCCGATGGCTGTCAAGGTCGGCGACCGCGTGTTGTTCGGCAAGTACAGCGGCCAGACCGTCAAGGTCGATGGCGACGAACTGCTGGTGATGAAGGAAGACGACCTGTTCGCAGTCGTCGAGAAGTAATCCCACCGTTCACCAATTAACTGAATCCGGAGTAATCAAATGGCAGCAAAAGACGTAGTTTTCGGCGGCGAAGCCCGCGCACGCATGGTCGAGGGTGTGAACATCCTGGCCAACGCAGTGAAGGTGACCCTGGGCCCCAAGGGCCGCAATGTGGTGCTGGAGCGCTCGTTCGGCGCCCCCACCGTGACCAAGGACGGTGTGTCCGTGGCCAAGGAAATCGAACTCAAGGACAAGCTCCAGAACATGGGCGCGCAGATGGTCAAGGAAGTTGCTTCCAAGACCTCCGACAT
>JANMZX010000254.1:0-33257 GCA_031383745.1 Rhodoferax sp. | reverse complement strand
AAACGTGCGGAACACCATCAACAAACCGTTGCGTTCATCGGGCAATTTGATAGTGTCTTTAGCAGTCGTGGTGCGGTCCAAAATAGTAGCACCGTCTTTCAAGATCGCCATCACGTAGCCGTTTTCAATGCCATCGACCTTGCCGCGGTTGATCACCACCACTTGGTTCTGTGCTGCGTTGACAACGGCGCTGCCGTAGACCGACACAATGCGTCCGTCCACCGCGCCGCTGGGTGCACGCGGCGCATAACTCAGCAGTTCCCGGGCTGGTTCCGGCAACAGACGGTCGCCGACGCGCATCTCCTCCTTGGCAGCCAGGATGTCGATCGTGGCAGGCACGATCTCGGTGCTCTCCTTGCCGTTCTTGTCGGTGACGCTCTGGGTCGATTCGCTGCGCACCAGCACCGCCTTGCCGACATACTGCGCCTCGTAGCCGAGAATTTCGCCGCTAGCCGGATCCTTGAGCGCGGTGGCGCTGCGGAAGATGCGGAATTCCTGCTGTTTGCCTGGCGCGTCCAGCAGTGGCGTACCGGTCTGGCCGCGTACGTAGGCCCGGTCGCCGCGTGTGAGGAGAACGCGACCGTCCTGCGCTGCAACGATGCGCGGCGCGTTCTGCAAGCCCAACTCGTCCACGATCACTGGCTCGGCCAGGAACGGCTCGATCAAATGCGCCTTGATCGTCGGCAAGGCGCCACTGTCGAGCGGCTCGTAGCGGGTGCGCGGGGAGACCCGGATGGTTTCCGTCGGCGGCGTGCCCTCGGCCGAGCTGGCACCGGTGCGCAGCGTGGCGCGGCCATTCTTGCGTTCCAGGAACAGCCGCTGCCCGGGATATATGCGGTGCGGGTTGCGGATATCGCTGAGGTTCATGCCCCACAGTTCCGGCCAGCGCCAGGGGCTCTTGAGGAACAGGCCGGATATCGCCCACAACGTGTCCCCCGGCTTGACGGTGTAGTTGTCGGGCGCGTCGGCGGCCAGCTCACTCAGCGGGATGCCGGCCTGCGCGACCTGCTCCGCAGTGGCTTTTTGCCCCGGCGTGACGGGCAGGTTCTGCGCCAGCGCCGGGCTGAAGAGCGTGCTGCCAGCCATGCCGGCCAGCAGGGCCAGTGTCAATTTGGTTTTTGCCAACGTGCTAATGGTCATTTGTTGATGCATTGTGGTCGCCCCTGCAGGCTGCTCCAGCCAGCTACCATACGGTTCCGAGGCCGGAGAAATCTTGATATTTCACGCGCGATTTTGCGCTCAAGTCCTTGATTGGGCAACGTTTTCTGTTGTCTGCCAACAGCCCCGGCCAGAAAAGTGGCGAAAATAGCGACATCTTTGTAGAGAAATCATGGCTTTGTTACCCATTCTTTGTTATCCCGATCCGAAATTGCACCGGGTTGCGCGCCAGGTGCAGTCCGTGGATGGACGGATCCAGGCCCTCGTCGCCGACATGCTGGAGACCATGTACGACGCCAAGGGAATCGGCTTGGCGGCCACACAGGTGGATGTCCACGAGCGCGTGATCGTGATCGACGTGTCCGAGGAGCGCAATGCCCCGCTGGTCCTGATCAACCCCAGCCTGGTCTGGACCAGCCCGGGGAAACATCTGAATGAAGAAGGCTGCCTGTCGGTGCCGGGCATTTACGACAACGTCGAGCGCTTCGATGCGGTCAGGGTCGCGGCCATGGACGCCAATGGCGATTCGCGTACGGTCGAGGCCGAAGGCGTGCTGGCAGTGTGTGTGCAGCACGAGATGGACCACCTGATGGGCAAGGTGTTCGTTGAATACCTCTCGCCGCTCAAGCGCAACCGCATCAAGACCAAGATGCGCAAGCTGCAGCGCGAGGAACAGGATTGAGGCTGCTGTTTGCCGGTACGCCGGAGTTCGCGCGGGTGGCGCTGCAACGCCTGTGCGATGCCGGGCATGAGGTGGCCCTGGTGCTGACCCAGCCGGACCGTCCGGCTGGCCGCGGCATGAAGCTGCAGGAATCACCGGTCAAGGTGTTTGCCCGGGAACGCGGGCTGGCGCTGGCCCAGCCACGCAGCCTGCGGCTCGACGGGCGTTTTGCCGAGGACGCCGCGCAGGCGCGCCAGGCAATCACCGATGCGCATGCCGATGTTATGGTGGTGGCCGCGTACGGGCTGATATTGCCGCGCTGGGTGCTCGACACGATGCAGGCTCCCGGGCCTGGCGGCAGGCCGGGCCTGGGTTGCATCAACATCCATGCATCGCTGCTGCCGCGCTGGCGCGGCGCGGCGCCGATCCACCGCGCCATCGAGGCCGGCGACCCGGAGACCGGTGTGACCATCATGCAGATGGACGAGGGCCTGGACACGGGCGACATGCTGCTGTTGGCGCAATGCCCCATCCGCCACGACGGGCCGCATGCCGACACCACCGCCAGCCTGCACGACCGGCTGGCGGCGCTCGGTGCAGACCTGGTGGTTCGGGCATTGGTGCTGGCCGAACAAGGGCGCTTGCCAGCCCGGCCCCAGCCCAGCGAGGGGGTCAGTTATGCGCACAAGGTCGAGAAGGCGCAGGCCCGTGTGTCGTGGGCGTCCCAGGCCGTGCTGGTGGCACAGCGGATTCGTGCCTTCAACCCGGCCCCGGGCGCATGGGCGCCGCTGGGCCAGGAAGTGCTCAGGATCTGGCAGGCGCAGCCACTGACGGACTGTGCAGCGACCGGCGCGGTGCCGGGCACCGTGCTGGCGGCCACGCCGGCCGGCGTCGATGTCGCCTGCGGCGCCGGCGGCTGCCTGCGCATCACGGAACTCCAGAAGGCGGGCGGCAAACGCATGGCGGCAGGGGAATTCCTGCGCGGCTTCGACCTGCGACCCGGCATGTGTTTCACCGCGGAGCCGCAGGACTGATGTTTTTCCAGCAGGCCAACTTCCGGCACCCCGAATTCCGCGTCGGCATGCGTGATTTCCAGCGGCTCGCCCCGGGCATTGCCGCCTGGGGCCTGATGACGGGTGTCGCCATGGTCAAGTCCGGCCTGGGGGTGGTGGAGTCCCTGTTGATGGCGGTGCTGGTGTTTGCCGGCAGCGCCCAGCTCGCGGCCACGCCACTGATCATCGCGGGCGCGCCGGTATGGGTCATCCTGGCGACCGGCTTCTGTGTCAACCTGCGCTTCGTGGTGTTCAGCCTGCATCTGCGGCCCTACCTGGCGCATTTGCCGCTCTGGGAGCGCGTGGGCCACGGCTATTTCACCGCCGACCTGAGTTACGTGCTGTTCACCCGCCGGTTTGCGCACCCCGCCACCGATGCGGCCGGGCGCAAGGCCCAGGAGGCCTACCTGGCGGGCAACGATCTCGTCAACTGGGGTGCCTGGATGGGGTCGAGCGTGGCCGGCGTGGTGCTGGCCAACTTCATACCGCAGGCCTGGGGGTTGGGGTTTGCCGGGGTCCTGTGCCTGGTCGGCATACTGAGCTCGCTGGCCACGACGCGCATGCGGGTGTTGTCGGCGGCCATCGCCGGCGCCGTCGGGGTGGCGGCCTATGCGTTGCCGCTGAAACTCAATATCCTGCTGGCGATCGCCGTGGCGGTGATCCTGTGCCTTGGCCTGGAGCGGCTGCGTCCGGCGCAGCGAGCGCCTGGCACGCCATGATGGACACCGATTGGCACCGCGTTGCGGTCATCGCCGGCCTGGCGCTGATGACCGTGCTGTCGCGCAGCTTCTTCCTGTTCTCCGGAAAGCCCTGGAGCCTGCCCCACTGGGCGCAGCGCGGATTGCAATACGCTCCGATCGCGGCACTCGCGGCGGTTGTTCTGCCTGAGGTGGTGACTGTTCAGGGCCACCTGGTCGACACCTGGCGCGACGCACGTCTGTATGCGGCCGCCGTCGGCGTGGTGTTCTTCTTCTGGCGCCGCGACGTGTTGATCACCGTCGTCGCCGGCATGGCCGTCTATCTGCCGCTGCACCTGGGCCTGGGCTGGTAGCCCGGCCCGCACCATGCGCCTGGAGAATCCATGAAACCCGTTGTCGATGGCGCTCTGACCCGGTCCGGACGCACGCCGCTGGCCGTGGTGCTGCTGATCGCCGGCTGGCTGGCGACTGTGGGCAACCTGCCGCTGTGGCGCGCGGTATGGGCCTTGCCGGACCACAACGGCTGGCGCGGATTGGTATTCAGCATCGCGCTGGCGCTGTGGATCGGCGCAGCCCTGGTGGTGGTGTTGAGCCTGCTGGCCTGGCCGCGCGTGTTCAAGGCGGTTGCGGTGATCCTGCTGCTGGTGGCGGCAGCCAGCACCTATTTCATGCTCCAGTACAGCGTGGTGATCGACTCCACCATGATGGCCAACGTGGTGAACACCGATCCGCGCGAAGTGCGCGACCTGGTGTCATGGACGCTGCTGTTCAGTGTGCTGGCGGTGGCGGCGGTGCCGGCGCTGTGGCTGCTGCGCCAGGACATCCTGTGGCGGCGCTGGTGGCCGCAGGCCTGGCGCAACGCTGTCGTCGCGGTGCTGGCGTTTGGCGTGCTCGGTGCTGTCACGCTGGCGTCGTACCAGGATCTGGCCTCTCTCATGCGCAACCACAAGCATGTGCGCTACCTGTTCAATCCGCTCAATGTCCTGTATGGCGGCGGCAAACTGCTGGCCGACCTCCTGCCACGTGCACGGCACACGATGCAAGCGATCGGGGTCGATGCCCGTCCGGGACCGACCTACGCACTGACCCGGCGCACCCCCCTGGTCGTGCTGGTGGTGGGTGAAACTGCGCGTGCCGCCAACTTCTCCCTCGGCGGCTATGGCCGCCAGACCAATCCGGCACTGGAGCAGTTGCGGGCCGAGGGTGGCATGACCTACTTCACCGATGTGCGCTCCTGCGGCACCAACACCCAGGCATCGGTGCCGTGCATGTTTTCGCACCAGGGCAAACAGGCCTACGAGGCCAGCAAGCAGCCCTACGAGAACCTGCTCGATGTGCTGCAGCGCGCCGGTCTGGCCGTCCTGTGGCTGGACAACCAGTCCGGCTGCAAGGGCCTGTGCGCCCGGGTCGACCAGGTGATCACGCGCACGCTGGAGGACCCGTCCCTGTGCAGTGGGGGCGAATGCTTCGACGAGATCATGCTCAAGGGCCTCGACCAGCGCATTGCCGCGCTCGATCCGGCGCGGCGCGCGCGCGGCGTGGTGGTGGTGATGCACCAGATGGGCAGTCATGGTCCCGCCTACTACCGGCGCTCGCCCCCGTCGTTCAAGAAGTTCATGCCGGAGTGCGCCAGCAATGTGTTGCAGGATTGCCCGCGCGAGCAGCTGGTGAATGCGTATGACAACACCATCCTGTACACCGACCATCTGCTGGCCAGCACCGCGAAATGGCTGGAGCGCTCGGCGCGCGACGGGCCGCAGGATACCGCGCTGCTGTACCTGTCGGACCACGGCGAGTCGCTGGGAGAAAACAACCTGTACCTGCACGGGCTGCCGTATGCGCTGGCGCCCCAGGTGCAGGTCCATGTGCCGATGCTCACCTGGTTGTCGGGCCCGATGCAGAAACGCCTGGGCGTGCGGCAGGATTGCCTGCAGAAGAACGCCGGGGCGCCGCTGACACATGACAACCTGTTCCATTCGATGCTCGGCTTGCTGGATGTCAATACCAGCGTCTACCAGCCGCGCCTGGATGTGTTTGCAGCCTGTCGCTGACCCCTACAATTTGGCGATCCCTCCCCACTACCTGCACGCGCCATGCAATTCATCCGATTCTCCGACCTGTGTGCCGCCGGCAAGGTTGCCGGCAAGAAGGTGTTCATCCGGGCCGACCTCAACGTGCCCCAGGATGCGCAGGGCCGCATCACCGAGGACACCCGCATCCGGGCGTCGGTGGCATGTATCCGCATGGCGCTGGAGGCCGGCGCATCGGTCATGGTGACGTCCCACCTGGGGCGGCCGACCGAGGGTGTCTTGTCGCCGGCCGATTCCCTGGCGCCGGTGGCCACGCGCCTGGGCGAACTCCTGGGGCGTGAGGTGCCGCTGCTGGCCAACTGGGTCGATGGCGTGTTGCCAGGCGGCCGGGCGCTGGCGCCGGGGCAACTGGTGCTGCTGGAAAACTGCCGCGTCAACACGGGCGAGAAAAAGAACAGCGAGGAACTCGCGCGCAAGATGGCCGCCCTGTGCGATATCTTCGTGCACGATGCGTTCGGCACCGCGCACCGGGCCGAAGCCAGCACCTATGGCATCGCGCAGTTCGCGCCGATCGCCTGCGCCGGCCCCTTGCTGGCCGCCGAGATCGATGCGATCACGCGTGCGCTCAAGGCGCCGCGGCGGCCGCTGGTGGCCATCGTGGCCGGGTCCAAGGTGTCGACCAAGCTCACCATCCTCAAGAGCCTGGCCGACAAGGTGGACCAGCTGATCGTGGGTGGTGGTATCGCAAACACCTTCATGCTGGCGGCAGGCCTGCCGATCGGCAGGAGCCTGGCCGAACCCGACCTCCTGCCCGAGGCCCGCGCCGTGATCGAGGCGATGCAGGCACGCGGTGCGGCGGTCCCGATCCCGACCGACGTGGTGACAGCCAAGGAGTTCAAGGCCGACGCCCCGGCCACCGTCAAGGCCGCCAGCGATGTGGCCGACGATGACCTGATCCTGGATATCGGGCCGCAGACGGCGCAGCGCCTGGCCGCGCAGCTCAAGCTGGCCGGCACCATCGTCTGGAATGGCCCGGTCGGCGTGTTCGAGTTCCCGGCGTTCGAAGGCGGCACCAGGACCATCGCCCAGGCCATCGCCGACAGCGCGGCGTTTTCCATCGCCGGCGGGGGTGACACCCTGGCCGCGATCGCCAAGTACGGCATCGAGCAACAGATCGGGTACATCTCCACCGGTGGTGGTGCCTTCCTGGAGGTGCTGGAGGGCAAGACCTTGCCGGCCTTCGAGATCCTCGCCAGGCGCGCCGAAGGCTGAAGGTTCGCCAGGCGCGCCGCGGCGCGGTAACCACACGGTAATTTTTTCCATGGGAAAATCCTTGGCACTACAAGGAGACTTCCCCATGGCACTGCGCCGCGCCACCAAGATTGTTGCCACCCTCGGTCCCGCATCCAGCGACCCGGCCCTGCTCGAACAGATGATCCGCGCCGGAGTGAACGTGGTGCGCCTGAACTTCAGCCACGGTGTCGCACAGGACCATATCGACCGGGCCCGGCTGGTGCGCGAAGCGGCCCTGCGCGCGGGGCGCGAAGTGGCCATCATGGCGGACCTGCAGGGACCGAAGATCCGGGTCGGCAAGTTTGCGCAGGGCAAGGTCATGCTCGAGTCCGGTGCCTCCTTCGTGCTGGACGCGGCACGCACCGAGCCTGGCGATGTGGCTGCTGTCGGGCTGGACTACAAGTCACTGCCGCGCGAGGTCAAGGTCGGCGACACCCTGCTGCTCAACGACGGCCTGATCGTCATCGTCGTAGACGCGGTCCGGGGCGAGGCCATCCACACCACGGTCAAGATCGGCGGCGAGTTGTCCAACAACAAGGGCATCAACAAGCTTGGCGGCGGCCTCACGGCGCCGGCATTGACGGCCAAGGACATGGACGACATCCGGACGGCCATGGCGTTCCAGGCCGACTACGTTGCCGTGAGTTTTCCGAAGAACGCAACGGACATGGAAATGGCACGCCAGTTGTGCAACGTGGCCGCGGCCGAATTCAACCACCGCCCGGGCCTGATCGCCAAGATTGAGCGAGCCGAGGCGATTCCCAGGCTGCTGGAAATCCTGCTGGCCAGCGACGGCATCATGGTGGCGCGTGGCGACCTCGCGGTCGAGGTCGGCAATGCGGCGGTGCCGGCGCTGCAAAAGCGCATGATCAAGCTGGCGCGCGAGCATGACAAGGTCGTGATCACCGCAACGCAGATGATGGAGTCGATGATCACCAACCCGGTGCCGACGCGCGCCGAGGTCAGCGACGTGGCCAATGCGGTGCTCGACGGCACCGACGCGGTGATGCTGTCGGCCGAGACGGCCGCCGGCAAGTACCCGCTGGAGACCGTCGTGGAGATGGCCAAGATCTGCCACGCGGCGGAGGCCCACGACGTGGTCAAGCTCGATGCCGACTTCAGCGGCAAGACCTTCGCGCGCATCGACCAGTCGATCGCGATGGGCGCCCTGTTCACCGCCCACCATCTGGGCGCCAAGGCCATCGTCGCGATGACCGACAGCGGCTCCACCCCGCTGTGGATGAGTCGCCACCTGATCCAGATACCGATCTACGCGTTCACCCCGTGGGTGGCGACGCAGCGCAAGATGGCGCTGTACCGTAACGTGCGCCCCCTGCTCAAGGACACCAGCGGCGATCGCGACACGGCACTGCAGCAGGCCGAGAACGACCTCAAGTCGCGTGGCATCGTGCAGTCGGGCGATATCTACGCAATCACCTGTGGCGAACCGATGGGTGCTCCCGGCGGCACCAACATGCTCAAGATCTGCCAGGTGGTGTGAGCATCTGAGCCTGAGGCAGGGTCGGCGCCTTCAGCTCCGCACGCGCGCCGGTGACCCGAACCAGCGGCGCACCGGGGTGTGCTCCAGCAGCAGGTAAGTGCTGCCGGCGATCACCCAGCTCATCCAGCCGGTCCACAAGGTGTGGCTCATGTAGTGCGCGCCACGCACTTGCTGGGCCAGGCCGATGGTGGTGCCGGCCAGCAGGGTGACCGCCAGCCACAGCCGCGCCGCGCGCGGTGTCCGCGCGCGCAACCAGAAGTACCCGGTGAAGAAGGCGAACGCGGCCGACGCGTGCCCGGCCGGAAAACACAAGCCTTCTCCGCCGTCGATCACACCCCAGCTCCAGTGCGACACATAGGCGGCGCGGCCGCCGAATTCGGACAGTTCCCAGGGGCAACTGGTGAGGCTGCGGTTTTTCAGCAGCCAGATCGCAAGGATCGTGACGAGGGTGCCGATGAGCAGGTGGATGCGCTCGCGCCGGGGCAACATGCGCAGGGGCCCGGCCGGCCACCAGATGGCGATCACCAGACCGAGTTGCAGCGTCCATGCCACGCGCCGCGCGCCCTGGTGCAGCACGCCGGAGAACAGCCAGTGGTCGCGGTACGCAAAACCGGCGCCAGAGCCGAACCAGCGTGCCAAAGCCAGATCCTGGCCCAGCAGATCCCAGGCCCCCAGCAACAGGCCGACCACCACCGTCCATAGGACCAGGCGCGGGAGTGAAGACGGGTTCGCGGGCTGGGCGTCAGGCATGGAAGAACGCAGGCGGTTTGCGGAGTGTCAAGGGACGGAGCATACAAGGACGGGACTGCCCGCATGCCTTCTACTGCAGATTGGGCGTCGCGAAGTAAAATTCAAACGGTTACGGGACAGTTACGATGGTTGTAGCCAGTTCGCGTGACATCAACACCTAACACCTGGGGGCTCTCCACATGGCACTCGTTTCGATGCGCGAACTGCTGGACCACGCGGCCGTCAACGGCTACGGGATTCCGGCTTTCAACGTCAACAATCTGGAACAGGTACAGGCCGTGATGTCTGCGGCCGACGAGGTCGGCGCCCCGGTCATCCTGCAGGCCAGCGCCGGCGCACGCAAATACGCGGGCGAGGCGTTCATCAAGCACCTGATCCTGGCCGCGGTCGAGAGTTACCCGCACATCCCGCTGGTGATGCACCAGGACCACGGGCAAAGCCCCGATATCTGCCAGGGCGCGATCAACCTGGGTTTCAGCTCGGTCATGATGGACGGCTCGCTGATGGGCGACGGCAAGACCATCGCCAGCTACGACTACAACGTCGAGGTCACCCGCAAGGTGGTCGACATGGCGCATGCCACCGGTGTCACGGTCGAAGGCGAGCTGGGCTGCCTGGGCTCGCTGGAGACCATGCGCGGCGACAAGGAGGACGGCCACGGCACGGATTCGACCATGACCATGGACCAGTTGCTCACCGATCCCGAGCAGGCGGCCGATTTCGTGCGGCGCACCCAGCTCGACGCGCTGGCCATCGCCATTGGCACCAGCCACGGCGCCTACAAGTTCACGCGCAAGCCCACCGGTGACATCCTGGCGATCGAGCGCATCAAGGAGATCAACCGCCGCCTGCCCAACACGCATCTGGTGATGCACGGTTCGTCCTCGGTGCCGCAGGATCTGCTGGCCATCATCCGCCAGTACGGTGGCGCCATGAAAGAGACCTACGGCGTTCCGGTGGAGGAGATCCAGAAGGCGATCAAGTTCGGCGTGCGCAAGATCAACATCGACACGGATGTGCGCCTGGCCATGACCGGCGCGGTGCGCAAGTACATGTCCGAGAACCCCGACAAGTTCGATCCGCGCGACTGGCTCAAGCCGGCGCGCGAAGCCGCCAAGCAGATCTGCAAGCAGCGTTACCTGGAGTTCGGCTGCCAGGGCCAGGGTGGCAAGATCAAGGGCCACAGCCTGCAAATGGTGGCGCAGCAATACGCGCGGGGCGAACTGGCGCAGGTCGTCCAGTAGCCGGTTGCCGGCCGGGCCGCACCGGTCGCCGCACCGGATCGGCGGGCGGAACATGCGGGACAATATTGCCTCGCAACACCGCCCCTTTATGTCCACACCCGTACCCGCCCTCCACACCAGCTCCCTCCACAGTTTGCCGCTGCTCGCACGCGGCAAGGTGCGCGACAACTACGCCGTCGGCACCGACCGCATCCTGATGGTCGCCAGCGACCGGCTCAGCGCCTTCGACGTGATCATGGGCGAACCGATTCCCGGCAAGGGGGCATTGCTGACGCGCATGGCGCTGTTCTGGTTCGATCGCCTGGGCCACATCTGCCCGAACCACCTGACGGGCGACGCCCCCGAGTCGGTGGTGACAGAGTCCGAACGCACCCAGGTGCATGGCCGCTCGATGCTGGTCAAGCGCCTGCAGCCGATCCCGGTCGAGGCAGTGGTGCGGGGATACCTGGCAGGCAGCGGCTGGAAGGAATACCAGGCCGACCGCCGGGTCTGCGGTGTGCCCCTGCCCGCTGGCCTGCGCAACGCCTCGAAGTTGCCGGAACCGATCTACACGCCAGCCGCCAAGGCCGAGGCCGGTGAACACGACGAAAACATCACCTTCGAGCGCACGGTCGAGATCGTCGGGCGGGAGCTGGCGCAGCAGATCCGCGCCACCAGCCTGGCCTTGTACCAGGCCGGCGCGCAGATCGCCCTGCAGCGCGGCATCATCATCGCCGACACCAAGTTCGAGTTCGGGCTGGACGCGGCCGGCCAGTTGGTGCTGATGGACGAGGTGCTGACGCCGGACTCCTCGCGCTTCTGGCCGGTGGAGAGTTACCGCGAAGGCAGCAACCCGCCCAGCTACGACAAGCAGTTCGTGCGCGACTGGCTGGAGCAGGTGCGCATCGGTGGGCAGCCCTGGGACAAGCGCCCGCCCGCGCCGGCGCTGCCGCAGGACGTGATCGACCATACCGCTGCGACCTACCGCGAGGCACTGCAGCGCCTGACCGGCGCCACCGACCCTGCCTGACCGGCCCTACCGGCCCCGGCCCCATGGCGCTTCGCGACCCGCTGCAGTTCCACGAGAACCCGGCTGCCATTGCCTGGTGGTGTGCCGTCGGTGGCCGGGCGCTGGTCTGGTTCACGCCGCCGGCGCGCCGGCGCGCCTTGCTGGCGTTGGCGGCGGTTGGTGTCGGCACGGTGACGACATTGCAGACACTGGCCAAATCCAGTGCCATGCCGGTGCCCGCCAGCGGGTGGGCCGCGGCGCTGGTGGTGCTGGCCCAGTTCCTGCTGTTGTGGCTGGTGTACCGGGCGGCCACGTCCTTTGCACGGCTGCCGGCGCCGGTGCGGCGTCATCCCCAGTGGGCGCTGCACACCAGCTACTGGCTGCTGCTGGTCGTCCTGTGGATGACGACGCCCGCCGCCGGCCTGTGGCGTGCGGTGCTGTACGGCCTGGCGCTGCTCTACCCCGCAGTGATCTGGCGCTGCGCCTACCTGGTGTTGGCCGGCCAGCACGGCCGCATGAAAGGCACCGGCATCGCGGACCATGTGTTCTACCTCTGGCCGGCCTATGGCGGCTCCAACACGCCGTACGGCAAGGGCCTGGCCTACCTGTCGCAGAACGAGGCGAAGACCACTGAAGAACTCGCCCGCTCGCAACTGGCCGGTGTCAAGTTGCTGCTGCTGGCCGTGGTGTGGCGCCTGGTGCTGACCCTGTTCGAGGGCACGGTGTACGGCCCGGGCAATGGCCTGACGCAGACCATCGGCGGGCGCACGCTCGGTATCGCCGAGCTGTCCGTGCTGCTCGCGCAGGCAGGCCCGGCGGCTCCCCTGCACGCCTGGGCGAGCGTGTATTGCCAGCTGTTCGAGGATGTCCTGCGCCTGGCGGTCAAGGGCCACCTGATCGTGGGCATGCTGCGGCTGTGGGGCTTCAATGTGTTCCGCAATACCTACAAGCCCCTGCTGGCGGAGTCGGTGGTCGAGTTCTGGAACCGCTACTTCTACTATTTCAAGGAACTGCTGTCGACCTTCTTCTTCATGCCCACCTTCACCGGTGTCGGCAAGCGCCTGCGGCACTGGCCGCGACTGCGCCTGCTGGCGGCCGTGTTTGCTGCCGCTTTTGTGGGCAACGTGTACTACCATGTGATCAAGGATGCCACCGCAATGGCGCAAGGCCAGCTGTGGCAGGTGCTGCTGGCGCACCAGTCACGCATGTTCTATTGCCTGCTGCTGGCATTGGGCATCTTCGTCTCGATGCTGCGCGAGCAGCACCGGCGTGGCCCGTCGGCCCGGGGCGGCACGGCGCCGCGCTGGCTGCGCATCTTCGGCGTGTGGACTTTTTTCAGCCTGATCTCGATCTGGAACACCGACGGCGGTGCGCCGTTCGGGAACCGGGTGCAGTTTTTCCTGGGTCTGTTCCATCTGGCGTGAGCCGGCCCGGTCTTATGGAGGCAATCGACGACCATGTTCCTTGACCTGCACGTCGGCAATCTCGCCGAACCCATCAGCGGCCGCGCGTGGGACCGCACCGCGATACAGCGCGAGGTCGCCGTGCGTGTCGCACGCTTCCAGCGCCACGGCCTGGCGCGCGGTGACCGCGTGTTCCTGCCTTTCGGAAACCGGCGGGAGTTCTTTGCCGAACTGCTCGCGGTATGGCAGCTGGGCGCCTGCGCGGTGCCGATCGACGCACGGCTCACGCCCTTCGAGGTGACCACGCTGGTGGGCGCGGCCAGGCCGCGCATGGCGGTGGTGGATGATGCGACCGATGCCGCCGTGATCAGCGCATTGGCCGGGGTCGCGGTTCCGACCGTCGACACCCTGGACACCGGCGACGTGCGGGCCACCGCGGGCCTGAGCCATCTGGACGATGATGCGCTGATACTGTTCACCTCCGGCTCCACTGGCGCCCCCAAGGGTGTGGTGCACACCCACCGCTCGCTGCGCGCGCGCTGGGCCTCGTTGCGCGATGCGCTGGGTGTGGCCGATTTCGCGCGCACGCTGTGCATGTTGCCGACCCACTTCGGCCACGGCCTGATCTGCAACTGCCTGTTCCCCTGGCTCTCCGGGCAGGACCTGTTCATCACGCCGCCGTTCCGGCCCGACATCCTGATGCGCCTGGGCAAGATCCTGGACGACAACCGCATTACCTTCATGTCGTCCGTTCCCTCGGTCTGGAAGGTGGCGCTCAAGCTGTCCAAACGACCGCAGGCGGGCACGCTGCGACGCGTGCATGTCGGCTCGGCGCCGCTGTCCGCCCACATCTGGGAGGATATCCGCGCCTGGACCGGCACGCGCCAGGTCTGCAACGCCTACGGCATCACCGAGACCGGCAGCTGGGTCGTCGGCCTGGCCAACGCCGATGTGCCGGCCGAGGACGGCCTGGTGGGTGAAGGCTGGGGCGCCGTGGTCAAGGTGCTGCGAACGTCGGAAACCACCGCGCCGCTCACCGCCGAGGCTGAATGTGCGGCGGGCGAGTCAGGCTACGTGTGGCTCAACACGCCGGCCCTGATGAAGGGATATTTTCAGCGCGACGACCTGACCTCCGCAGCGGTGATCGACGGCTGGTTCTTCACCGGCGATATCGGCATCCTCAACGAGCGCGGGCAACTGGTGCTCAAGGGCCGCGAACGCGACGAGATCAACAAGGGCGGCATGAAGATCTACCCAGCCGATGTGGATGCGGTGGTGGAGCGTTTCGCCCAGGCCAGCGATGTCTGCACCTTCGCGCTGGACGACGACATCTACGGCCAGATCGTCGGCATCGCGGTGGTGCTGGCCGACAGCTCCGACGCCACGGTGCGCGCCCTGCACGCCTGGATGACCAGCCACCTGGCCGAACCCAAGATGCCCAGCCGCTGGTGGGTGGTGGACGAGATCCCGCGCACCTCGCGCGGCAAGATCAACCGCGAGGCGGTCAAGGCCGCCTGCGCCGACAAGCCGGCGCTCGATCTGGTGCGCATCCTGAGCGGGGCAGCGGCGTCATGAGCGCATCCCGAGAGCAGTTGCTGGCCGACCTGAAGCAGTTTCTGCGCACGATCCAGAAACCCAACCGGCCGGTCGAGAGTGTCGGCATCGACGAGCGGCTGGTGGCATCGGGCCTGGTGGATTCGCTGGCAATCATGCAGATCGTGGTCTACCTGGAAGAGCAGTACGGGATCGACTTCGCCGCCAATGGGTTCGATCCAGATCGGCTTGCCACGATGGGGAGCATCGTCGAGTTGATTGAAGAGTCGCGCGGCTGAGTGCGTAGGGGCGGTAGGGCGCGGGGCGTTGGGTTGGCGAGCACGTGAGGCCGGGGCGGGCGAAAAAGCGAGCGGCACAGTCAATCTTCACCACGGACCGACGGCAAAGGCTGGTCCGCTGCCCCACAGTTTGAAGGGAACGTACCGTGCGGCATGGGTGAAGTCCTTGTCCGCTGACAAGAGGGTGAGTTCGTAACGCCCGGAAAGCTGGATGAGCAATGCGTCGATGGTGCCGACTTGAATGCCATTTCGGCGGCAAACGTTTCGGACTTCAGCGGCGGCGATGTGATCCTGCCGATCAGGTTGGATCATTGGCAATGCTCCGAACCGCTCAATAATCGCGTCCTTGGCTTTTGGACCGCTGAAGCCTTGCAGAAGCTCCTGCAGAACCAAGCCGGTCGTGACAACCGAGTCAGCGCCATCGAGCGCTTCGCGCAGCGCAATGACCTCCCTGGATTCGCTGGAGCCGTCGCGCCTGAGCGCCAAAGACCAAACGCTGGTATCGACAAGCAAGGTCACGACCGCGAACGCTCCGCCTTGTAGTCAAAGGCTGCGTCCCATTCCAGCTTTCCGAACAACTCGGAAATGCGCCCCTGCTCGCGCCTGGCAATGAACTCTTTGAGGGCAAGAGTAACCGCAGCCTTCTTTGTCGGCTCGCCACTGACTGCGACAACGCGGTCGAGCAATTCTGGATCCAGGGCAAGATTTGTGGCCATGTGGTGCACTCCTTGTGTGGCAGTCTACACATTGCGATCTCGGAGCGCAAATTCCAGCAGGGCTTCGACCCCTGGCGCCGGAGGCCAGCCGCAGCTGCGGGCATTCGGCCTGGGGTCGACCAGAAGGCCGCACTCGCGCTGCTCACCTGAGACGTTGACCCGATGCGCTGGCCTTGAGTAAGGTAGAGAACCTGGAGACGCGGGTCTCTGCCTTCTTGGCCGAGGTGAGCCAATGCAGAACCACACGCCTGTAGCTTGGCGGTGTGGACTGGAAGAATGCCCAGGCTTCGGTATTGCGCTTGAACGTTCGCAACTCCTTCGGCGAAAGCTCGGCAGTGGCCTTCTGTTCGTATGCGTAGACCTTGGACTTGTGGTCTTGGCGCAGTGCGAAGGCCTTGGTTCCAGCCGCTGTCATCCGCCCTTCGGCTTGCAGCTTCTCGACCTTCGCGATGTTGATGGCACTCCAGATCGAGGTTGTCTTTCGCGGTGTGAACCGAATCGAATAGGAATGTTCATCGACTCTCTTGCGGACGCCATCGATCCAGCCAAAACACAGTGCTTCGTCCACCGACTCCGACCACGACATGCTTGGCCGCCCGGAGTCGACCTTGTGGAAGCCCACCAGCAGTTCTGCATCGGATGCACCGTTTGCTTCAAGCCAGGTGCGGAACGCGGCGGCATCGGCGAAGAATTTTGGCGCGGCCATCTGGGGTTTGCGTGCGGCTTTTCGTCGGAGTTGACCGGGCCTGGTGGCCTGCCGTTGGTGCGTCCGTTGTGCGACGGGTTGGGCCTCAGCTTTTTCGGTTGGCCTTTAGCGAGGCCGTCTTGCGCCAAGTGTTTCCCTGATCGACGCTCATCGAGCTTTCCCAGGTGAATGAATTTGGCGCAATCTCGAAGAATCGGATCTTCGTATGCACACGCTTGCCATTCGGCAAGCTGGCAATTGCATCGAGAAGCATCTCGGCGTCCTTGGCTGTTCCGTGCCATTCGGTCGGTATCGTAGGCTGAAGAGCCTGGAGGCCCACCATCTCCCATCGCTTCGTGACCTCTGAGTAAGTTCGCAGTGTGACAAACGAAGA
Organism: Rhodoferax sp.; assembly: GCA_031383745.1. Taxonomy (GTDB): domain Bacteria; phylum Pseudomonadota; class Gammaproteobacteria; order Burkholderiales; family Burkholderiaceae_C; genus CAISIP01. The sequence goes on along the minus strand of JANMZX010000254.1, from coordinate 16,852 downwards.
TAGAGGCTGACCAGTCGGCCCCAGGGCTTTGAAGTCATCCATCACCATGCGGCCTTCGTTCAGGTGCCTTGCGATCCAGGTGGCCAAATAGATGAACGCCGGAGTCTCATCTTCTCTATATCGTGTCGCCTCAACGGCCCAGTCCCCGATGAGGAAGTCGAATTGTCTTGCTTCGGCTGTGGGACCAGCGAGATAGCGGGCTACTTCTGGAGGAACCTGCTGAGTTGGGGTTGGATTGGTCATATCGATAACACAGGGAGGGGAGTTCTGAGGCCCAACGTTTGAGCTCCGCCTGAGCGAGGGGTAGGCCTCGCCGGCGATAGTTGCGCTGATTCGCCTGTCTGCGACATGATGCCGCGGCTACTTCTTGGCAAGTACGTAGGCAACAATTGCATTCGCGTGACCGTGACCCATCTTGTGCTCAGTCTTGAGCATGGCCACGATTTCCATGTGTTTGAGCAGCCCGGCCTTCTTCACCACTTCAAACCAGTACGCGATTGGCTTCCCATACGTTTTCTCGATGGACGGAAAGTAGGAAGCGGGCCCCTTCACTTTGGCTTCAGTCGACATCATTCAGTCCTCGTGAGTCGTGAGCTTTGCAATATACCTTCTCGATAAAGCCGACGACCTCTGGCCCGAAGGAAACTTGTCGCCGAGGCGCCCCGTCGTGGCTGTTCAGTTCACGCCGACAGGCGCTGACTCTGCTGGAGCACTGCACCGCGTGTCATGCGAGGCCTATCGTTTGAGATGAGAGGCACTCATTACGAACGTGGTTTTGCCCACACCTGTTTGTCCTGCCAGTGAGACAAGTACGCCTTCATCGCGCTTCAGTACCGCGTTCGCGAGCGCGCGAACGCTATCGATGTTCTGGCCGGCCGGTGCAATCAAGAGGGTGGCGACCTCGGACCCAAGATGCTTCTCGAGGCGCTCGAAACGATCAGGCAGCATGAGCTGCGAAAGCAGATGAGTAGTCATGCCTGAACCTGCGAAGTTGTCATTGAAACGGCAAACTTTGATGTAGCCAGCAGCCCGAAGTGGCCACCGGTAGCCACATGTTGCCACACGCATTCGGAAGTAGATACATCTGGATTCCACAGGTAGCTACCTGCCATTGGTCCGATCCGCAAGCCTGAGGGTGCCGGTAGCCCGGCGCAGGATTCGCCACACCTTGGCCGTGTAGCCCCAGGTGCCACGTGCACCAAGGCCAGCAACGGTTTTTCATCGAAGCCGATACATACTCTGACGACCCGTTGGATCCGGGTTCGCACCCGAAAAGGCGGTCTCCACCAGCAACTCGACTATGGTGTACCGGAACCCCCCTTTGTCGTCGGATCGGTGGCGCACGCAGGCCAGGGCGTCGCCGAACTGCCTGGCCAGCTTCTGTCATGGGCCCACGGCCGTGGTCGCCCATCTTCCAACGGCCCAAATCGGTCAGGAAGCCTGCTCGGATGGGCACTTCGCGCCGTCCCGGCGCACCTGAATCGATGGCCGGCCAACCCGGGGAGCCGAATCACGGGTCTTAACTCAGCACCACACTGCTGAGCCTGCGCCGGTACGTCGCCACCACCGGATCCACCGGCGGAATCTGACCGTCGGCCACCTTGACCTTGGGAGGCTCGATGATCTCGAGGATGGCGATGAAGGTCTTGCGCGCGAGGTCCTCGTTCCAGGTCTTGTCGCGCATCAGGATGTCGAGCAGCTCGTCCATCGCGCCGGTCCAGGCCTGGCCGGCCATCAGGATCTGTGCACGCTGGAACCGCGCCTCGAAATCACGCTTGTTGCTGGCGATGCGGGCGTCCAGCGCGGCAACCTCCGCGCCGGGGGAGGCGGCGAAATCGATCGCGGCCAGCCAGCGCTGAACCGCCTCGAGCCGGCGCACCTGGGCTGCCTTGGCAGCGGCTGGCGCGAAGGCGGCGCGCGCCTCGGCGAGGTTTCCGTTCTGCAGCAGCAGCTTGACGTAGTCGAACCGCGCGTTGTCGTCGTCGGGGTTCTTGAGCATGGCCTGGTGCAGCGCTTCGTGGCGCGCGGCAGGGTCGTCCTCGGCCGGTGCGTCCGACACGGCCATGGCGGTCACCTCGGCCTCCAGCACATCGGCCGGGGGCAGGTGCTTGTCGAGAAAGGCCTTGATCTGGCCTTCTGGCAGGGCGCCCATGAAACCGTCCACCGGCCTGCCGCCCGACATCAGCACACAGGTGGGGATGCTCTTGATGCCGAAGGCCTGGCTCAACTCCTGCTCCTGGTCGGAGTCGATCTTGACCAGCTTGAAGCGCCCGCCATAGGCCACCTCGAGCCTCTCCAGCAGCGGGCCGATCACCTTGCACGGGCCGCACCAGGGGGCCCAGAAGTCCACCAGCACCGGCACGGTGGCGGAGGCCTCGATCACCTCCACGTCGAAGTTGTCTACGGTTACGTTGATCATTGTGTTGTTTCACTCGGAGATTGGGGGCGACTGACTAGAATCCACCCACCATGAACATTCATATCGGCGTCGTCATGGGCTCCAGTTCAGACTGGGACACCATGCAACACGCAGTCGAGATTCTCCAACAGTTTGGTATCGGTCATGAAACCCGCGTGGTTTCGGCGCACCGCATGCCCGACGACATGTTCGCGTATGCCGAGACGGCGCGCGCGCGCGGCCTGCGCGCGATCATCGCCGGGGCCGGCGGCGCCGCCCACCTGCCGGGCATGCTGGCCGCCAAGACGCCGGTGCCGGTGCTTGGTGTGCCGGTGCCCAGCCGGCACCTGTCGGGTGTGGATTCGCTGCACAGCATCGTGCAGATGCCCAAGGGCATCCCGGTAGCCACCTTCGCCATCGGCGCGGCCGGCGCCGCCAACGCGGCCCTGTTCGCGGTTGCGCTGCTAGCCCATGGCGACGCTGCGCTGACGGCACAACTCGACGATTTCCGTATCCGTCAGAGCGACGCGGCGCGCGCCATGGTGGTGCCGCCACCGACGCCGGACCGTGCGCCGTGAGCGCTGCGCGGCGGCCCGACCAGGAATGAAAGCAACACCATGAGCGCTCAGACGATTCTTCCCGGCACCACTGCCACCGGCCAGCAGACCACGCTGGGCGTGATGGGCGGCGGGCAACTGGGCCGCATGTTCGTGCAGGCGGCGCAGTCCATGGGGTATTTCACGGCTGTGCTCGACCCCGACCCTGCCAGCCCCGCGGGCCTGGTGAGCCATTACCACGTGCAGGCCGACTACCTGGACGAGCAGGGTCTGGCGCAGATGATGCAGCGCTGCGCCGCCATCACCACCGAATTCGAGAACGTGCCTGCTGGCGCCATGCTCACCCTGGGCGCGCACCGCCCGGTGGCGCCGGCCTCCTCGGCATTGCGCATCGCGCAGGACCGCATCAAGGAAAAGGCGCACTTCGCGTCCTGCGGCGTGCCGTGTGCGCCGTATGTGGCGCTCACCGACGAAAGCCAGCTGGCCGGTGTCGCGGACGACCTGCTGCCCGGCATTCTCAAGACCGCCCGGCTCGGTTACGACGGCAAGGGGCAGGTGCGGGTGGCAGATCGCGCAGCGTTGCAGGCGGCGTGGACGCAGCTCCAGGGCGTGCCGTGCGTGCTGGAGAAGCAGTTGCCGCTGCAGGCCGAGTGTTCCGTGATCGTGGCACGCGGCTGGAACGGCGACATGGTCGATTTCCCGGTGCAGCGCAATGTGCACCACGCCGGCATCCTGGCCACCACCGAGGTGTTCGAGGGCAACCTGCCGGCCGCGCTGGCGACGCAGGCACTGGACGCGGCCCGCGCGATTGCCCGCGGGCTGGAGTACGTGGGTGTGTTGTGCGTCGAGTTCTTCGTGGTGCAGGGCTCGGGTGCGCTGCTGGTGAACGAGATCGCGCCGCGCCCGCACAACAGCGGCCACTACACGATCGACGCCTGCGACCAGTCGCAGTTCGACCTGCAGGTGCGCACGCTGGCCGGCCTGCCGCTGGTGCAGCCACGCCAGCACAGCCCGGCCATCATGCTCAACCTGCTCGGCGACCTGTGGCTGCAGCATGCCCCGGCCGCACCCGACTGGGCGGCGGCGCTGGCGCTGCCTGGCGTGCACCTGCACCTGTACGGCAAGTTGTCGGCACGTGCCGGGCGCAAGATGGGGCACCTCACCGTGACCGCTGCAAGCGTCGACCAGGTGCGTGCGACAGCGAAGCAGGCGGCGGCGGTGCTGGGCCTGCCTGCGCCCTAACACGGCCATGATCCTTGACGGCTTGGCCGCGGTATCGGTCCGTGACAGTGCGCTGGCCCTGCAGGCGGGTGAGCTGGTCGCGTTCCCGACCGAAACCGTGTACGGGCTGGGTGCCGATGCTGGCAGCGATGCCGCCGTTGCCAGGATCTTCGCCGCCAAGGGCCGGCCCAGCAACCACCCGCTGATCGTGCATGTGGACGACACGCAGCAGGGATTGCCGGGGCTGGAGTTCTTCACGGCCGACGTGCCGGACTACGCGCGCACGCTGGTGCGGCACTTCTGGCCCGGCCCCCTGACCCTGATCCTGCCCCGCCGCCCGGCCGTGGGTGCGGCTGCCGCCGGCGGGCAGGCATCGATCGGCCTGCGCTGCCCGGCGCATCCGGTGGCGCAGGCCCTGCTGCATGCCTGCCGGGAACTGGGCGTGGTGGGGCTGGCCGCGCCCAGCGCCAACCAGTTCGGCCGGGTCAGCCCGACCACCGCAGCGCATGTGGCGGGCGAGTTTGGCGCAGCGCTGCGGGTCCTCGATGGCGGCGCCTGCCCAATCGGCATCGAGTCCACCATCATCGACTGCACCCGCGGTGCGCCGGTGCTGCTGCGCCCCGGCGCCATCACTGTGGCGCAGGTGCAGCACGCGTGCGGGCGCAAGGTGCTCACACCCGAACAGGCCGAACAACTCGCAACGCCCGCGCCGCGCGCCTCCGGCACCTTGGAGGCGCATTACGCACCCAAGGCGCGTGTGCGGCTGATGGATGCCAAGGCCCTGCAGACGGCGCTCGACCTGCTGGGCGCCGACATCGCCCGCTCCGAACCGGTGATCGCCACCTATGCCCGGGCTGCGCTGCGCGTTCGGTCGTCCGCGGTGCTGCGCCGGCGCATGCCCGACGACGCTGCCGCAACCGCACAACAGCTGTTTGCCGTGCTGCGCGAGTTCGACGCGCAAGGCGTCAAGCTGATCTGGGTCGAGACGCCGCCGGCCACCGCCGAGTGGGACGGCGTGCGCGACCGCCTGCAGCGGGCCGCTGCAGCGCAATAGGCATCCATGCGCGGCAAGCCGCCTGGAGGCGTCAGCCGGCAGCGCGAAAGCGCAGTTTCATCCACAGGATCGCAATTGCCAGCCCCAGCGTGACGGCATTGGCGATCACCACCGGCCAGGCGGCGATCAGCAGGCCGTACGAGAGCCACAACACCGAGCCCAGCACGAACACGCTGTACATGCCCAGCGAGATGCCGCTCACGTCGCGGGTGCGAAACGTGTGCCAGGCCTGCGGAACAAAACTGCCGGTGGTCAGCGTGGCGGCCGCAAAACCAATCGTTTCAATCGAGATCATGGGCAGATTGTCCGCCAGACCGCGCGGCATTGCCTCCCGGCGGGGTATCGCCGTGGCGCCTCAGTTGTCCCGCACGGTCCAGTCCAGCAGGGCGTCGAGCGCCGGGCGCGCGGCATTCGCGTTGGCGTGGTTGATGATGCCCACCAGCACGTACCGCCGTCCGCTGGCTGCATGCACGTAGCCCGCGAAAGCCGCCACATCACGCAGGCTGCCGGTCTTGAGGTGTGCGTTGCCTGCCGCCCGGGAGCGGTTGCGCCGCATCGTGCCGTCCACGCCAGTGATCGGCAGTGAGGACATCAGCTCCGGCATCTGGGGCGACAGGTAGGCGGTCTGCAGCAGCCGGGCCAGCGCCTGGGCGCTGATGCGTTCGTTGCGCGACAGGCCCGAGCCGTTGTCGAGCACCGGCAGCTCGGTGCCGCCGATGCGCTCCTGCCACCATCGGCGTACCGTCTCGCGGGCGCCGTCCAGCGACGCTGGCGCCCCGTTCCCGCCTCGGGGCGGCAGGGCCAGCGTCAGGAACAACTGCTGTGCCATCACGTTGTTGCTGTACTTGTTGATGTCGCGGATCACCTCGGCCAGCGCCGGGGACACCAGCTCGAACACCGGACCCGGCGGGGGGCCGGCGGGCGGCACCGGCAACCTGCCGTCGCGCACCGTGCCCGCGAGTTTGCCGCCCATCTCCTGCCACAGGCCGTCGATGGCGCGCACCGAGTAGCTGCGCGGGTCGGCATATGCCACGGGCCAGACCTTCTCCTGGCAGCTGGCCGGGTAGGCGCCGGCGAAGCGGATGCGGGTCGGGTCCGAGAAATCAGCGCGCAGCGCGCCCCGGTAGTCGCCGCAGTCGCCAGCCGCGAGCGGCACCGTCGCCTGCATGGCTACGCCCGCCAGCGGCGGATCGAACTGCACCTGCGCGGTGTTGGCCGTGCGGTCGGGCACGAAGGTCATGACCACTGATTTGTAGTTCAGCAGCAGTGCGTCTGGCGCCACGTTGTAGGGGCGCAGCGGTTCACCGTCGAAACCGCCGGGGTCGGACTCCGCCACCGCGAAGGCACTGTGGTCGAGCACGATGTCGCCGCTGATCGAGCGCACGCCCAGGCCCTGGACCCGGCGCAGCAGCAGCCACACCCGCTCCAGCACCAGCTTGGGGTCGCCCAGGCCCTTGATGGTGAGGTTGCCGTACAGCGTGCCGTCGCGCACCGCACCCTCGATGTACACCGGCGTGCTCCAGGTGTAGGCGGGCCCCAGCAGGTCGAGCGCCGCGTAGGTGGTCACGAGCTTCATCACCGAGGCCGGGTTCATGGCCACCCCGGCGCGGTGGCTCAGCCGGGCGACCGATTTGCCCTCGGCATCGACGACCAGCATGCTGACCGCCTCGCGCGGCACCTTGGCGCGTTGCAGGGCCGCCTCGACCTCCGGCGGGAGGTTCTGGCCCAGCGCCGGGGTGCTGCCAATGGCCAGCACCAGCAGCAGTCGCGGCAGCGGCGGGGGCAGGTAAGGTGGCATGCACCCAGTCTAACGCGCGCTCCGGGCCGGTCGCAGCGCCGCGATAATGGCGCGATGCGCGCGCACCTGCACCTTCTGGCCCTGGACACCAGCACCGACGCGATGTCCATTGCCGTGTCTGGCACGCGCGACGACACGCCTGCGGTATGGCAACACCAGGCGCCGGGCGGGGCGCTCGCATCGGCCACCCTGATTCCCGCCATCCTGGAGCTGATGGCGCGCGCCGGCCTGGCGTTTGGCGACCTCGACGCGATTGCGTTCGGCTGCGGCCCTGGCGCTTTCACCGGTCTGCGGACGGCCTGTTCGGTGGCCCAGGGGCTGGCCTTCGGCGCCCGGATGCCGGCCGGCAGCCCGCCTCTTCAGGTGCTGCCGGTCGACACCTTGCTGGCGCTGGCCGAGCAGGCGCGCGGTGACTACCTGCCCGACGGACAACCGATGCGCGTGCTGGCCATGCTGGATGCCCGCATGGACGAGATCTATGCGGCGGCGTATGCGTTCGACGGCCAGCGCTGGACGCGGTTGCAGGACTGCCGGCTCGGGCCTGCCGAGGACCTGGAGTTGCCGCCCGGCTGGCTGGCGCAGGGGTTCCACCTGGCCGGCAATGTGTTTGCCGCGTATGGCGAGCGCCTGCCGGTTCCGGCGTCGGTTCCGCGGCTGGCCGCGCTGCCCACGGCCGGAGCCATGCTGCGCCTGGCGGGGGACCTGCTGGCGCACGGCGCCGGTGTCGCACCCGACCTCGCCTTGCCGACGTATGTGCGCGACAAGGTCGCACAAACCACCTCCGAGCGTGCAGCCGCCAAGCTTGCCGCTGCAGTGGCATGAGTGCCGCCAGGCTGTTCGCAAGGGCGAATTCCGCGGTGCGCAGCATGGAGCATGCCTGATGCGCGTTGCAGCGGCGCCCCAGGCTGCCCGCACCACCGCGCGTGGCACGGGAGGCGGCCCGTGAGCGCCATCCTGCGGTCGCCCCAAGTCCAGCTCGAGCCGATGCTGGCATCGCGCTTGCCACAGGTTCTGGCGATCGAGCAGCGCGCCTACGAGCACCCGTGGTCGATGGCCAACTTCCGCGATGCGCTGAATGCCGGCTACGAAGCCCGGCTGCTGACGGGTGGCGCCACGGTGATCGGGTATTACGTGGCGATGATGGGCGTGGATGAAGTGCACCTGCTCAACATCACCGTCGATCCCGCCTACCAGCGCCAGGGTTGGGCCCGGCTCATGCTCGACGCGCTGGCCATCTGGTCCCGTGGCCAGGGCGCCCAGTGGTTGTGGCTGGAAGCGCGCGCCAGCAACCTGCGGGCGATGCAGGTGTATACCAGCCAGGGCTACCGGCGCGTCGGCCAGCGCAAGGCCTACTACCCGGCCCGCGAAGGCAAACGCGAAGACGCGGTGGTCATGAGCCTGCGACTGTGAAAGCATCGGCATGAACCACCCAATGGCTGGCAATGCATCTGGCGCTGCCGCGCGCGGCTTGGAGCGTGCGCGATGAGCCTGGACCTCGACCAGCGGCAACGCGCCATGCTCGAGGAGATGCGCGTGAAGCTGTGGTGGCCGGCACCGGCGCCCCCGGTGGTTGCGCCGGTTGCGGCACGGTCGCCCCCTGCGCCCCTGGCACCGCGCGAAGCCGCTGCCCCCCGCCCGGTGGTGCTTCTCGCCCCGCAGACGCCAGCGGCTGCGGCCTCCGCCCAGACGGTGCCAGCCGGAGCGGCGCCGACGGTGCGGGGCCTGGACATGGCCGCACTTGCTGTCGCGATCGCCGCGTGCGAAGCCTGCGCCCTGTGCGACGGGCGCAAGGCACCCGTGTTCCCGGCGCAGCCAGCCAGCCGACAGGCCGACTGGATGGTCGTGGGTGACCCCCCCACCGAGGAGGACGAGCGCGCCGGCCATGCCTTTGCGGGACAAGCCGGCGAGCTGCTCGACAACATGCTGCGTGCCGTGCGGCGCACGCGCGACGGCGCTGGCGCCACGGGCGCGTGGTTGACCCACGTGGTGAAGTGCCGGCCCGCCGTGGTGCGCAACCCGACGCCGGACGAGCTCGCCTGTTGCGCGCAATACCTGCGACGCGAAGTGGCGCTGGTGCAGCCGCGCGTGATCGTGGCGATGGGGCGGTTTGCGGCCCTTTCGCTGCTGGTGGCCACCGACCCGGAGGTCGCCAAAGCGCCGTTCGGCAAGCTGCGTGGCCGGCTGCACCGCTTCGAAGGCGTTCCGGTGGTGGTCAGCTACTCGCCGGCGCGGCTGCTGCGTGCGCAGGAAGACAAGGCCGGCGCCTGGGCCGATCTGTGTCTGGCCCAGGCCACCGCGACCGACCTGCCTCCCGCCGCGCCGCCCGATCCCTGAAACACACCCCGACCTTGTGAAAGCAGTGCCATGAATTTTGTCGACATGCTGGCCCGCGCAGAGCAGCAAAACGGATCCCTGTTGTGTGTCGGCCTCGACCCCGAGCCAGCGCGTTTTCCCGGTGCCTGGAAAGGCGACGCGGGGCGCATCCTGGATTTCTGCACCGCCATCGTCGACGCCACGGCCGACCTGGTGATCGCCTTCAAGCCGCAGATCGCGTATTTCGCGGCGCACCGTGCCGAGGCCGCGCTGGAGCGCCTGATCGCCCACATGCGGCAGGTGGCGCCGCAGGTGCCGGTGATCCTGGACGCGAAGCGGGGCGATATCGGCGCCACCGCCGAGCAGTACGCCATCGAGGCCTTCGAACGCTATGGCGCAGACGCGGTCACGCTGTCGCCCTTCATGGGGTTCGACTCGGTCCAGCCCTACCTGAAGCGCGAGGGCAAGGGTGCGTTCCTGTTGTGCCGCACCTCCAATTCCGGCGGCGACGACCTGCAGAACCAGCGCCTGGCCGGCGTGCCCGGTACGCCGCTGCTCTACGAACACATCGCGCAGCTGGCCCAGGGCGCGTGGAACACCAATGGCCAACTCGGGCTGGTGGTCGGCGCCACCTATCCGGCAGAGATTGCACGGGTGCGGGAACTGGCGCCCAGCGTGCCCTTGCTGATCCCCGGGGTGGGCGCCCAGGGCGGCGATGCGGTGGCCACGGTGCGTGCTGGCTGGCGGGCCGATGCCGCGGGCCGCACCACGGCCCCGATCGTGGTGAACACATCGCGCTCGGTGCTGTACGCGTCTTCGGGCGACGACTTTGCCACCGCGGCGCGCGCCGAGGCCCGCAAGACGCGCGACCAGCTCCAGGCGGCCCGGCGCTGATACGCCGGCAGTCGCGGAGCCCGACACCATGCACGCGCCGTACTACCTGCTGACGCACCCGGACGTGGTGATCAGCCCGGATGTGCCGGTGCCACGCTGGCCGCTGTCCGAACGCGGCCTGGCGCGCATGCGTATCGGCTTGCGGCAACCCTGGGTACACGGCGTGAAGGCCATCTACTGCAGCACGGAGCAAAAGGCCATCGACGGCGCCCGGGTGCTGGCCGAGCACCTGTCGCTGCCGTTCACCCAGGTGGCGGGGCTGGGCGAAAACGACCGCACTGCCACCGGCTTCCTGCCCCCGGTCGAATTCGAGGCCCTGGCAGATGCCTTCTTTGCCCGGCCGGAGCAGTCGGTGCGCGGCTGGGAGCGGGCGATCGACGCACAGACCCGCATGGTGCAGGCGGTGGAAGCGATTGCGGATGCAGAGCGCGGCACGGCCCGGGTCGTGATCGTCGCGCATGGCGCGGTGGGCACGCTGCTGTACTGCCACCTGGCCGGTCTGCCGATCGCACGCCGCTGGGACCAGCCCCCCAACCGCGGCGGCAACTATTTCGGGTTCAGCCTGCAACCACGCAAGGCATTCGGCTGGTGGCAGGCGATCGACGCGCCAGGGTCCGTGGCCTGAGCGGGCCTCAGCGGGCCAGGCACCGCACGCGCGCGGGATCGATCGACACGCTCACCATCGCGCCATCGGTAAACACCTGTTCGTTGCCGGCCAGCACCTTGATTTCCATGCCGGCGAGCTGCAGCACATAGCGGTTGCGCGAGCCCAGGTACACCCGGGTGCGGACGCAGGCCTGCAGGCCCGCACCGCCTGGCGCAGCCAGGCTCAGATCCTCCTGCCGCAACGCGAGCGTCGTGGCGCCTGCCGGCACCTGGCCACCGGCGACGAGCAGCCGCTGGCCATCTGCCAGCGTGGCGATCGTCGAGCCGCCCGCGTGTGCAAGCGTCGCCGGCACGAGGTTGGCCGCCCCCAGAAAGCTGGATGCGAAAGCGCTGCCCGGCTGCGCATAGATGTCGGCCGGTGTGCCCTGCTGCTCGATGTGCCCGCCGTTGAGCAGGATGATGCGGTTCGACAGGCTCAGCGCCTCTTCCTGGTCATGGGTGACGAAGATCGTGGTCAGGCCCAGGCGCTTGTGGATGTCGATCAACTCGACCTGCATGTCCTCACGCAGCCGGGCATCGAGATTGGACAACGGCTCGTCGAGCAACAGCACCTTCGGCGTCGACACGATGGCGCGGGCCAGCGCGACGCGTTGCTGCTGGCCGCCCGACAGCTGATCAGGGCGGCGGTCGGCCAGATGCGCGAGCTGCACGGTGTCGAGGGCGGTGCGGATCCTGTCGCGCTGCTGTTCGCGCGTGCCCAGCCGGCGCATGCGCAGCGGGAAACGCACGTTCTCGGCCACGCTCAGGTGCGGCAGCAGCGCATAAGACTGGAACATCATCGCGATGTCGCGCTGCTCTGGTGGCAGATCGGTGACATTGCGGCCGTCGATCTCGACGCCGCCCGAGCTCACGCTCTCCAGCCCGGCCACGATGCGCAGCAGGGTGGTCTTGCCGCAGCCCGACGCCCCCAGCAGGCTGACGAATTCGCCCGAGGCGATGTCCAGCGACACGCCATGGATCACGGCGTTGCTGCCGAAAGACTTGTGGATGGCATGCAGGCGCACATTGGCCACGGGTCAGCTCCTTGCGAAACGTTGCAGCCCGAGGATGCGGTCGATCACGACAATCATCAGCACGGTCAAGAAGATCATGATGGCCGAGACGGCCGCCACGGAAGGGTCGGGGCTGAACTCCAGCTGGCCGTAGATCTGCACCGGCAGGGTGGTCATGTCGGGCTTGCGCAGGAACAGCGACAGCACCGCCTCGTCGAACGAGATGTTGAACGCAAAGAACGCGCCTGCACCCAGCCCCGGCACGCACTGCGGCAGCACCACGAAGCCCAGCCGCTGCAGTCGCCCGGCGCCCATGGTCCGGGCGGCCTCCTCCAGGAAGGGGTCGGACTCTGCCAGCACCGCCAGCGTGGTGCGGATCACATAGGGCAGTGCCACCACCGAGTGGCTGAGCCACAACGTGAGCAGCGACACCTGCCCGAACAGGCGGCTCCAGAACATCAGCATGCCGATGGCGAAGATGATGGTGGGCAGCACCAGCGGCGACAGAAAGAAGGTGGCCAGAGCGCCCGAGAACGGCAGCTTGCCGCGGTGCAGTGCCACGGCGGCGGCTCCACCGGCCAGCGTGGCCGTGAGGGTGACCAGCAACGCGATCTGCAGGCTGGTCCAGGCCGAGGCCAGGTAGGTGTTGGAGGTCAGCACGCCTTCGTACCAGCGCAGGCTGAAACCCTTGGGCGGGAAGGCGATGAACTCGCTCTCGGAGAACGACACGCCGATCACCACCACCAGCGGCGCCAGCAGCACCAGCATGGTCAGGGCCACCAGCACGCTCGCCAGCACCCGCACGGCTGTCGGGACGGACTTAACCATGGCGCGGGGTGCTGATCTTCACGTAGGGGATCAGCACCAGCAGCACCCCCACGAACAGGATCACGGCCTGCGCCGCGGCAAACGGCCACTCCAGCGTCTGCGTGACCGACTTGTAGACCAGGCCCGCCAGCACCTGGATGCGGGCGCCGCCCATCAGGCTGGGCGTGATGAAGGAGCTGGCCGACAGCGTGAAGACCAGCAGCGAACCGGCCACGATGCCCGGCATCGACAGCGGCAGCACCACGCTGCGCAACGTGCCCAGGAAGCTGGCGCCCATGGTGCGCGAGGCTTCTTCCAGCCGGGTGTCGATGCGGCTGATCACCCCCAGGATCGACAGCGCCATGAAAGGCAGCAGCACCTGCACCATGCCGATCACGATGGCCGCCTCGGAGTGCATGAGCTGGAAGTTGCGCTCGGCCCAGCCCAGGTCGCGCGCCCATTGCGAGATGAGGCCGTTGCGGCTGAGCAGCACCATCCAGCCGAAGGTGCGCACCACCACGCTGGTCATCAGCGGCAGGATCACCGCGACCACCATCCACATGCGCAGACGCGGGCTGACGCGGGCCATGATGTAGGCGTAGGGGAAACCCAGCACGGCGCATATCACCGTGATGATCAGCGACAGGCGCACCGTGCGCCACAGGATGTTGAGGTAGAACGGATCGGCCAGGAAGCGCGAGAAGTGCTCCAGCGTCAGCCCGCTGGCGCCCGACAGGCTGAGCACCAGCATCTGGCCGATCGGCAGGAAGTAGGCCAGAACCAGCAGCACCAGCCCTGGCAGCGCCAGCAGCAGATTCTCGGTGCGGTCATTCATGGGCACCGCACACGGGTGCTGCCTGGCTCAGCGGGCAATCGTCTTGCTCCAGCGTTCGACCCAGTTGGCCCGGTTGGCCTCGATGGTGGGTGCGTCGAAGCGGAACAGGTTCTGCATGCTGGCGGCGCCATAGGCCACGGTGGCCGCCACATCGGGCGCGAGTTGCGCCTTGCTGTTGGTGGGCGAGTAGCGCAGCTCGTTGGCGAAGCAGGTCTGGGCGCTTTCGGACAGGCTCATGTCGATGAACTTCAAGGCCAGGGCCTGGTTGGGGCGGTTGGCCACCAGGTTGGCGGTGATGAAGCTCGCCGGCGTGCCTTCGGCGCCCTGCGCGAACTTGACCGGCAGGTTGGCCTTGGTGAGGGTGTAGGCGTAGTCGGAGGCATAGGGCGCGATGGTGGCGCCGTTCTGTGCGAACTCGCGCTGGATCTCGGGCGAGGTGTTGACCACGATCGCGCCACCGGCCAGCAGCTTTCTGACCGCGTCCAGACCCGGCTGGATGTTCTTCAGGTCGCCACCGCTGACGCGGTTGATCATCAGGAAACCCAGCATGCCGTAGCCGTTGGAGATGTCGGTCAGCACCAGCTTGTTGCTGAGTTTTGGATCCAGCACGTCCTTCCAGCTGGTGGGGGCCTTGGGCAGGGCCTGGCTGTTGTAGACCAGGCCGATGGCGGCGATCGAGTAGACCGGGCCTTCGCCCTTGGCGATGTTGGCCTTGGCCACCGGGTACACGTTGGCGAGGTTGGGCACCTTGGATGCGTCGATCGGCGAGAGCAGGCCTTCGGTGGCGGCCACGATCTCCTGGCCGCCCGAGAAGTGGATCACGTCGTATTGCGGGGCGGCCTTCTGGGCGCGCACCTGTGCAAACGCATCGGCGGAGTAGGCCGTCACGATCTTGGTGGTGGCGCCGGTTTCCTTCTCGAACGGCGTGATGATGCATTTGCGGTGCGCGGTCTCGTACGCGCCGCCGAAGGAGTTGATCGTGAGGGTGTTGTTCTGCGCCATGGCAGTGGCGCCGAGCAGGGCCAGGCTGGCGGCGGCCAGCGATGTCAGGGTGAAGCCGGTTTTCATGAGGGACTCCTTCGTGGGCGATGGCAAATTCAGGGCAGGCGGCCGATTTCGACCGTCTTGACACCTTCGCGGCGGATCAGGCGGCATTGCTCGGCGATCTGCGGCAGGCCTTCGGTCATCTTGCCCCAGTAGGTGCAGGGGATCCAGCCGGTGGGGCCGAAGGTGCGGCCGCCCGCGTCGTAGAACAGGCCGATCTCCCAGAACTCGCTCGGGTCGTTCTTGAAGAAGTTCTTGGGCTGGTAGAACCACAGCAGTTCGCCCGGATCGGGCTGCACGGTCTGGTTCTCGGGCGGCAGTTTGAGCGGGTCGAAGGTCTGGGCCGATTCGGGCAGGCCCATCATGATCTCCGGGCCGGAAAACATGGCGTGCGAAGCATCCCAGCGGATCGGCTTTTTCAGCGCGCCCCACAGGGCCTTGCAGGTTTTGGGCGCGTTGTCCCAGTACATCGTGATGGTGCCCTGCACATCGGCATCCACGAACTTCAGATACATCTTCTTGGTCATCGTGTGGGTCCGGTCGGGTTGGTGACAGACCGCAGTTTACGGGCAGATTTGGTCGATGCCGACCCTACAGCCGGTGCGCCAGGCACGAAGTTCATGGATCGGCCGTCGCCGCGTCATGCCGCGCCGTGGCGTGGCGCCGGGCCGACATGCGCCTGCAGCCGGTTGACCACGCGAAAACACAGCAGGCAACCCGCCACGCCGAAGAACACCACCCCGAGGCCGTAACCGGCCATGGCGCCCTGGGCGCCGTACCAGCGCTGGCCGAACCAGACGAACGGAATCACCCCCAGCGTGGAGCGCCCCCAGTTCAGCGCGGTGGAATAGAACGCATACCCCAGGTTGTTGAACGCGGCGTTGGCGACGAACAGCGCGCCGTTGAACAGGAAGCTGCCGGCCACGAAGACGCAGAAGAAGACGATCAGTTCGCGTGCCTGCGGCGTAGACCGGAACAGGTCGGCGATCGGACCACCCAGCACCGCCAGCAGCACCCACACTGCCAGTACATAGACCAGGGTGACCTTGAGCGCGTCGCGCATCGTGGATTGCACCCGGTCGAACCGTTGGGCGCCGAAGTTCTGCCCGATGATCGGCCCGATCGCGCCAGACATCGCAAACAGCAGGCCGAAGGCCACCGGGATGATGCGCTGGATCACCGCCCAGCCGGCCACCGCGTCGTCTCCGAAAGCCGCCATCGTCGCCGTCACATAGGTGTTGCCCACCGGGGTGGCGATCTGGGTCAGCACGGCAGGCAGACCGATGGCCATGAACGGCCGGAACTCGCGCGCCACGAACGCGATGCGGGGCCAGGCAAACAGGTGGTGCACCCGTACCAGCCCGTGCATGCCGGCGGCCACCATCGCGAGCCGCGCCAGGAAGGTGGAGTAGGCCACGCCATTGAGCCCCAGGCCCAGCCCGAAGATGAACAGCGGATCCAGCACCACGGTGGCTGCGGCCGACGCCAGTGTCACCGCCATGCTGCGCCGCGCGTCGCCGATGGCGCGCAACAGGCCCGACACGCACATGCCCAGGCCCAGCAGCGGCCACGACGGCAGCACGATGCGCATCAATGCCACGGTGAGTTCGGCGGTCTGCCCGCGGGCGCCCAGCGCATGCACCATGGGCTCCAGAAACGGGTAGACGAGGCAGGCCAGCAGGGTCATCACCACCAGCATGATCGCGATGGACGCCCCTGCGATCTGGTCGGCCTGGGTGCGGTGGCCGCGGCCGAGAGCACGCGCCACGAGTGCACTGCCGGCGATGGACATGCCGATCGCCACCGAGGTGGCGAAAAACAGCAGGGTGCCCGAATAACCCATCGCCGCCGTGAATTCGCGCTGGCCGAGCAGGCCCACGTAGAACAGGCTGAGCGCCTCGACCGCGAACACCGACACCAGGCCGATCGCGCTGGCACCGGTCATGGTGATCACATGGCGCAGGGTCGAGCCGGTGACCAGCCGGGCAGGCGGCGCGGACGAAGAGGTGCCGGCCGCCATCGTGCCGGGTCAGGTGCGGATTTCGCCGTTGCCCAGCACCACGTATTTGAGCGAGGTCAGGCCTTCGATGCCCACCGGCCCGCGGGCGTGGAACTTGTCGGTGCTGATGCCGATTTCGGCGCCCAGGCCGTATTCGAACCCGTCCGCGAAGCGCGTGCTCGCATTCACCATCACGCTGGCCGAATCCACCTGGCGCAGAAAGGCCTGGGCATGCTGGTGGTCGCGCGTGATGATCGCGTCGGTGTGGTGGCTG
>JANMZX010000252.1:0-15456 GCA_031383745.1 Rhodoferax sp. | reverse complement strand
CAGGCTGGCCTTGAGTGGCGCCGCGTCCACGCCGTCGGCCATCGACACCGACAGCGTGCCGACCCTGCGGTTGCCGGTCACCCGGCGCTGCAGGGTGTGCAGCGGCACCAGCACCGCGTCGTCCTGGTCGCCCATGCCGCCTTGTCCCTTGGCGGCCAGGATGCCGACCACCTCGCAGGAAAA
Organism: Rhodoferax sp.; assembly: GCA_031383745.1. GTDB lineage: Bacteria > Pseudomonadota > Gammaproteobacteria > Burkholderiales > Burkholderiaceae_C > CAISIP01. The sequence continues at coordinate 15,273 of JANMZX010000252.1, read as the reverse complement.
CTGCTTGACCCGCAGTTGCTCGCCCACCCCGGTGCGGCCCACCGTGTCGCCGAAGATCTCCCGGCGCACCGTCTCGCCGACGATGGCTGCCCGGTCAGCACGGTCTATGCGTGTTGGGTCTGTGTGATGGCAGTCTGCAACGCGGGAAGTTGTGCGCGGGTCTGCTCGACAGCGGCCAGGGACTGTTCGGTGTCGATGTCGGACACCAGCCCAGCCTGGCGGTACCAGCGCGTGATCTGAAGTGTTTCCTGCTGGCTGGCCAGATTGCGCCCGGCAATGTCGAGCCGCGACTGGCTGCTGCAAAGCGTCACGTAGGCCAGGGCTGTCTCGGCGGCGATGGACACCTGAACATCACCGAGACTGGCCACGCTCGCGCGCACCTATGCCTCGCTGGCAGCCCCAGGAAACACGCGCGGATGCACCGGTGGTTCACCATGGACGGCAGTGTGCGGGCGCCGGGTTTCCCGGCCGAAGCCGGGCGGCAAAGCCGCAGTAAAGCGACCTGCCGGCGTCAGAAGCGGTAACGCAGGCCGATCGAGGTATTGCCGATGTTGTCACGGCCGTTGCCGGCAAATTTCAGGTTGTGCAGCTCATACTGCAGCACCACCGATGCAGCCGGGGTGAACACGTACTCCGCGCCCAGACCCAGCGACAGCCCGAAGCCGTTCTCGCTGCCACTGGTGATGCCCGAACCGGCCGCCGACGACACCTGCGTGCGGCCGTAGGTGGCGCCGACCTTGCCCAGCAGGTTGAACGAGGTGCTCAAGGGCATCCGGCCCACGGCGCTGAGGTTGATGCCTTCGGCCTTGGTCTGCCCGCCGCCGCGCTGGATCGAGCCGAAGTGGGTGTAGCCGAGTTCCGCGCCGAAATTGCGGTCGAAGAAGCTGCCGGCGCTGAGGTTGTAGCTGGTGTCGCGTTTCTCGGCGGCGAATGCGCCGGTGCCGTTGCCCAGCGAGAAGTCGGAACGCCCGACGCTGCCGTTGACATAGCTGTTGCCGCTGCCGTAGGAGGGGTTGTTCGGGCTGGTGGTCGAGGTGCTCTGGGCCAGGGCGGCGCTGCCGCTGGCCAGTGCCGCGGTGGCGATGCAGAGGGTGCTGAGGAGTTGTCGGGCGGAGGTCATGGAGATTCCTTGTGTACAGATGAAGAAGCACCCATAGGTGCAACCCCGGCTTCTGTCGGGGTGTGGTGTGACTGTAGGTTTTGTATCTGCTGCTGGATGTAGTCGCGTGCCACGGCAGGGCGTAAGACAAGGTGCAGCGAGGTGCCCCGTGGCGGGAAATGCAGCAGCAGGATGCCGCTGAGTGCCGCCGCAAAGAAGCACCACACTGAAATGAACCAGGTGCTGTACACCGCGTAGACACCGACCACCGACAACCCGGCCGCGAAGCCGAACAGGCGCAGGCTGCGGTGGCTGGAGAACATCGGCGCGGCACAGGCGCCCAGCAGGTACAGCGTGGTGGCGACCAGCACCCGCGCGTGCGGGAACAGATACACGATATGCCCGCCCTGCAGCTCGGACACCACCGGCTGGCGCAGCATCGCGATCCCCAGAAACAGCGCGGTCGCCACACCGGCTGCCACAAAAGCCGCCAGCACCGTGCGCCGCCACGGCGTTGCCTCCAGCAGCAACACAGCCAGCGGCACCAGGACAGGCCACAGCACCTGCGAGAAGGCTGAATAAGCGGTCGTGAGGCAGCCGTTGAGCGCCGGTGCGTCGTGCGTCAGCGTGAGCCAGACCCCGCCTTCGACCAGTTGCTGCAGGCCGAACAGGGTGGGGATCAGCGCCAGCGGCCGTTCGGCCGGGCGCCGCACACGCCGCCAGGTGACCAGGCCCAGCGCGAACAGGCCGGCTGCGGACAGGAAGCTGGCATTGGCTGAAAAGCACATGGTGGCGCCTGTTGTAGGGACTTCGATGGCGTGCGTCCGTTCGATGCCGCACAGACACCGCGGCGGCGGGTCTCTACAAACAGGCATGGTCAACCGGTACCCGTCGCAACCAGGAGGCGCAAGCCCATGACAGCCCATTTCCTTTCCAGGCCGCCGCTCCCCTGCCTTGTCGCCTCTGTCCTGCTGCTTGGCGCCTGCGCAAGCCTGCAGGCACAGGATGCGGTAGCGGGCAAGGCGGCGTTCGCGTCCTGCGCGGTCTGCCATTCGGTGGATGGCAGCCAGGGCACCGGCCCGAGCCTGCAGGGTGTCGGCGGGCGCCGCGCCGGCACACTCGCGGGATTCGCCTACAGCCGGGCCATGAAGGCCAGCACGACGGTCTGGAATGCACAGACGCTGGACGCGTTTCTCGCCGACCCGCAGGGCATCGTGCCCGACAACGTGATGCCACATGTCGGCATGCCCGAAACCGCGCAACGCGCCGACCTGGTGTTCTACCTGATGACCCTGCCGGCGCGCCAGCTGGCCGTGCGCACGGCCATCGTTGGCCGCGTGGGGATTCAGCCGCCCGGCGCCTGGCTGGTCAGGCCCCAGGCCTCGAGCAGCCGGGCGCTGCGGGCGTCATAGGCGCTGCGAACCCGGGCCGCGCGCTCCTTCAGCGTGGCCTGCAGGACACCCTGCGCCTGCGCCCACCGGGCCTCCAGTGCCCGCACCCGGCTGTCCGCTTCGGCCTGCAACCCGGTCATCGATTGGCGCGCCTGCGCCATGGCGGCATCCAGCCGGGTGGTGGCGGCATCCAGTCGCGCCTGCAGCCGCGCCCTGGCACTGTCGGCGGCCTGTTCGAATTCGCGTTGCAGATCGGCTATTTCCGCGCGCAAGGCCGCCAGTTCGTGCTCGCGCATCGTGGCTTGCACGTCGGAGCGCGCGCGCCGGAACACCACGCCACCGGCCGCTTCCATGCGGGTGTCCACGGGAATGATCCAGTCCTCCTCGACTTCGGCCACGATCGCGACCGTGCCGGGCTGCAGCGTGGTCTGCGTCTCTTCCACGAATTCGAGTCCCACGCCGCTGACCCAGGAGTCGCGCAGGGCGCCGGCCAGCGTCCCGGCCATGGCGCCCACCGCCATGCCGACCGGCCCGACAAGCAGGCCGATCAGGGCACCCACGGCCATGCCTACCCCGACCCCCACGGCCTCATGCCCGTCGCTGTCAAGCACCGACACCACACCGGCCTGGTCCTTGGCAATGACGCCCAGGCCGTACACGGACAGGCTGCCCTCTGCATCGAGTTCGCGCAAGGCCCGCACGCCGGCATAGGCGTCGGTCTGGCTGGAAAAGACAACGACAAGCATGCGGTTCATGGAGTTCCTTTTCGACGCATCGCCCGGCCAGTGCGGCGGTCGGCCGAGAACCTGTTTGTAGCGAGGCAGCTCGCCCCGCACTGTGCGCCGGCGCACAGACCGGCCGGCCCTGTGCGGCCACGCTCGGAGCCCCACCACCGCGAAAGCCCCCGTGCCAGCCTCCGACCGCGTTGCCCCCGTGCACGAGGACAGACGACCCGTTGTCGTTCTGTTGGCCGTGGCATTGCTGGCCCTGGCCTGGATCCTGCTGCCGTTCTACGGCACCATTCTGTGGGCGGCGATCCTGGCCATGCTGTTCCACCCGGTGCATCGCTGGCTGCTCGCGCGCCTGGGCCAGCGGCGCACGCTGGCGGCGTTGCTGACCCTGATGCTGGCGTCGGTGGTGGTGATCCTTCCACTGGCCATGGTCGCTGCGTCGCTGGCCAGCGAAGCCGCCGGCCTGTTCGAGCGTGTGCAGTCGGGTGCATCCAACCCGGTGCTGTACCTGCAGGGCGCCTTCGAGGCGCTGCCCGAGTGGTGCCGTACGGCGCTGGGGTATGTCGGCCTGCGCGACTTCGCCGCCGCGCAGCGTCGCCTGGCCGCGGCACTGGTGCAGGGCAGCCAGTTCATCGCCGGGCAGGCGGTGGGCATCGGGCAGAACACCTTCGAGTTCCTGGCCAACCTGTGCATCGCGCTGTACCTGTCGTTCTTCCTGATCCGCGACGGCGAGCGCATCGTGCACAGCCTGCGCCGCGCCTTGCCGCTGAGCCTGGCACACAAGCAGGAACTGCTGGCGATGTTCGGTACGGTGGTGCGCGCCACGGTCAAGGGCAACCTGCTGGTGGCCGCCATTCAGGGCGTGCTGGGCGGGCTGGCGTTCTGGTTCCTGGGTATTCCGGCCGCCCTGCTGTGGGCGGTGCTGATGGCGTTCCTGTCGCTGGTGCCAGCGGTGGGCGCGGCACTGGTCTGGGTGCCGGTAGCGGCCTACTTCCTGGTGACCGGTGCGTGGTGGGAAGGCCTGGCGCTGGCGGCCTGGGGCGTGCTGGTGATCGGCCTGGTGGACAACCTGCTGCGTCCGGTGCTGGTGGGCAAGGATGTCCGCATGCCCGACTACGTGGTGATGATCACCACACTGGGCGGCATGGCGGTGTTCGGCATCCATGGTTTCGTGATCGGACCGACGATTGCGGCCATGGCCATGGCGGTGTGGCATATCCATGTCACGACGCGCGCGCAGGCAAGCTGCGCCGACGGCTGACCAGCCCGGAGTGGCGCAGCGGCATGCGCGGTGCCGGTTGTCAGGCCAGCACCCGGTCGTAGGTCTGGCAATCTGCGGCGTAACAGCTGCAGGCCGCGGCTTCCAGCCCGGCGCGGTCGATCACGGTCATCTCGCCACGCCGGTAGGCGATCAGGCCCTTGCGCTGCAGGCCGGCGGCGGCGGTGGTCACACCCACCCGGCGCACACCGAGCATGTAGGCCAGAAACTCCTGCGTCACGTGGAACTGCTCGGCCTGCGCGCGGTCCTGGCTCATCAGCAGCCAGCGCGCCAGCCGTGGCCCGATCTGGTGGAAGCGCAGGCAGGCGGCGGCGCCGGCCAGCTGCGCCATCAGCACGTAGATGTAGCGGTGCAGGCAGCGCTGCAATGCCGGGCTGCGCGCCAATTCGTTCTTGAAGGCCTTGCTGCCGATACGCCAGGCCGTGCCGCTGCCCTGCACCAGGGCCTGCAGCGGCGCCGCCGGATGCCCCAGCACCAGGTGCGCCCCGAGCATGCCTTCGCGCCCGACCATTCCGACCTCCAGCGTCGGCTGCGCGTCGATCGCGGCAATCAGCGAGATGAATCCGGAGCGCGGAAACCAGACATGGCGGGATTCCTCGCCGGGTTCACACAGGATGTCGCCCAGGACCAGCTCCACGGGTTCACACTGGTCCAGCAGGCGTCTGCCTGCAGCCCGCGGCAGGCGTTCGATCAGGTGGTTGTCGATGGTGGGATAGACAGGCACGTTAGGCATTCGGTGGTTTGCTGGCCCCTCGGGGGGACGGGGGTGCGCTGAAGTCACCCTGCTAGCGAAACCGGCTCACCCGGCGACCACACTCTGCATCCGGCGCGGTGGCCTGTCTGTATGGCAACCCACACAGGCCCTCAGCAGTCGGCGTCGCATGCATGGAGTGCCGTCAGGCGGCAAGCGCCATCGTCACTGGCGCCCGGGCATGGTACTCCTGCACCGCCGGGCGGTTGCGCTGGCCGCTTCGCTGCGCCAGTTGCTGGCGGTCCAGCACGTCGATCCGCCCGCGGCTGTAGCGGATAACGCCGTCCTGCTGGAGCTTGAGCGCAGCAGCTGTCACGCCTTCGCGGCGCACGCCCAGCAGGCTGGCCAGCAGTTCCTGTGTCATCAGCAGGGCGTCCGTGCGTTGCCGCTCCAACCCCATCATCAGCCGGCGGCACAACAACTGGTCGATCGAGTGGTAGCGGTTGCAGGCCGCGGTCTGGGCCACCTGCGACATCAGCGCCTGGGTGTAGCGCAACAGCATCTGCAGCACCGCGCCACCGCGCTCGACTTCGCTTGTGACTTGCTGCGCCCGCAGCCGGTAGCCCTGCCCTGCGGATTGCACCATCGCCTGGCTGGGCGTGGTATTGCCGCCCATGAAGAGCGAGATGCCCACCAGCCCGTCGTTGCCGACGACCGCGATCTCCGACGACGCTCCGTCCTCGGTCATGTACAGCAGGGACACGACGGCTGTGGTCGGAAAGTACACATAGGCCGGCGTGCGCCCGGATTCCGACAGCACCTGCCCGCGAGACAGGTCCACCGCTTCCAGGTAGGGCTTCCAGCGTTCCCACTCCGCGTCGGGCAGGGCGCTCAGCAGCTGGTTCATGCGGGGGTCGGAGCAGGGTGTGACAGGTTTGTTCATGGTGAGCCTCGTCGCGGAATGCGAGCTCCCATGGTCGATGCGCGGCCCCATCGCGGCAATGGATGGCGGCCGGTTCCGTGTGTGGTCCTGTTCCTACAGGCCTGTCGGCGCACAGGCACGGGCGCTGGCGCGCCCGGCGTGCGCCAGCACTCAGGTGGCGGTTCTGGCGGGCAGCAGCCGCGCGTATTCCTTGCGCACCACCTCGTAGCACTCGCAGGTGCGCTTCTCGAGCCCGGGGCGGTCCAGCACATGGATATGGCCGCGCGCATACCGGATCAGGCCGGCCTGCTGGAGTTTCAGCGCGGCTTCGGTCACGCCTTCGCGCCGCACACCCAGCATGTTGGCGATCAGTTCCTGGGTCATCCGCAGTTCACTGCCGCCCAGCCGGTCCAGGCTCAGCAGCAGCCAGCGGCACAACTGCTGGTCCAGCGAGTGGTGCCGGTTGCACACCGCCGTCTGGGCCATCTGCGTGATCAGCGCCTGGGTGTACCGCAGCAGCAGGTGCATGACCGGCCCGGCCTGGTCGAACTCGGCCTTGATGGCCACAGCCGGCACCCGGTAGCCGTTGCCAGCGCTTTGCACCACGGCCCGGCTGGGCGTGGAGTCGCCACCCATGAACAGGGAGATGCCCACCAGTCCTTCGTTGCCGACGACGGCGATCTCCGCCGACGCGCCGTTCTCCATCACGTACAGCAGCGACACGATGGCCGTGGTGGGGAAATACACATGCTCCAGCGTGGCGCCAGATTCGTAGAGCACCAGGCCCAGGGGCATGGCCACCGGCTCGAGCAGCGGCTCCCAGCGGTGCCAGTCGTTGTCGGACAACGCAGCGATCATGTGGTTCTTGCGGGGGTCCATCGTGTTCGGCATGGCGGGGTTCCAGGTTGCGGATGTCTTGCAGGGCCGCGACTGGCTGTGCGCGATGCATAAAGTATAGGCAGCGATTCGCGTCCGGTATGTTTGATGACGCACACAAAAAGCGGTGCCCGGTGTTCGATAGCGTACAGACAAACAGCGGCGCGTAGGGCACTGTTTCATCTGCCGTGGTCCGGGCCTGCACAGGTGTCGGCGCCGTGCCGCGATTGCGAAACTCCTGTCGTCTGACAGACGGCACGGGCCCGTGTTCCTACGATGGGCCGATGCACAACGACCTACCCAACCCATCCTCCTGGAACACCGCTTCGTGGGGCGGAAGCACCGACACCTCACCGATGGAACTGAGCGCCCTGGGCGAGCACCTGCGCATGTGCCGTGCGCCGCACGGGCGGCTGTTCGCCCTGCGCTGCGGCGCGGAGCGCGTCGGCCGTTTCGCGGCGGCACGCTTCGTGACCACACTGGCGGTGCTGCTGCTGGTGTTGATGGGCGCCGGCTGGCTGGCGCTGTAACCCATGTCCGGCGATGCGCTGCAGCGCCTGGTGCCGGATGCGCCGGGCGCGACCTGCGCCATGCTCGACGGCGCGCGCAAGACGGTCGAGCCGCCGATCCGCTCCGAACTGTTCGGCCTGCAGCGCTTCGCACAGCATGGGCGCAGCCTGGGCGAGACGCACCGTGCGGCGCGCCCGCTGCTGCGCGTGGCGGGATTCTTCCCGCGCCTGCGCGGGAACATCCGCGTGTTGCGCGAAGCGCGCGCCTACATCGGTGAACAGGCCGGCACCGGCTACGACATCAGCCCGGCCGCCGAATGGCTGCTTGACAACTTTCACCTGATCGAGGCCCAGCTGCGGGAGATCCATGGCGGACTCCCGCGCGGCTTCTTTCGCAGCCTGCCCACCCTGCAGGACGAGCCGCTGGCCGGTCTGCCGCGGGTCTATGGCATCGCCTGGGCCTTCGTGGCGCACACGGACGGCGCGTTCGACGAGGCCTTGCTGGCGCATTTCCTGTGCGCCTACCAGGAGACGCGTGCGCTCAACCTGAGCGAGCTCTGGGCCCTGTCGACCACCTTGCGGGTGGTGCTGGTGGAGAACCTGCGGCGCCTGGCCGAACGCGTGGCCACCAACAAGGCGGCCCGTGAAGTCGCCAACCTGTGTTGCGACCGGCTCGGGGCGTACTCGCTGCACCAGCTCAACCAGTTGCTGGCGCTGCTCAACGAGCGCGGCGTGGGCCAGGTGTTCCTGGCGCAGATGGCGCTGCGCCTGCAGGACCGCGTGCTGGGCATGGAGGCCGGCGAGCAACTGCTGTACACCGGCTGGTTGCAGCAGGCGCTGCCCGACGTTGCGGCGGTGCAGGCGCGCCAGCCGTCCGACCAGGCGGCCGACAACCTGAGCGTGAGCAACGCGGTGACCTCGCTGCGGGTGATCGGCGATGCCGATTGGCAGGACATCGTGGCGCGCACCAGCAGCCTGATGGGCCTGATGCTGGGCTCGCCGCTGTTCGCCGCGGAACACACCACCACCCGCGACCAGACCTTGCACGCGATCGAGGCACTGGCGCGGCGCGCCGGGTGCAGCGAGGCGGCGGTGGCGCAGCAGTTGCTGGCATGCATGCAGGCCGGCGACGCGACCAGTGCTGCGGCCAGCCACTGGCTGCAGGGGCGTGGCCGCGGGGAGCTGTACCGCCGGCTCGGCCTGCACGCGCCGGCGCTGTGGCCGCGCGCGCTCAGGATGCGCCAGCTGGCCTTGCCCCTGTACCTGGCCAGCCTGACCTTGGGAACCGCCTGTCTGCTGGACTGGGTGCTGCCGTCTCTGCCCGCCCTGGACGGGGCCGGCACGGCCGGCTTCTGGCTGGCGCTGGGTGTCGGGCTGCTGGCGCTGTTTCCGGCGTCCGAGGCGGTCGTGGCAGTGGTCAACCGCCTGATCAGCGAACTGGTGCAGCCCAGCCACCTGGCCCGCCTGGCGCTGGCCGACGGCATACCGCCGGAACAGCGCGTGATGGTGGTGGTGCCGGCGATGCTGGGCAGCGCTGCCGCCGCGACCGAGCTGGCGCACCGCCTGCAGCTGCATTACCTCGCCAACCCGGAGCCGTGCGCGCAGTTTGCCATCCTGAGCGACTGGGTCGACGCCCCGACGGCACAGTTGCCCGGCGATGCGGATCTGCTGGCCCAGGCCGTGGCGCAGGTCGACGCACTCAACCAGCGCTACCCGATGCCGGGCGATGTGCCCCGCTTCATCCTGCTGCATCGGGCGCGCGTGCACAGCGAGTCCGAGCAATGCTGGGTCGGGTGGGAGCGCAAGCGTGGCAAGCTCGAAGCGCTGGTGGAGGCGCTGGCCACCGGCCAGCCAGGGCCGTTCCTGGACCTGGGGCGCACATCGCGCATGGCCGCGCACACCCGGTACGTGCTGACGCTCGACAGCGACACCCGGCTGCCACCGGGCCGTCTGCGCGAACTGGTCGGTGTGGCGGCCCACCCCGACAACCAGCCGCGCCTGGATGCCGGCGGACGCCGGGTGGTCGCGGGTTACGGCATCCTGCAGCCCCGGGTGGTGACCCCCTTGCCCGAAGGCGCCGAAGTGACCCTGTTCCACTGGCTGTTCTCCGGGCAATGTGGCACCGACCCCTACAGCGCTGCCACGTCCGAGGTCTACCAGGACCTGTTCGCGGAGGGCACCTTCACCGGCAAGGGGCTGCTGCAGGTGCAGGCGGTGCACGCGGTCCTGTCGGGCCGCCTGCCGCAGGGGCGGGTACTGAGCCACGACCTGCTGGAAGGGTCGATCGCGCGGTGCGCCGCGACCACCGACATCACACTGATCGAGGACGCCCCGTTCCATGCCGACGTGGCCGCGTCGCGCGTGCACCGCTGGACGCGCGGCGACTGGCAGCTGCTGCCGTTCCTGCTGCAGCCCCGGCGTTACCCGATGCGCGCGATCAACCGCTGGAAGATGTTCGACAACCTGCGCCGCTCGCTGGTGGCGCCGATGTCGCTGGCGCTGCTGCTGCTGGCGCTGGGCGGCGTGGGCGTATCGCCCTGGGCCGCACTGGCGCTGGTGCTGGCGGCCTACAGCGCCGGGCCCCTGATGGGTGCGGTGGCCGGCTTTTCTCCCAGCCGCGACGACATTGCCAAGTGGCACTTCTACCGCGAAGCCGGCATGGACCTGTGGCGGGTGGCCTGCAGCACCGCCTGGCACCTCGCCCTGCTGCTGCACCAGACACTGCTGTCGGTGGATGCCATCACGCGGGCGCTCTACCGCATGCTGGTCAGCCGGCGCCACCTGTTGCAATGGACAACCGCGGCGGCGGCGCAGGCACGCGCCAGCACGCTGCTGGTGGTGTTGCTGCGCACCCACTGGACGGTGCCGGTGGTGGCCGCACTGTTGCAGCTGGCGCTGCTGGCCGCCGGCATGCCGGTACCGGCGCTGGCGCTGGCGCTGTGCCTGTTGTGGGCGGCCACGCCGGTGTGGATCTGGTGGGTCAGCCGGCGCCGCCCGTCGCGTGCCGATGCCGTACTTCCGGCGCAGGACCGCGCCACGCTCGAGGGCATCGCCCGCGATACCTGGGGGCTGTTCGAACGCTGCGTCGTGGCCGGCGACAACCACCTGCCGCCCGACAACCTGCAGACCGCGCCGCACGACATGGTGGCGCACCGCACCTCGCCGACCAATATCGGCCTGTACCTGCTGAGTGTGGCCTGCGCACGGCGCTTCGGCTGGATCGGTGTGCCCGAACTCGTGGAGCGCATGGGCGCGACGCTGGCCACACTGGGGCGGCTGGAGCGCCACCGCGGGCACTTCCTGAACTGGTACGACACCCAGAGTTGCGTGCCACTGGCGCCGGCCTACGTGTCGACAGTGGACAGTGGCAATCTGTGTGGCCACCTGCTGGCGGTGGCGCAGGCGTGCCGCGAGCTTGCCCTGACCCAGGACGGCCGTGCCGTTGCACCGGCGCTGCTAGGCCTGGCGCAGCAATGCGAAGACCTCGGCTGGAGCGCGGACTTCAGCTTCCTGTACCACCCCCGGCGCCACCTGTTCCACATCGGCTACCGGGTCGCCGAGCAGCAGCTCGATGCCGGCTTCTACGACCTGCTGGCTTCCGAGTCGCGGCTGACCAGCCTGCTGGCGATCGCCCGTGGGGACGTGCCCGTGCGCCATTGGGCGGCGCTCGGGCGCCCGTCGTTTGCGCTGGGCGCACAGGCCGGGCTGCGGTCCTGGTCGGGCTCGATGTTCGAATACCTGATGCCCACCCTGGTGCTGGACGAACCCGAGGGCAGCGTGCTGCGCGGCGCGTGCGAGGTGGCGCTGTGCGAGCAGATGGATTTCGCGCGCCGCCACGGCATGCCGTGGGGCGTGTCGGAGTGCGCCTATGCGGCCAGCGACCACACGCTGGCCTACCAGTACACGGCGCAGGGCGTGCCGCGGCTGGCGTTGCGGCGCACCCAGCCCGACGAGCTGGTGGTGGCGCCCTATGCCACCGCGCTGGCGGCCCAGATCGCGCCGCAGACTGCGCTGCACAACTTTGCGGCGCTGCAGGCCCTGGGCGCGCGCACCGAATTGGGCTTCATGGAGGCGCTGGACTTCTCGCCGGCGCGGCGCAGCGGCAGCGACCCGTTTACCCCGGTGGCCACCTACATGGCGCACCACCAGGGCATGACCATCGTGGCCCTGGCCAATGTGCTGTTCGATGGCATCGCGCAGCGCTGGGGCATGGCCAACCCGCGCATCGAGGCCGTGGCCTCGCTGCTGCAGGAACGCGCGCCGCGCGAGATCTCCATGTCCTTCGCGCCGGCGGAGGGCCCGCCGCCCAAGGCCCTGCAACGCCGGCGCACCGGTCAGCTGCGCGACGTGGCCACCGAGAGCGGCGCGCCGCAGCCCACCCATGTGTTGTCCAACGGGCGCTACAGCGTCACGCTGCGGCCCCAGGGCGCGGGCAGCAGCAGCTGGGGGCGCGTCGGCATCAACCGCACGCGCGACGATGCGCTGCGCGATGCCTGGGGCAGCTTCGTGTACCTGCGCCGGCCCCAGGGTGGGCTGGTGGCTGGGCGTGCGCCGCTGGTGTCCATCACCCGGCATCCGGCGGCCGACCCGGATGCCCGCTACACCACCGAATTCCATGCCGACCGCGTGTGTTTCGACGCCGGCTGGCCGGACTTGCAGGCCCGCACCACGGTCTGGATCAGCCCGGAGGACGATATCGAGTTCCGGCAGGTCGAGCTGCGCAACCCGGGCGACGACGAACTGGAACTCGAACTGCTGTCGGCTTTCGAGGTGACGCTGGCCGATCCGCGCGCGGACGAGTCGCACCCGGTGTTCGGCAACCTGTTCGTGCGCGCGTCATGGCAGCCGGCGCACCAGGCGCTGGTGTTTGCACGCACGCCGCGGCTGGACAGCGAGCGCACCATGCACATGGCCCACTTCCTGGTCGACGTGCAGGCCGGGATCACCGGTGTGCAGGTGCAGACCGACCGCCAGCGCTGGCTCGGGCGCAACCACACGGTGGGCCAGCCGCTGGCGCTGCTCGAAGACGTGCCCGACGATGCCAGTGCGGCCGAGGTGGCGCTCGACACCGGGCTGGACCCGGTGTGTGTGCTGGCAGTGCGCCTGCGCATACCGCCGCACGCCAGCGCCCGCCTCACGTTTGCCACCGCCGCCGGCGACAACAGCGCCACGCTGCACGCGGTGGTCGACAAATACCGCCAGCCGATCCATGTGCGTCGCGCGTCGCTGATGTCGGCCACACTGACCGGCATCCGCCTGCGTGAACTGCGCACCAGCAGCGAGAACTTCGCCGCCTACCAGACCCTCACCACGGCGCTGGTATCGACCCTGCAACGCAACCGCCCGACACTGGCCGACGTCTGCGACCGGCGCCTGTTGTGGCGATTCGGCATCTCGGGCGATCGCCCGCTGATCCTCGTGTCGGCGGCCACGCTGCCAGGGCTGGGCCTGCTGCGCACACTGGCACATGCCTTGCGCTGGTGGTCGTGGGGCGGGGTGGCCTGCGACCTGGTGGTGGTGAACGCCGAGCCGGCTTCGTACCTGATGGCGCTGCAGCAGGAGTTGGCGGCCCTGCGCGACCGCCACGCGGCCGACAGCGCCGCGCAGGCTGGTGCGCTGGGCCCGTCGGCGACCGCCATGCATGTGCTGCGCTCCGACGAGGTCTCCACGGACGAGATGGCGACCCTCAAGAACCTGGCGCGTCTGCGTTTCACTGCCGACGGCCGACCGCTGGCCCACCATGTGCAGGAGTGGGCTGATGCACACGCCACTGCCGCCGCGACGCGCCTGGCGCAGGACCTCGCCGTGGTGGCGGTCGCACCGGCCGGTGTGGCGGCCGTGCCGGCGCCAACCGGCAGCTTTTCAGCGGAGTCGGGTGATTTCCGCTTCGACGTGCATGCCCGGTTGCAGCCCCTGCGGCCGTGGATCAACGTGCTCGCCAATCCGGGTTTCGGCACCCAGGTGTCCGAGGCGGGGGGCGGCTACACCTGGGCCGTCAACAGCCGGCTGATGCAGCTGACGCCCTGGTCCAACGACCCGGTCGGCGACCCGCCGTGCGAATGGCTGCTGCTGCAGGACCGCCGCACCCGCCAGGCCTGGAGTGTGTCGCCAGGGGCCCATGGCGACCCGCAGGTGGCCTACCACGTGGCGCACGGACAGGGCGCGACGGTCATCCGTCACCGGCGCGGCGACCTGGAGGTCAAGGCCTCCTGGGTCGTCGACGCCGGCGCCTCCGTCAAGCAGTTGCGCGTGCGCCTGGCCAACCGCGGCCCGCAGACCCAGCACCTGCGCGTCGTGGGCCTGGTCGAATGGATGATGGGCGGCATGCGCAGCGACCGCGCCACCACCCATGCCGCGCAGGCATTCGCGGGCAGTGCCTCGGTGCTGTATTGCACGCAGCGCGAGCAGTCCGGCGGGTTCGGAGGGGGTACGGCGTTCTTCGCGCTCGCGGGGCCGCCGGGGGAGCTGCCGCAGTGGACCTGCGACCGCAGGGAGTTCTTCGACGCCGATGGCCGGCTGGTGCTGCCACGCCAGCTGGCGCAGGTCGGCGGGGCGGGCCTGGACCCGTGCGCGGCGCTCTCAGCCCGCCTGACGCTGGGCGAGGGCCAGGCCGCGGAGTATGTGTTCCTGCTGGGCTATGCCGACAGCCCGGCGGGCGCCCGTGCGCTGGCGGCCGAGGCGCTGCCGGTCACGGCCACACAGCGCATCGACGCGGCGCGCGCGCAATGGGATGGGCTGCTGGGGGCCAGCACCGTGAAGACACCCGACCCGCTGTTCGACGTGATGGTCAACCGCTGGCTGCTGTACCAGGCGGTGACCTGCCGCCTGTGGGCCAAGGCCGGTTTCTACCAGGCCGGGGGCGCCACCGGCTTTCGCGACCAGCTGCAGGACGCGATGGCCCTGGCCTGGGCAGCGCCGCAGATGCTGCGCGCGCAGATCGTGGTGTGCGCCTCGCGCCAGTTCGCGCAGGGCGACGTGCAGCACTGGTGGCATGCGCCCCTGGGCGCCGGCGTGCGCACCCATTTCTCGGACGACCTGTTGTGGTTGCCGCATGCCACCGTGGTGTACCTGCGTGCCACCGGCGACGCAGCGCTGCTGGACGAGGCGGTGGCCTTTCTTGACGGCATCGACATTCCCGCGGGCGCCGAGGACGCGTATTTCACGCCGGCCGCCAGCACCGCACGGGCGTCGGTCTACGAACACGGTGCGCGCGCCATCGACCGCAGCCTGCGCGTCGGGGTGCACGGCCTGCCCCTGATGGGCAGCGGCGACTGGAACGACGGCATGAACCGGGTCGGCATCCAGGGCCGGGGCGAGTCGGTCTGGCTGGGCTGGTTCCTGTGCCGGCTGGTGGCGGACTATGCGCCGCTGGCACACGCGCGCGGTGAACTGGATCGGGCGCAGCGCTGGGGCGACGCTGCGCGCGGCTGGGCCGCCGCCCTGCTGGGTCCGGCCTGGGACGGGCAGTGGTTCAAGCGCGCGTTTTTCGACGATGGCCAGCCCCTGGGGGCGGCCGCCAACCCGGAGGCGCGCATCGACCTGATCGCACAGGCCTGGGCGGTGCTGTCCGGCGTGGCCCCACTGGACATGCAGCGCCAGGCGATGGCCGCGGCGCAGGACCTGCTGATGGACAAGGCGTCCGGCCTTGTCAAGCTGCTCGACCCGCCATTGGTGCACGCCAGCCCGAGCGCCGGCTACATCCAGGCCTATCCGCCCGGCGTGCGCGAGAACGGCGGGCAATACGCGCATGCCGGCGTCTGGGCGCTGATGGCCCA
>JANMZX010000231.1:0-1925 GCA_031383745.1 Rhodoferax sp. | reverse complement strand
GTCAAGGCAGTGTCGAACGCCAGGAAGCACAAGGTCACCTTCGAGGCGGCCAAGAGCGTCTTCTACGACGACTTTGCAGTGCAATTTTTCGACGAGCAGAACTCTGTTGGCGAGGATCGATTCCTTTTGCTGGGCATGAGTTCAGACGCAAGGCTTCTCCTGGTATGTCACTGCGAGCGAGAAGACGGCGACGTGATCCGGATCATCTCTGCCCGCAAGGCTACAGAGGCCGAAGCCCAGCACTACCGAGGCGAATGACATGAAAGCTGAATACGATTTGTCGAAGATGAAGGCGCGGCCGAACCCCTACGCCTCCAAGCTCAAGAAGTCAGTCACCATGCGACTGTCCGAGGATGTGGTGCAGTACTTCAAAGCCATGGCCACGGAGGCGGGCGTACCGTATCAGAGCCTCATCAACCTCTACCTAAGGGATTGCCTTGCACACAATCGCAAGGTCGAGATCAAGTGGCCAAGTGCCGCCTGAGCTTGCTGCGGCCGGCGACTCACTGCTCACGACACCATGTACGCCGCCGCCCCCGTCGACATCAGCTGCCCGTCCGCCCCGTAGAACTCCATGCGTGTGGACGCCACGCGCGAGCCCAGGCGCATCACCTGCCCGTGCAGGTCGAAGTGCTCGCTGATGCCCTGGCGCAGGTAGTCGACCCGCAGGTCGATGGTGCCGAGTTTGGAGAAGCGCAGCAGGCGCTGGGCTGGCGGTTCGTCCATGTGGCGCGCACCGATGGCGGCCATCACCGCCAGCGCACCGATGTTGTCCAGCCCGGCGCTGATCACACCGCCGTGGGCCCGGTTGTAGCCGTAGTGGCCCACGAGTTCGGGCCGCATGGCGATACGTGCGCTGACACGCTCGGGGCTGACGCTGGTGACCTTGAGGCCGAGGAACTGGTTGAAGACCACCATCTCCTCGAAGATCTTCTTCAGCCCCGCTATGAACTCGGGTTCGAACTCGACCGGCGCAGCCGCTGCGGTGTGGCGGGAGCGCGTCATAACCCGAGCTGGCGCGCGGCGAGTTCCTTCATGATCTCCTCCGAGCCACCGCCGATCATCATGACCTTGACCTCGCGGTAGATGCGCTCGCTGCGCGTGCCGCGCATGAAACCCATGCCACCCAGGATCTGCACCGCCTGGTCGGCACAGAACTGCATGGTCTGGGTGGCGTGGTTCTTGAGCAGGCAGACCTGCGCCACCCAGTGGGCGGTGGTCTCGCCGCCGGCCAGTGCCTCGCCGGCATCGGCGCGGTCGGACAAGGTATCGACCCAGGCCTGCGTCGAGCCGATGCGCATCTGCATGTCCATCAGCTTGTGGCGGATCACCTGGTGCTCCACCAGCGCCTGGCCGAAGGTCTTGCGCTGGCGCGCCCACTCCAGCGCCTCGTCGTAACAGGCCATCGCATAACCGAGCGAGGCCACCGACATGCCCAGGCGCTCGGCGTTGAAGTTCGACATGATGATCTTGAAGCCCTGCCCGGCTGCGCCGACCAGGTAACGCGCCGGCACACGCACGCCGTCGAAATGCAGCTGCGCGGTATCGGAGCAATGCCAGCCCATCTTGTCCAGCCGCGTGCGTGTCAGGCCCTTGCTCTCGCCCGGCACCACGATCAGCGACACGCCGCGGGCGCCGCGCGGGCCTGCCAGAGCGGCGTTCGAACCGGCCTCGCCCAGTTCGTCGTCGCCGGTACGCACGGCCACGGTGATGAAGTCGGCCCGCATGCCGGAGGTGATGAAGGTCTTCTCGCCGTCGATCACCCATTCATCGCCGTCGAGCCGGGCGGTGGTGCGCAGCGATGCCACGTCGGACCCGCCGCCCGGTTCGGTGATGGCCAGCGCGGCGATCTTCTCGCCCCGCAGCACCGGCGGGATGATTTCGCGTTGGAGTTCCGGCGTGCCGTGGCGCAGGATCGGCGGCAG
>JANMZX010000599.1:0-18780 GCA_031383745.1 Rhodoferax sp. | reverse complement strand
GCAAGAACAGCAAGGGGGTGGGGGCTGCCAAGACGCATTTGATCGTGGCGCCGAGGGACACGTTGGTGGCCCAGTTGGCATAGACCGAGCAATCGCTGCCGGCATAGTCTGCGCTGCGCGAAGGTTTCCACACGCAGCCGGATGTTCAGCGGGTAGGACACGTGGGCAGACTGACTGGCATGTCCCACGCGTCACCTCCATAATGGGCACTTCCATACCAACAAGGACCGGGCCATGGGACGCGCCGCACAGACCCCCATTTTTTCCACCGCCGACTACCTGGCCTGGGAGGCCGCGCAACCCGAACGCCACGAATACATCGACGGCGAGGTATTCGCCATGGCCGGCGCGGAAGATCGGCACGTCACGGTGGCGATGAATCTGGCATTTGGCCTGCGCCAGCACCTGAGCGGCAGCCCCTGCCGCACCTACATGAGCGACATGCGCCTGCATGTGGCCGCTGCCAACAGCTATTTCTACCCCGACGTGCTGGTGACCTGCAGTGCACTGGACCAGGCCAGCGCGATGGTCAAGACTGAACCCAAGCTGATCGTGGAAGTGCTCTCGCCAACGACGGCGGCGTACGACCGCGGGCTGAAGTTCAGTCACTACCGCGCACTGCCAAGCCTGGAGGAATACGTGCTCGTGGATCTGGATACGCGCGCCACGGACTGTTACCGCAAAGGTGCCGATGGTTTGTGGGTTCTGCATCCGTTCGGCCATGGCGAGGCCGTGGAACTGGCCAGCGTCGCATTGACAGTGACAGCGGCCCAGTTGTTCGCCGAGGTGGCCGAAGGCTGATAGGCCGGTGCGTTCTGCGTTGCGCGAAGTGCATCACACGCAGCCAAATGTTCAGCGGGTATGCTGGCGGGTACGATCTGCGCAACGAATAGATAAGTCATTTGATATCAAACACTTGCGACACAAATTCCTGTTCAGC
Source organism: Rhodoferax sp. (assembly GCA_031383745.1). GTDB lineage: Bacteria > Pseudomonadota > Gammaproteobacteria > Burkholderiales > Burkholderiaceae_C > CAISIP01. The sequence continues at coordinate 17,840 of JANMZX010000599.1, read as the reverse complement.
TCCTGACACCGCCTCCAGGCCAGGGAACTGCTGGCACCCGGTTCGCGCCCGCGGGCTGCGGCCTTGCCACAGCTTGCGATCCGACTTGAATACCGACCGGTCTGTGGCGACAATGGCCCGCGCGGTTCATCCGATGTCGAGATGTGCGCACGCGCCCTGGAGTGTTCAATGCAGTGTCGGTTGTGCCAACATGAGAACCATGGGGCCGCACGTTTTTGCGGCGCGTGTGGCCACGCGCTACGGCTCACGTGTGGCTCCTGCGGGGCCGACAATGCTCCGGACAACCGCTTTTGCGACGGCTGCGGGGCGTCAATGCAGGAACGCACCCTGCCCGGGGCGCTGCATGCCGAACCGCGTGCCTATACGCCGGCCCACCTGACCCAGAAGATCCTGACATCCGCATCCGCCATGGAGGGCGAGCGCAAGCAGGTCACGGTCCTGTTCTGCGACATGGTGAATTCGACTGATCTGGCGCAACGCCTGGGCGCCGATGCCATGCACAAGTTGCTCAACAGCATGTTCGAGCTGGCGCTGGCGGAGGTCCATCGCGTGGAAGGCACCATCAATCAGTTCCTGGGAGATGGTTTCATGGCCCTGTTCGGCGCGCCAGTGGCCCACGAGGACCACGTGCGACGCGCCTTGTTGTGCGCGCTGGCGATCCGCCAGAAACTGAAAGAGGCCGCGCAAGGCGACTCCTCGTCGCTGGGCGAAGTCCGGCTGCGCATGGGTTTGAACACCGGGATGGTGGTGGTCGGGGCGATCGGCGACAACCTGCGCATGGACTACACGGCGAATGGCGACACCACGCACATCGCCGCCCGCCTGCAACAGCAGGCGCAACCCGGGCAGGTTCTCGTCAACGAAGCCATCTATGTCGCGGGGAGACCGTATTTCGAGTTCGCCGCACTCGGCAAGCGGGTGCTCAAGGGCATCAGGGAGCCGGTCGCGGTGTTCGACCCTATCAAGGCGCGCCCGCGCGAAGAAAGCGAGTCGCGTGCCCGGCGCATGGGTATCGGCTCGCCGTTGGTGGGGCGTGACCAGGAGGTGGCGTCGCTCGAGGAACTGCTGATCGAACTGGGCCGCGGCGAAGGCGGGACCCTGATCCTGTCGGGCGAGCCGGGTGCTGGCAAGTCGCGGCTGGTGTCAGAGGTCAGGCGCCGGCTTTCCGCCGCAGGCATCCTCTGGCTCGAGGGGCGCTCCGTCTCTTACGGGCGCAGCCTGAGCTACCTGCCGTTCATCGAGATCCTCAAGGACTACTTCGGCATCGGCGACGACGATACGGAAGAGGACAGCTGGCACAAGCTGGAGCGGGGGGTGACGGCCCTGTTCGCCGAGCGTACGCCCGAGGTGCTGCCCTACCTGGCCCCGCTGCTCGCGCTGCGGCTGCCGCCGGAACACGAAGAACGCGTGAAGTACCTCGATGGCCCGGGCCTGCGGCGCCAGGTGTTTCTGAGCATGCGGCAGTTGTTCGAGCATCTGGCGCGCCAGAAGCCGGTCGTGTTGCTGCTGGAGGACTGGCACTGGGCTGACCAATCGTCGATCGAACTGGTCGAGCATCTGTTGCCGTTGACGGACAGTACCCCGATGCTGGCCCTGTTCGCCACCCGCCCGGATCCGACCGGGCCGAGTGCGCGCGTGCGCCAGTTCGCGTCGGCCCAGCCTGGCAGGCGTATTCGAGAGGTCGAGTTGTCGCCGCTGACGGAGCAACACAGCACGGAACTGATCGCCAACCTGATCGGTGCGCTGGATCTTCCGGCCGCGTTGCGCCAGCAGATCCTGCGCAAGACCGATGGCAATCCCCTCTTCATGGAAGAGGTGATTCGTTCGCTGGTGACCGACGGCGTTCTTGTACGCGATGCCCGGGACCAGTCCCTGCAGCTGGTCAAACAGGTCGACCAGATCAACCAGGTCCAGCTTCCCGACACCATCCAGGGCCTGATTCTGGCGCGCATCGACCGGCTGGAAGATGACGTCAAGCACGCCTTGAAGCTGGCATCGGTCATTGGCCGGAGTTTTTTCAACCGGGTGCTGGAGGTAATCAGCAAGGCGCAACCCAACCTTGGCAACAGCCTGGCCGAACTGGAGCACGCCGAGCTGATCCGCCAGCGCCAACTGGTGCCGGAGATCGAGTACATGTTCAAGCACGCGCTGGTTCAGGAGGCGGCCTACGGCAGCATCCTGGCCGAGAACCGGCGCGCGATCCACCGGCGGGTAGCGCAGGCGATCGAAATGCTGTTCGAGGACCGGATCGACGAGTTCACCAGTCTGCTGGCGCACCACTACACCTGCGCCCAGGACAGTGACAAGGCCCAGGAGTACCTGTTCAAGGCCGGTGACCAGGCTGGAAAAATGGCCGCCGACACGGAAGCGCTGGAGCACTTCCGCCTCGCGGAAACCGAGTACCTCAAGGCCTTTGGCGACAAGCTGCGCCCCTTGCAGCGCGCTGCACTGGCGCGCAAGGTCGGCGCGGCGCTGTACGGCACCGGGCAATACGAGCGGGCGCTGGAGCAGTTCAGGCGCGCGCTGTCGCCGCTGGGGCTTAACTACCCCACCTCGCGCTGGGGTGTACGGCGCGCGATCGCAGTGCAACTCGGCGCCCACCTGATGCGGCGGGCCCGGCAATGGCTGGGTGTGCCGGCCAGGCGCGAACTCGACCTGGAGTCCGCCACCGAGATCTCCACCATCTGCCACTTCATGTCGTGGATGGACTATTTTCTCGACAAGGAGCGCATGCTGCTCGACTGCCTGCTGGAGCTGCATGCCGGCGAGAAAAGCCACTATGCCGTGGCCGAGGCCAGGGGCCTGACCAGCCTGGGCTTCGGTTTCATGACCTTCGACGCATTGCGTCTGTCACGCAGGTACCACGTGCGGGCGGCAGAAGTCGCCCAGCAGACGAACAACCCGTCTGCCATCGCGTTCGCCATTTTCGCCATGGGGTTCCTCGATCTGTACGATGGGCGCTGGGACGCCTGTGATGCGAACCTGGGCAAGGCGGTGACCGGCTACCGCGATGCCGGGGACCTCCACCGCTCCGGCGGCGCGACGCTCATGCGTTCGCTGGTGGTCAATTTCCGGGGCGACTTGCCGCAGACCGCGGCCATGGCGGCCGAGCTCATGCAGTCCGGCCAGGATGCGGCGGATCCTCAGCTTGCGAGCTGGGGTTTTCAGATTCGTGGTTACGCCGAATTGGCAACCGGACCGCTCGATGTCGCGGTAGCCAACCTGCGCCAGGGCATCGCCATGGCGGCTGCGATTCCCGCCTGGGACAACTTCCTGTACCAGAAGTCGCTGCTCGGCAAATGCCTGGTGCTGCAGGGTAAGGCCAACGAGGGCCTGGCCGCGCTCGACGAGGCGCTGCAAGTGATCCGGACGGAGCAGTTCGACAAGCCGTTCGACAAGATCGAGGTTCTCACCGCGGTCGCCACCTGCACCTTGGCCATAGCGGAGCGTGCGGACGGCACGGCACGCCCCCAGGCGTTGGCCGATGCCCGGCGTTCCACGCGCGATGCGCTGGGCTGCGCGCGCCACATGCCCCTGTGGCTGCCGCAGGCGTTGCGGCTGCACGGCACGGCGCAGTGGCTCGCGGGGAACGTATCCTCAGCGCAGACGCACTGGCGTGAGAGCCTGCGCCTGGCCGAACAGTACGACTTCCCGATCGAAGCTGCACGCACCAGGCTCGAGATGGGCGACAGGCTGTCCGATGCCGCGCTGGTGGAGCGCGCCCGTGACGTGTTCCTCCAGAAAGGCGCCTGCGTGTTTCTGGCCATGGCGCTGCATTGCCAGGCGCGTCTTGGCGCCCGATCCGCCCCGGATGCCGTCTCGGCGCGGGAGCGTTATGTGCACGCGATCGGTGCGCTCGAAGCGGTGCAAGCCACCAACGATCTGGTGCAGGCGCGTGCAGCCTACGCCGTGCTGCAGGAGTCGGCGAGCTGACGCGGGCGGCCCGCCGCATGGCGCCACGGCAGGCCACGCCGCGCGAACAAGCAGTTGACCGCAACGCGGCAGAAGTCTGGTAGATTCCAGCGTGCATTCAGGGTAATCGATAGCGCCGCCAACGGTGCAAAAAGTAGTGCCTTGCCGGCTTCGGCCCAAGGCCATGGTGATATCCACAATGCCTGACCCCGGCCCGATTCCGCTCAAGGAAGTGCTCGCAGCGGAGTACCAGTCTCTGCGCCCCGGCGCGGACTTTTCCTGCCCCGACACCCGGGAGCTGTTCGCCAAGGCGCATGCGCAGGCACAGCCGTTCAGCGCGTTGTGCATCTCGGGCGGAGGCATTCGCAGCGCCACCTTCGCGCTCGGCGCGATCCAGGGGCTGGCGCAACACGGCGTTCTGCCGCGCTTCGACTACCTGTCGACGGTGTCGGGCGGAGGGTTTATCGGCAGTTGGCTGACTGCCTGGTCGAACCGCGCCGGCGGACTCGAGAACATTACGCCGGCCCTGTGTCCGAATGCGCGACCACCTGAATCGGGGCAGCCGGCTGCACACGGCGACACGCCCGACCCGATCGAGCACCTGCGCGACTACAACAGCTACATGTCGCCAAAGGTCGGCCTCCTGTCTGCCGACACCTGGACGCTGGTCGCCACCATGGTGCGCAACCTGCTGCTGAACTGGGCGGTTCTGTTGCCCATGCTGATGGCGGCGCTGTTGCTGCCGCGGCTCTACCTGTCGGTGCTGGCGCTGCCGGAGTTCTGGTTCGGCGATGTCATTTTTGCCGGGTCTCCACCTGCCATGCCGCACTACGACGACCCAAGACTCGATGTCTTCAGCGAAGCATGGGAAGTGCATCTGGGCCTGCCGCTGCTCAGTGGCAGCCTGTTCGCCATGGCCCTGTTCAATACCTTGCGCTACCTGCCGGGTGTCGGCAATACGGACCACACCCGCGCCGACTACCTGACCTATGTGCTGCTGCCACTGGTGGGCACGGTCCTGGCGTACGTCGCGGTCGATTCCCTGTATTTCCTGGGGAGCAGCTACAACAGCCAGAGCGGGCTGGGTGACCTGCTGCGCGCGGCACTGGTGCCCAGTGCACTGGCGTGGCTGGTTTTCCTGCTAGTGAGCAAGCGGGGATCGCGCGCGCGTCGGGTTTTCAGCCCCTTGGTGCTGGCCATCTTCATGATGGCGGCGGGAACCGGCCTCGCAGTCTGGGTCACCTCCAATTTCCTGCTCTGGAGCCCCAACCCGGACGGTGAATTGTCGTGGCCCGCGTACGTCACGGTCGGCCCGCCGGCAATCTTGCTGGGTTATGTGCTGGGCACGGTGCTGTTCGTCGGCCTGTCCAGCCGCTTCCTGAAGGATGAAGACCGTGAGTGGATGTCACGCAGCGTAGCCGGCATGCTGATGTTCTGCCTGGCTTGGCTGTTCGTGTGTGGCACGGTCCTGGTCGCACCGAAATGGGTGGTCGACTGGCAATCCTGGGTGCCGCGTACGCTGGCCGCAGTGGGCCTGGTCAGCGCCTGGGCCAGCGCCTTCGGCAGCGCAATGCTGGGACGCGGCGCGGCCGGTGGAACACCGCGTCCAGGCGCCGCCTGGTCCGCTGCAGCCCTTGCCGTGCGGGTGGCGCCCGTGGTGTTCATCGTGGCGCTGGCGGTCACGCTGACTCTGGTGACCAATCTCCTGTTGACCGGCGCCCGTCTGCTCCCGGATGTCGCCGCCTGGCCGGAGATGGTGGTGAACACTGCCTCCCGCGCTAAAGTGCACTGGGACGACCACTATGGCGTGCTCAGCCGCGCCCACCCCTACCTGATTCTGGCACTTGCAGCTTCGCTGCTGCTGCTGAGTCGGCTGTTGGCCCTCTTTGTCAATATCAATACGTTTTCGTTGCATGCGATGTACCGGGAGCGGCTGGTCCGCGCCTACCTCGGAGCCTCGAACGCCAAGCGCAATGCGAACAAGTTCACCGGGTTTGCCCGGGGAGACGATTTCGCGATGCATACGCTGGACCCTGCGCAAAAACCCTTGCACGTCATCAACCTCACCTTGAATCTGGTGCAAGCCAACCGTCTGGCATGGCAACAACGCAAGGCCCAGCCGTTCACCGTCACGCCCCTGCATTGCGGCAATTTCGAACTGGGTTACCGGGCGTCGTCACAGTATGGCGGGCGGGGCGGGATCACGCTGGGCACGGCGGTTGCCATCTCCGGCGCGGCTGCGAGCCCGAACATGGGCTCCTACTCGTCACCGGCAAGCGGATTCATCATGACGCTGCTCAACGCGCGCCTCGGGTCCTGGCTCGGCAATCCGGGCGCGGCGGGCAACCACAGCTTTACCCACGCCTCGCCGCGTTCGCCCATGATGTGCCTGCTGAAGGAAGCGTTCGGGCTCACGTCGAACCAGTCGCCCTATGTGTACCTCTCTGACGGCGGTCATTTCGAGAACCTGGGCCTGTACGAGATGGTGTTGCGGCGCTGCCGCTGCATCGTGGTGATCGACGCCGGGGCCGACCCCGACTTCGACATGGAGAGCCTTGGCAATGCCTTGCGCAAGATCCGTATCGACCTCGGAATTCCGGTCACATTCGCGGACGCGGCCATGGGCGCGATGCGCACGCGCAGTCGGCGTTGTGCGGCGGCGCGCATCGGTTATTCCGCGGTCGACCCGGGCGCGAGCGACGGGTCCCTGCTCTACCTCAAACCCATGCTGTGTGGCAACGAACCACCCGACGTGGACAACTACGGCCGCAGCCACCCGGACTTTCCGCACGAGGGCACGGGCAAGCAGTGGTTCGACGAATCCCAGACCGAGAGCTACCGCATGCTCGGCCTGCAGACCGTGGAAGATCTGTGCGCCGGGTGGCAGGGCGGGTCGATGACGGACTTCACCCGCCATGTCAAGCAGGCTTACCTGGGCGCCGCGCCCGAGACCGAACCGCTGCCGGATGCAGGGCCCCCTGATGAGGAATCCAAGATGATTGTCGAAAATGCTGCAACCTTGACCATTGCGAAAGCGGCCGCCGCCATCAGCGCGGCGACGCAGGCCCTGGAGCATCGTGACTTCGCTGCCGCGATCGAGCTGCTGGAAGCCGAGTTGTCCCGTCAGCCCGACGGGAAGCTGCACGCCCGGCTGGCGCTGGCTTTGTTCCAGGATGAGCAGTACGAGTCGGCACAGCGGCACTACGCGGCCGCACTGCTGTTTGACGCGTCAAATGCCGACTGGCAGGCGATGCATGCGCTCGCCAGCGCCAACGCCACGGCAGGCATTCACGTCCATGTGCCAGACCTGCACTATTTCGATCGCGATGTCTTGCTGGCCAGCCCCGTCCTGCGCGCGAATGCCCTGCCCGAACCACTGCCGCCGGGGCCTGGGCCGGGTTTGGCCGGACGCCTGAGCATCTGGATCGGCGACATGCTCGGTGCGGTCATCACCTTCGTGATGCATATCGTCACCACCACCTGGGGCCGTGTCGCCGGATACCGCGACGCGGTCTGGACCAACTGGTACCACCGGCCCCAGATGCTCGGAATCCTCACACTGGCCTATATGCGCGACCGGTTGAACGCGCGCAACCTGGGCAGCAGTTATCCGCAAGGCACGCTCACGGGTTTTCAGCACGAAGGACAGCAGCCGCCACCCGGTACGAGCCACTTCCGTACCGCGGACGGCAGCTGGAACAATCTGGCCGACCCCAAGGAGGGCGCGGCCGGCACCCGGTTTCTGCGCAATGTGGAGCTGGCGGCGATCCGGCCGGAAACCGGCTCGCAACTGCTCACGCCCAACCCGCGCGAGATCAGCCGCACCCTGTTCTCCCGACCCAGCCAGCCCAATGGCGAGCCGGCGATGCAGGAGGTGCCCTTTCTCAACATGCTGGCAGCGGCATGGATCCAGTTCATGAACGGCGACTGGATCAACCACGGCGAAATCCACTACAACGACGTGATCGAGGTCCCGCTGCCCGAGGACGATCCGGCGCGAACGCGCTACTGGCAGACCAAGATGTTCATCGGCAAGACGCAGGCCGACCCGACCCGCATGAGTGGTCGCGAGGAAGCCGCAGCCAGCTCGATCAACGAGGTGACCCACTGGTGGGACGGCTCGCAGATCTACGGCAGCGACCAGGCCACGCAGGACCGGCTGCGCAGCATGACCGGCGGCAAGATGCGCCTGCAGGAGGACGGCCGGCTGCCGCTGGACCGCAAAGGCATCGAGGAGACCGGTTTCACCCGCAACTGGTGGGTCGGCCTGTCGATGTTGCATACGCTGTTCGTGCGCGAACACAACGCCATCTGCGACCACCTCGCTGCGGCATACCCCGACTGGGATGACAACCGCCTGTTCAACGTGGCGCGCCTGATCAATGCGGCGGTGATGGCCAAGATCCACACCGTGGAATGGACTCCGGCCATCCTGCCCAACCCGGCGCTGAATTTCGGCGTGAACATGAACTGGTATGGCGGCCTCACCAATGTGTTTCGCAAGGGCAAGGATCGCAAGACGGTGGCCGACATCAACGTCCGCAATCCCGAGATGGGCGGTGTCGTGGGCAACCCGATCGACAAGCACGGCAGGGCATTCGGGCTGACCGAGGAATTCGTCGAGATCTACCGGCTGCATTCGCTGCTGCCCGAGACGCTCACGTTGCGCCGCACCAACGGCACCGGGCCGGACGAACGGGTGCCGTTTCATGCGAGCCGCCAATCCGGTTCCGGCAAGATCACCAGCCGCTTTTCGATCGCCGATCTGCTGTTCTCCTTTGGCACGCAGCACCCGGGTGCGCTGGTGCTCAACAACTACCCGCGTTTCATGCAGGAGCTCAGCATCCCGGGCAACCCGTTTTTCGACATGGGCAGCGTGGACATCGTGCGCGCCCGTGAGCGCGGCGTGCCGCGCTACAACGAGTTCCGCCGGCAACTGGGGCTCAATCCGATCCGCATTTTCGAGGACTTGACAGACTCCGCCGACGACGTACGCAAGCTCAAGTCGGTGTACGGCCCGGATCCAGCCGATGTGGAGAAACTCGACCTGCTGGTCGGCACGCTGGCGGAAGGGCATCGGCCTGCCGGCTTTGGATTCGGAGAAACCATGTTTTCCATCTTCCTGCTCAACGCGACACGCCGCCTGCAGGCCGATCGCTTCTTCACCGACGACTACACCGCGGAGGTCTATACGCCCGAGGGGCTGCGCTGGATCGACGACGTGGACTTCAAGACCGTGATCCTGCGCCATTACCCCGAACTTGCGGCCACCGGCCTGGCCAACATCCGCAATGGCTTCGAGCCCTGGGACACCGACGCGGTGCTGTCTGCCGAAAGACACCCCCTGCGCGCCTCTGACCGCGAGCTGTCGGCTGATCCATGGCGCGGGGATGCCCACCGTGCGCGGGCTTGACATGCACACGCCCACCACCCGCTCCAGCACCTGTGGCCTGCCGTCCTGGCACCCATGCTCCCGGAGACAGCCATCATGATGTGGTTCATTCGAAAGACCTTCTGGAACCTGCTCGGATGGGTCAAGATCGCCCTCAACCGGCCGATGGACATTCCCATCCCGGTGGACACCGGCCGCATGATCACGCCGGTGCCCCTGCGCGAGGCGGTGCCCGCCCTTCCGATCGACGCCGTCCTGGTCTGCCACCCGGACCAGATCCCTCCTGACGAGAAAGTCGCGTCGAAAACGCTGCTCTACCGGTTCCAGGTATGGCTGTACCACGCCTTCTCCCCGATGCAGGCCGGCCTGCCACCGATCGATGCCGATCCGCAACGCGCGCTGAAAACCGCGTTCACCTGGCTGCACCGCACCAGGTATCCGGCCCCCGAACTGCCACCGGAGTTTCTCGGCAGCCCGGACCTCGGCTCGCTCGCGGTGCGCGGCCCCTACGCCTGCTACACAGAGCGTGAAAGCGATGGCATCTACCGGTGGGATCTGATGCAGCTCGGGCAGTTCGAGCACCATGAGGGCCTGCAGACGCTGGGCGCGAAGGTGCTGTTCAAGGTCGACCCGGTGCGCCGCGCGCTGGAGGCTTTCCGGATCGACACCGCGCTGGGCTCGGCCACGCCGCAGGACCCGGGCTGGGAACTGGCCAAGAAGATCGCGCTGTGTTCGGCCTCCACCCATCTGTCGCTGGTGCGCCATTTCAACTGGGTCCACCTGGTCGGCGGCGCACAGCTCGCCGTTGCGACACGCAACCGGCTGCCCGCCACACACCCGCTGTGCCGGCTGCTGTGGCCCTACATGTATGGAACCCAGCAGAGCAACGACATCGTCACCCGGGGGCAGATGTTGCCGGGCGGCGAATTCGAAACCATCTTCAGCCTGAGTTTCGATGGCATGTGCCAGCTGTTCGACGCCACCTACCGGGAGTACCCGATCGTCGTCAACGACCCGGAACAAGACGCCGGGCGCAGGCAGGTGCGCCAGCAAGGGTTTGACACACCCACGCAGGACAACCTCGAAGCCATCTTCGATGTGTTGCACGCGCACGCCAGACATTACCTGGAGCTGTATTACCCGAACACCGCGCAGGACTCCGCCACCCGGCTGATCCGCAACGACGCAGCCGTACTGGCCTGGCTCGACGAGCTCAACACGCTGACGCCGAACGGCGTTGCGGTGTCGCGCGACGACGTCACGTTCGACAGCCTGGCGCGCCTGATCGCGCGCTTCATGTACCTCGTCACCGTCCAGCACGAGCTGCTCGGCAGCTTCGTGTGGGACTACCAGTTGTGGACCCACCGCCAACCGGTGCGGATCTACAAGAACGGCCAGCGCGAGCCGCTGGACGTCTACCAGCGGCTGGTCAACGCCAACTACAACCTGAATGTGAGCCGGCGCCTGCTGATCCATGATTTCGCCTACCTGGCGCTGGACGAGCGCGCAAAGGCGGCCTTTGGCGAGCTCAATCGCAATCTGCAGGCCCTGCAGGTGTCGATGGAGCAGCAGCCCTGGGCGGTGTGGAAGATGTACCCCGAAGTTTTAAAGGTGAATATCAATGCCTAGACTCCCCCCGGCCACGGCATCTGGCAACGCAGTCCACCCCGCGCGCAAGCGTTTCTGGTGGTTCCTCGCGATCATCGCCGTCCTGATCGCGGCGTACGCCGCATGGAGCAGCCGATTCGGTGTTCCGGAGGATTTCTCCGATACCGCAACCGAATACAAGTACGGCTCGATGGGCTCCGACCATCCGTTCGCGATGGCGCCGGTTCCCTACTGGATCTGGAAGGTATTGCCCGACCTGGTTCCACCCGCCGACGCCATCGCCGACGGGCGCGGACCCAGGAACGGCAAGAAAGGCCTCGACGCGTTCGGGCTGGTGACGGAGGCGACCATGCCGCGGCCGGACGGATTCAAGGAGGGGCAGACGGTGTTTGCGCGGCCGATCGGCTTTTCCAAGCGCACCGTGTTCGGCATCGACTTCGTCGGCGTGAATTGCGCCTTCTGCCACCTCTCGACGATCCGCACCAGCCCGCAGGAGGCGCCCCAGGTCGTGCTGGGCGGCACCGGCAACACGATCAACATCGAGCAGTTTTTCCTTTATATGTTCGCGTCGATGAAGAGCGATCGATTCAACGCCGACGCCGTGATGGCTGCCGTGGACAAGGAGACACGCAAACAAGGCGTCGAGCTCGACCTGTTCCAGCGCCTGGTCTACCGCTATCTGGCGATTCCGCTGATCCCCCGGGTTCTCGCGATGCGGGAGAAAGCCTATTTCGACTTCATCTCCACCAGCAACCCGGATCGGCTGTTGTCCTTCGGCCCGGGGCGGGTCGACACCTGGGCGGTGTACAAGCGCTTGTATGCCATTCCGCCCCAGCGCACGCGGGTCCAGGGCATCGTCGATTTCCCGGCGGTCTGGAACCAGAAAGCGCGCGTGGGCATGCAGATGCACTGGGACGGCAATACTGATGTGCTGGAAGAACGCAACATCGTGTCCGCCCTGGCCGTGATCGGCAGCCGGATCGACTACCTCGATTTTCCGCGCCTGAACCGCATCGCCACCTACCTCGAAGGGCTGCTGCCGCCGCGCTACGAGGATCGGATTCCCTGGGAATACCGCTACAACAAGACCGACCGCATCCGCCTGGACCTCGCGCAGCGCGGTGAAGTACTGTTCCGCCATCGTTGTGCCAATTGCCATGCGCCGGACGGCCTGCGTATCGGCCGGGTCGAGCCGATCGAGGATCTCGGCACCGACACCGAGCGGCTCAAGGATTTCCCGCCGGAGCTCGTCCGCGGCCTCAACCAGCTGGAAACCAGGCAGTGGAAGATGCGCCACTTCAAGACCCAGCAGGGGTATGTCAACACCCTGCTGGACGGCATCTGGCTGCGTGCGCCCTACCTGCACAACGGGTCCGTGCCGACCCTGCGCGACCTGCTCAACGACGCAGCGCTGAGGCCGAAGAAGTTCTGCCGGGGCAATGACGTCTACGACTGGAAGAACCTCGGGTTCGTGTCGGAGCCGGTCGCCGATACCGGCAAGGGCATCTGTGGCGAGTTCTACACCTACGACACGTCCGCCGTTGGCAACAGCAATGCCGGGCACCTGTATGGCTCGGATCTGAGCGATCCGGACAAGGATGCGCTGCTGGAGTTCCTCAAGACCCTGTAGCGCCTCACGCGGGCCGGTGATTTCACCTACGCGCGCTACTCTCCCGCCTGCTGCATCGCCCACATCCGGGCGTATTGGCCGTCGAGCGCCAGCAACTGCGCGTGCGAGCCGCGCTCCACGACACGCCCGGCCTCCATCACCAGGATCTCGTGGGCGTCCACCACGGTGGATAAGCGGTGGGCAATCACCAGGGTGGTCTTGTTCTGCGCCACGCTCTGCAGTTCGGCCTGGATGGCGCGTTCGTTGGCGGAATCCAGCGCACTGGTGGCTTCGTCGAAGATCAGGATCGGCGGGTTCTTGAGCAGGGTGCGCGCGATCGCCACGCGCTGCTTTTCGCCACCCGACAGCTTGAGCCCGCGTTCACCGACCATCGCCCCGTAACCGGCCGGCGTGCTGGCGATGAAGTCGTGGATACGGGCGGCCCGGGCCGCCTCCTCCACCTGCGCATGGGTGGCGCCCGGGCTGCCGTAGGCGATGTTGTATTCGATCGTGTCGTTGAACAGCACCGTGTCCTGGGGCACGATGCCGATCGCGCGGCGCACGCTGGTCTGGGTCACGTCCTTGACGTCCTGCCCGTCGATGGTGATGCGGCCCTGCTGCACGTCGTAGAAGCGAAACAGCAGGCGCGACAGGGTCGACTTGCCGGCGCCCGACGGGCCGACCACCGCCACCGTCTTGCCGGCCGGGATCTCGAAACTCACGTCCTGCAGGATCGGGCGCCCCGCCACTCCCCCCTGCTTGCCGGTGTCGTAGGCAAAGAAGACATGCTCGAAACGCACCGTGGGTGCGCCGCTGATCAGCAGCGGGCCGGCGCCCGCGCGGTCGGCGATCTCGCGCTCCTTCTCCATCAGGCGGAACATCTTGTCCAGGTCGGTCAGGCTTTGCTTGATCTCGCGGTACAACACGCCCAGGAACCCGAGCGGTATGTAGAGCTGGATCATGAAGGCATTGATCATCACCAGGTCGCCCAGCGTCATGCGCCCCTCCACCACGCCCAGCGTGGCGCGGTACAGCATGGCCACCAGCGAGATCGCGATGATCAGCTGCTGCCCGGTGTTGAGCAGGCTCAGCGTGGACTGGCTCTTGAGCGCGGCGCGGCGGTAGCGCTCCAGGCTCTGGTCGTAGCGGCTGGCCTCGAACTCCTCGTTGTTGAAATACTTGACGGTCTCGTAGTTCAGCAGCGAGTCGATGGCACGGCTGTGCGCCGTGGAGTCGAGCTCGTTCATCTGCTTGCGGAACTTGGTGCGCCATTCGGTGATGGTGACCGTGAAGGTCACGTAGAACACCAGCGCGATGATGGTGATCCAGGCAAACCACACGTCGAACTTGACCGCCAGCAGGGTGAGCACCAGCGTCACCTCGATCAGCGTGGGAATGATGCTGTAGAGCGAATACGAGATCAGCGAATGCACGCCGCGGGTGCCGCGTTCGATGTCGCGCGTCATGCCGCCGGTCTGGCGCTCCAGGTGAAAGCGCAGGCTCAGAGCATGCAGGTGGCGGAACACCTCCAGCGAGATGCTGCGCGCCGCGCCCTCCGTCGCCTTGGCGAAGATCAGCTCGCGCAGCTCGGCGAACAGCGAGGTGGACAGACGCAGCAGGCCATAGGCGATCACCAGGGCCAGCGGCACCACCAGCACCGCCTGCAGAACGGCTGGCGCCCCGGCGATCGGGTTGCGCCCGCCGTTCGGGCTCATGGCGTCCACCAGGGTCTTGAGCAGCAGCGGCACACCCACGTTGGCCACCTTGGCGCCGATCATGAAGGCCAACGCCGCCATCACGCGCCACTTGTATTGCCACAGGTAGGGGAAGAGGCGGCGCAGCGTGTCCCAGTCCGAGCGCTGGCCCACGGGTGTGGCGGCTGCCGAGGGTGAGGAATGGGGGGAGGTGAGTTCGGCGGCGCGGCGCATGGAGGACAATCGATGGCGATAACAACCCCAGATTGTGACCATGTCCACCGAATCAAGCCTGCCCAGGGTTGCCCTGCCCACCGACAAGGAGCTGGTGCTCAAGGTCATCCCGATGCCGGGCGACTGCAACGCCAACGGCGATATCTTCGGCGGCTGGGTCATGGCGCAGGTCGATCTGGCTGGTGCGGTGATCCCGGCGCGCTACACCCAGGGCCGCCAGGCCACCGTGGCGGTGAACCAGTTCATCTTCAAGCAGCCGGTGCGGGTGGGCGACATCCTGTCGCTGTTCGCCTCGCTGACGCGCATCGGGCGCACCTCGGTCACGGTGCAGGTGGAGGTCTACGCCGAACGCTTTCGGGCGCAGGGCGTCTATGTGAAAGTGACCGAAGCCTCGATCACCTATGTGGCGATCGACGACGAAGGAAAACCCCGGCCGATCCCGCGTCCCGACGGACGCTGACGCCGCTCAGGCAGCGGACGACGGCGCCGCGGCGAGGATCTTGCGCGCCATGCTCCAGCGGTGGGTTTCGTTCGGGCCGTCGTAGATGCGAAACGCCCGCATGTCCATGAAGATGCGCATCACGATCGTCTCGCCGGTCACGCCCTGCCCGCCCAGCATCTGCACGCAGCGGTCGACGACCCGCCACTCGGCCTCGGAACACACGACCTTGGCGCGGCTCGACTCGAAATTGCCGCGTTCACCCTGGTCCAGCAGCCACGCGGTGTGGAAGATGTGCAGGCGCGCGGTCTGCAGGTCGATGTCGTTGTCGGCCAGCATGAAACCCACGCCTTCGTGTTCGCCCAGCGGCTTGCCGAAGGCATGGCGCTGGCGTACATAACCGGTGGCGATGTCATGCGCGCGCCGGGCCTGCCCCAGCCAGCGCATGCAGTGGGTCAGCCGCGCCGGCGCAAGCCGCACCTGCGCGTAACGAAAGCCCTTGCCGATCTCGCCCAGCACGTCGGCAGCGGGAATCCGCAGGTCGGTGAACTGCACCACGCCGTGGCCCCCGGTGAAACACTGGTCCATCGCGTCCATCTGCCGCACCACCGCGATGCCAGGGCGGCCCATGTCGGTCAGGAACATGGTCGCCGAGCCGTCCTCCATTCGTGCCATCACGATCGCGTACGAGGCGCCCTCGGCGCCGGTGATGAGCCACTTGGTACCGTTGATCACGTAGTCGTCACCGTCGCGCACGGCGGTGGTGGCCAGCATCGACGGGTCGGCGCCGGCGCCGGGCGGCGGCTCGGTCATTGCAAAACACGAGCGGGTGCGGCCTGCCACCTGGGGCAGCAACCAGCGCGCCTTCTGCGCCGGGGTGGCGACCTCCTCCATCAGGTGGATGTTGCCCTCGTCGGGCGCATGGATGTTCATCGCGGTGGGGCCGAGCGTGGAGTACCCGGCCTCCTCGAAGACCACCGCCTTGGCAACGTGGCTCAGGCCCAGCCCGCCGTGCGCGCGCGACGCATGGGGCGTCAGCAGGCCGGCGGCGCGGGCGCGCGCGACCAGTTCGAGGCGCAGTTCTTCCGTGGGGCCGTGCGAGGTGACGCGGGGGTCGCGCTCGAGCGGGATCACCTGTTCGGCGATGAAGGCGCGCGTGCGGTCACGCAGGTCGAGAATGTCAGGGGCGAGGGTAAATTCCATGGTGCGCGGCGTGTTGGAGTGTCGGTACCGGTCGACGGTGTGGTGTGCAAGGTGTCGGGCGACAGGTCGTTCAACATGCGCGCCCGGACAACGGGAGGGCCCCGGCGGGGGACGGGCAGGGCCTGCCGCGCCCCTATTCTGGGGCGCCACACGCCGTGCCAGGATTACCCGCATGGAGCCTGCTGCCGATTGTCGCCTAAAATTTCCATTGGAGAAACATGGTTTCCGTATGGGACACAAACACAACCACCCGCCATCAACCGCACTTACACATCCGCAGCCATGAAAATCAACCCCGCCGGAATGGACTTCCGAGATCTCCACCACCTGCTCGCCGGCGCTGTCGTGCCGCGGCCGATCGCATTGGTCTCCACACTGGGCGAGAACGGTGTCCAGAACGTCGCACCGTTGAGTTCCATCAGCATCGCCTGCGTCAAGCCGCCGATGTTGTCGTTCTCCCTGTCCACGCGCCGGCGCAAGGGCGGCGAAAAGAAGGACACGCTGCGCAACATCGAGTTCGCGAAGGAGTTCGTGGTCAACGTACCGGTGGTCGAAAGCATGGCCCAGGCGATGAACAAATCCGGCGGCGAATACCCCGACCATGTCAGCGAGTTCACCGAGTGTGGCCTGACGCCGGCCAGGGCCGACCTGGTGGCCGCGCCGATGGTGCTGGAGTCACCGGTCAACTTCGAGTGCCGGCTGGTGCAGATCATCGAGTTCGGCGAGCACCCGAGCATCTCCAGCCTGGTGATCGGCGAAGTCGTGATGGCGCATGTGCGCGACGAGTTCTGGGCCAACGGCGAGCTGCAGTCGGCAAGGATGCAGGCCATCGGTCGCCTGCTCGAGCCCTACTGCCGCACCAACGAGATCTTCGAATTCAAGGTCGAGTACACGCTGTAGCGCGCCGGCCCTACACGGCGGCACGCCAGCCATGCCAGCCGGTCCACGCGGCGGCGAGCACCAGGAACAGGCCCACCCCGCGCCCGACCAGCACCTGGCTGCGCGGGTTGTCGCGCAACCAGACCTGCAACCCGCCGGCACCCCAGGCCATGCTGCCGTAGACCAGCAACTGTGTCGCCATGATGATCGCGCCCATCACGATCGCCTGGGTCAGCAGCGGGCCGTATTCAGGGCGGGCGAACTGCGGAAACACCGCCACCATGAACACATAGGCCTTGGGATTCATCAGGCACGACAGCGCGCCGCGCCAGAACGTCTGCATCACCCCCACGCGCGGCACCCGGCCGACCTCGCCCAGTGCGGCCGCACCGCGCCAAAGGCTCCAGCCGATCCAGGCGATATAGGCCGAGCCGGCCAGCAGCAGCAGGTTGAATGCCACCGGGTACAGCCCGAGCAGCAGACCGACACCGAGCGCGGCCATCACCACATGCACCACGCCACCGGCCGCAATGCCCGCAACCGCCGCGAAGCCCGGTTGGCGCCCACCGGCCATGGCACTGGCCATCACGAAGGCCATGTCCATGCCAGGCAGGGCGATGATCCCGAGAACCATCAGGCTGAACAGCCACAGGTGGCTGGTGTGCGTCAATGTCGAGAAATCCATGCTGCGTCCACTTCCATGTCATGCCCTGTCCGACAGGGCTGCCCGCAATGTAGCGGGCCAAAACGGGAAAATTTTCCCAGATTTGCCGCCGGCGGGGCTACACAGGACCCATTGACACCCCCACCACCCGTGTTCTATCACCCAAGAAACCCCAGGTGTAGTTATTTAAAATAGCTCAAAACCAA
>JANMZX010000209.1:0-2307 GCA_031383745.1 Rhodoferax sp. | reverse complement strand
CCGTCCTCGAGCACCGGCACCAGGCGGTTCGGGTTGACTGCGGTGAACGGCTCCTGGTAATGCTCGCCGGTCATCAGGTCGACCATCTGCTCCTCGAGCGGAATCTTGTTTTCGGCGACAAAGAGCCGGACGGGTCGGCTGGTCATCGACACGGGGTGCATGTAGAGCTTCATTTCATTCTCCGGGATACGGGTTGGTGACAGGGCTGCGGCAGCCGGCACGTGCGCCGACGCGCAGCGACATCGATGCTATGGCAAAGTGTGCGCGCTGTCACGCGCAGGGTCTTGGGTGGTCGGTCTTGGGTGTGTCGGGCCTTGGGTGTGTCGGGCTCCGCGCGTGCAGCACTCAGCCGGCTGGTGGCTGGCTGGCGGCCACCGCGGTACGCCAGAGCGCGGCGGGCAGCTGCGCACCGAGCGCCGCAATGCGCGCGCGGCGGGATGCTCGGCGGTCGCCCGGCAGTCGCACCCCCTCCAGCCCGAGCAGGCGCTGGAAAAATGCCTCCGAATGGGCTTGCCAGCCGACGGCGTCGCCAAACCTGGCCGGGTCCAGCGCCAGCAACAACACACCGCCCAGCGGCGGCCCGCCGTCGTGGTTGTCCTGCTCCCCGGCCTCGACACTGAACGGCTGCCCGATCAGGCCGGCCGCCAGCAACTCCACCATCAGGGCAAGCGCCGAGCCTTTGTGGCCGCCGAACGGCAGTTGCGCTCCTGCCAGGATGCGGGCCGGGTCGGTGGTGGGCAAACCGTCGGGGCCGATGCCGGAACCGGGCGGCACCGCCTGGCCGTCGCGTGCGGCGATCTGTATCTCGCCGCGCGCCATCGCCGCCGATGCCTGGTCGAAGATCATCGCCTCGCCCCCCGGCCGTGGCCAGCCGAATGCCATCGGGTTGGTGCCGAAAAAGGGCTGGCGCGCGCCCGCCGGCGCGACCACCGGCATGTAGGCGGTGAAACACATCGCCACCAGGCCACTCTTGACCAGTTCCTCGATGTCGACCCACAGCGCCGAAAAATGGTGCACGTTGACGACCGCGGCAGCTGCCATGCCCTGCGTTCGGGCCAGCGGCCCCATCGCCTGGCGCGCGTGCTGCATCGCCAGCGGGGCAAAACCCCCGTGGCCGTCGACACGCAGCACCGAAGGGGCCAGGGACACCAGGGATGGCCGCGCGTGGCCGTCCACCTTGCCGCTGGCCAGCGAGGCCAGGTACCCCGGCAGCCGAAACACGCCGTGCGAAGCCGCACCATCGGCCTCTGCGCGCGACATCACCCAGGCAACGGCCTGCGCATGCTCCTGATTGCAACCGGCCCGCTCCAGCGCCTGCCGTGCCACACGGTGGATCTCGTCGACGGAAACAGACACAAGTTCAGGCTGGGTCATGGGCAATCGGCGGGTGAAGAGAAAGTCGCTTTGCTGCGGCTGGCAACGGCGAGTGCCGGTGCCCGGTCAGGCGACGCCCGATTGCAGCAGAAAAAACGCGCCCTGGCGCTTCAGGCCAGAAGAAAACCCTCGTAGCCCTGCGCCGCGACGGCGTCGCATTTATGCACATAGGCCGGAAAGCCGAGCAGCGGCATGAAGACACGCACCTTGCCCGGCACGTTGGCGCCAAGATACCAGGAGTTGCAGCTGGGGAACAGCGTCGCACCGGCCACCGCATTGACATGGCCCACCCATTGCGTCTCGGCGTCCGGTCCGGCCTCGATGGTTTGCTTGCCGTGGTCACGCATCCAGACCATGCAGTCGGTGATCCAGCGCACATGCTGCTCGATCGACACCAGCATGTTGGTCAGCACCGACGGGCTGCCCGGCCCGCAGACCATGAACAGGTTGGGAAAACCATGCACCCCAACGCCCAGGTAGTTCAGCGGGCCGGCGTGCCACTTGTCGCGCAGCTGCAGGCCGCCGCGCCCGCAGATGTCGGGCTTGAGCAGGCTGCCGGTCATCGCGTCGAAGCCGGTGGCGAACACGATCGCGTCGACCACGTACAGCCGCCCGCACGCACGCACGCCGGCCGATTCGATGGCCTCGATGCCGGTGGCGGCGATGTCCACCAGGTGCACATGCGGCAGGTTGAACGTCTCGTAATAGCCGGTGTCGACACAGACGCGCTTGCAGCCGATCGGCTGCGTGGGCGCCAGCCGCTCTGCGGTGGCTGGGTCGCGCACCACGGCGCGGATCTTGTGACGCACGAAGTCGGCCGCGAACTGGTTGGCACCGGCGTCGGTCAACAGATCGCCAAATGCACCCAGGAAGTTCAGCCCGCCAATCTGCCAGCGGCCCGCGAATCCCGCCTCGCGTTCCTGCGGGGACGCC
>JANMZX010000191.1:0-11578 GCA_031383745.1 Rhodoferax sp. | reverse complement strand
GGACAGGGTTCCCGCGTGGCCCAGCACTGGCGAGACCAGTTCGCCGCCCAGTCCGGATTCCGTGATGCCGACGAAGACGGCACGTCCGCGAACTGCTGCCAACACCTCAGGCGCGCCCAGCGCACGCGCATAGGAAATCCGCGGAGCCTGGGCTGGCATGCGGGGCAGCAGCACCTGCGCATCACGCACCCAGCTGCTGCGGCTGGCCGACGACGCGTCCGACCGGGTGGCCCTCAGGCCGGGGGCGCGCGGGTAGGGCTCCGCCTGGGTGAGGCGAAGAGCCGCCAACGCGAGCGCGGGTTCGTTGCTGTGGCCCGCACCGGCCTGCAGGAACAGGCCGCGCACCTGGCCATCAGGATCGATCTCCACGTCGACATGGCCCAGCGTGGCGCCGGATGACCGCAGAGGCTCGACCGGGTAAGCCGCCGCCATGCCCTGCCCGTCCTGGATCGGCACCACCGGCAACACCACCTTGCCGTGGCGCGCGATCGCCGCTGCCAGCGCTGCATCGTGGCGCGGGTCGGGGTCGGGCTCCGCAAAGATGACCGGCAGCGCGACCACCGCCGCACCGGCGGTGCGCAGGGCGTCGATCAGTTCGGCGTGGCGGGAGCGTGGCCACGGCCAGCGGCCGAGCGTCGCCAGGCTGGTCTGGTCGATGGCGATCACGATGGCGGGTTCTGCGGCGGGCGGGCGAACGGGTGACATCACATCGAAGGCCAGCAGGTCGAGGCGGGTCAGCCATGCGGGCGCGATGCTGCCCAGCAGGATGCAGCAGGCCAGGCCGACCCCGAGCACCCCGTGCTTGCGCCACTGCCGCCAGGGGGCCGTGGAGATCGCGGTGGTGCCGGGGCTGTCGAGACCCATCAGGCGAGCTCCCCGCGCCGGGCTGCGCCTCGGGCACCTGCGGGCGGGCGGGCGGTGTTCATAGCGCCAGCAGCAACAGGGGAACCAGCAGCCACAGGGGTCGCCAGTCGGGCACCGGTGGTTCGGGCTCGGGAACCGTGAACGACTGCACCGTGCCCCAGGGCCCGGTGAAGCCGTCCACCCCGGTCGCCTGCACCCGTACATGGTAGGTGCCCGGCCCGGGGGTCGGCAGCTGGTGGCGCGGCGCCGTGGCCAGCGTGTCGACCAGCACCGTGCCGAAGCCGGCGTCGGTCGACAACTGCATGCGGTAGGTTGCCGCGAAGGCCTGGGCTGACCACGCCAGGGTCATGGCGCCGCCTTGCAGGTCGGGCGCCGAGAAGCTGGGACCGGGCTCGACGCGCCGGAAAGACTGCATATCGCCCCACGGCCCCTGCCGGTTGCGGGTGGTGTCGATCGTCGCCACCCGCCATCGGTAGATACCCGGCGGCAGTTCGGAGCCGGAGCGGGTCTGGGCGGTGGTGTCGACCACCCGGTCCTCCAGCGGCTGGGCGTCGGCTGGCTGGTCCGGGAATATCTGCAGCCGATAGGTCGATGCGGCCTGCGCGCGGGCCCAGCGCAGGGTCGGACGCAGCGACAGCACCTGGGCTTCCGGTGCCGGCTCGATCAGGATCGGCGGCGGTGGCTGCGTGAAGAGCTCGATCGCGCGCTCCGACGAGCGGCCCTCCAGCCCCTGGGAATCGATGGTCCGCAGCCGCAACACGTACTGCCCGTCCGGAGCCGCGGAGATGCGCACGCGCGGTGCCGTGGTCACTTCTTCCGACAGCAGGGCGTCGAAACGGCTGTCGGCGGCCAGCTGGGTGCGGTAGCTCGTGCCGCCGACGACCGCGGGCACCGGCCAGTCGATGGGCAGGCGCTCCAGCCGCGCTGGCACGGTGGACAAGTCCGGCGCGTTCAGCAGCGGCTTGGCTGGCACGGGTGCGCTGGCCAGGTTGGCGAACGTTCCCGCGCCAGCTGACGCGGCCGTCTCGCCGGCGTCGTTGCGCAGCAGGACTGCGCCTTCGAGCACTTCGGTGCGGGTCAGGTACTCGGTCGCACTGACACGGAACTCGGTGCCCCGCACTGCGGCGATGCCTGCCGGTGTGCGGATCTCGAACCGCCCGCCCGCCCCGGCCAGGGGTTTGACGAGGTTCTCGATCGCCCCGGTCACGAGTTCGAGCTGCAGCCAGTGGCCACCGCCGAGCAGCGGTTGCTCGGCCTGCACCAGGCGCACCAGGCTCAACTGGCGCACCAGCGACCGTGAGCCGTCATCGAACTCCAGCAGGGCGGTCGACTGCAGGCCGGTGCGCAGTGCGGTGCCGGGCTGCCAGCTGGCGCCTTCGACCGCCGCCTGGCTGACGCCGTCGGTTCCGACCACGCGCACATCGCCCTGCAGCCGGCCCAGTCGCGCGCGCGCCTGCTGCAGCCGCAACCACGCCACCGGAATGCGCAACCGGGTTCCAGGCGGGATCAGCCGGTCGTTGCGGATGCCGTTGAGTCGTGCCAGCTGCACGGCATGCGCTGGCGTCAGCAGGAAGCGCTGGGCGATGTTCCAGGGGTGGTCGCCCGATACCACGGTGTAGGTCGCTTCGTCACCCGCCAGTGCGGTGCAGCACACGCCCAGTGCCCAGGCCCACGCCAGCAGCAAGCGCAGGCAGTGCCGCCAGGCTGGCGATGTCGACGGGTTGCTGGCATTCATGGCAAGGTTGTCGGAGTGGCGGTGCACCGGCGGGATGGTCGTGGCGATTAGACACCAGCACTTCCGCGATATGCCCGTTCAGGGCGCCGGACGTCCTGGAAATTACAGAGCGGCAGCAGTATTGCACGCTTGGCCGTGGCAGAGCGGCTCGGCGGCCCGGCGGTCCTGCCGGATCAACCAGGCGGCAGGTCGTGGGTCACCGCCTGGTGCCGCAACCGCTTCGCAAACGCATGCCGCGCGCGCAGCCGCGGGTCGGTCACCACCTCGCCCAGCGTCTCACCCAGCACCATCGCCACCCCCAGCAGCGGCAGCACCAGCATCAGGCCAGCCACCCCAGCGACTGCGCCGCCCACAAAGATCATCACCACGGTGAGCAGCGGGTGCAGTTTGAGGCTGCGGCCGATGGTCAGAGGCATGAAGATGAAATCGTCCAGCAGGCGCACCAGGATGAACAGGCCGATCGCACCATAGGCCACGCCGGCGTCGCCGGGGTAGTCGGTGGCGGCCACCATGACGACCAGCAGGCAACCCAGGATGGAGCCGATGTAGGGTACCCACGCCAGCACGGCTGTGATCAGGCCCAGCAGCAGCGGGGCCGACACCCCCAGCACCCACAGGCCCAGCGCCTGGCAGACGGTATCGAGCACCGTCAGCTTGATCAGGCCCTGGAAGTACAGGCGCGCCGTGTGGTCGACCTTGTCCAGCAGGTACAGCGTGCGCTCGAAAAACGCATTGGGCACCGCGCGGCTCAGGAACTTCTTGAAGCGCCAGCCGTCGCGCAGAAAGAAGAAGGCCAGGAACGGGGCCAGCATCAGCGAGGGCAGCCACGCTGCCGCCGTGAGTGCGATGTCGCCCAGGTAGCTGCTGGCCAGCTTGTCGCCCAGGCCGCTGATCTGTTCCGTCAGTTGCTGGCTCAGGTGGGCCTTGGCTGCGAAGGCGAAATTGCGCTCCAGCCAGGCCAGGGTCTCGGCCACGAAGCGCAGCCCGCCTTCGATATAGCGGGTGCCGGATTCCTGCCACGAGGCCAGGTGGCTGCCCAGCCACGGGAAGGTCAACACGCCCAGCAGCGCCGCCAGCAGGAACACCGCCGCGCTGACCAGCGTCGCCGAGGTGTCGCGCGTCATGCCGCCGAGCACCAGCCGCTGTTGCAGCGGGAACAGCAGGTAGTAGATGATCAGGCCGAACAGGAACGGCACCACCAGCCACAGGATTTTCTGGAACAGGAACAGCAGCAGGCAGGTGCCCGCGAGGATCGCGCACCAGGCCAGTGGCCCGGAGTGGTAGCGCTGCGGCCTCATAACGGACGCGCGGCGCCGCTGGTCGAAGCGCGCAGTCGCGCGCCGAGGTGGCGGGCCAGCTGCATCGCGATCTTGGAGGCGATCAGTCCGTGGGATTGCATCAAGCCCAGGAAATCACCCCGGAACAGGACCAGCAGCGTGCAATCGTCGGAGGCGCGGGCCTGGGCCGAACGCGGCGCATCGTCGAGCAGCGCCAGCTCACCGAAGAACTGGCCCGCTCCCAGGTTGGCGATCGGCTGGTCGAGCTGTCCCTGGCGGCAGATCAGCACCTGCCCCTCCAGCACCAGGTACAGCGCCTCGCCCTGTTCGCCTTCGTCGAACACCACCTCGCCCTGGAGGTAGTTGCGCTCGTGCATGAAGCCGTCCACGACCCGGATCTCGCGGCGTGTCAGGTCCGCGAACAGGCTCATCCGGTTGAGTTCACGCAGGCGTTTGGGTACGGCGCGGTCTGGAAAGAGCTTGAGCATCTGGGATTGCGGGCGGTGGTATCACCCCGTTGTAACGGCAACCCCTGGATTGTGCCTTCCGCGCCCTGCGGCCCCGGCCGGTTTTATACTGGATGCATGCACAGCCCTCTGGTTCCGGAACCCGCACAGCCCGCACCTGCGGCTGTGGACGCGCCGCTGCTCGGCCGGGCCCACATGCGGCGGCTGCGCGACGTGTACCGTTCTGCCGGCTGGCCGTGCCAGGACAGTCTGGAGGTCGAACTGCTGGCCGCGGGCCTGTTGTCGCGCCAGCGCACGGGCGACGGGCACGAGCGGGTGCGCCTGACCGACGCCGGCGTCACCCGGCTGGCTGACGCGTTCCAGAAAAACCGCCAGGCCCTGTCGGTCCATGACGCACTGGTGGACACCATCGCGCAGTCGCTGTTGCGCGCCGGGCGCGTGGTGTGGACCCAGCTGAGCGTGCGCGCGCGGCTGCCGTCCGCGCCAGAGGAACCGGCGCGCTGGAAGGTCTGCAAGCCCGACGTATTCTCGATCCGCAACACCTCGGTGGCGGCCTACCTGCAGCCGGTGGTGCACGAGATCAAGGTCAGCCGCGCCGACCTGATGGGCGACCTGAAGTCGAAGGACAAGCGCGACAGCTACCTCGATGTCGGCGGCCAGTGCTGGTATGTGCTGGGCAGCGACCGCAAGGGCCGCCCGATCGCGCAAGCCGCCGAGGTGCCACCGGAATGCGGCGTCCTGCACGCCGCGGCAGACGGGCGACTGGAGGTGCTGCGGCATGCCCCGCAGCGCGCCGTGCCCGACCTGCCGTTCGCGCTGTGGATGGCGCTGGCCAAGGCCACGCCGTTGCCGCCGCACGCCTGGTCGCCGTCCGACGACCCCGACCAGGCCCTGCTGGTGGAGCAGGACGCGCCCTGATGGTCGATGCCCGGCCAGCCGCTGGCGTGTACACGGTCTCGGTGCGCAACCTGTGCGAATTCGCCGCCAAGGCCGGCGATCTGGACCTGCGTTTCACACCCTCGCCGACCGCGCAGCAGGGCCGCGAAGGCCATCTGCTGGTGGCGCAGCGGCGTGGCCCGGAGCACGAAGCCGAGGTCAGCCTGTCGGGCGACTACCGGGGGCTGCGCGTGCGCGGCCGCGCCGACGGCTATGACGCGCAGCGTAACCAACTCGAGGAGGTCAAGACCTATCGCGGCTCGCTCGCCACGATGGCCGCCAACCACCAGGCGTTGCACTGGGCGCAGCTGCGTGTCTACGGCTGGCTGATGTGCCAGAGCCGCGCACTGCAGCAGATCACGCTGAGCCTGGTCTACCTGGACGTGGTGACGCAGATCGAACACCCGCTGACGGAGCAATGCACGGCGGCGGACCTGCAGCAGTTCTTCGAGGGGCTGTGCGCACGGTTTCTCGGCTGGGCGCAATCCGAATCCGCGCACCGCGCCCTGCGCGACGCCACGCTGGCGGACCTGGAGTTTCCGCAAAAGCCGTTCCGACCCGGCCAGCGCGAACTGGCTGCCGGCGTGTACCGGGCCTGCATGCAATCGCATCCGCTGCTGGTGCAGGCGCCCACCGGTATCGGCAAGACCATCGGCACCGTGTTTGCGGCGCTGCGCGCCACGCCCGCGCGCGGCACCGACAAGCTGTTCTTCCTCACCGCCAAGACGCCCGGGCGCGCGGTGGCCCTGGAGGCGCTGGACACCATCCGGCGCAGCGGCGCACCGGGCCGGCCGTTCCCGCTGCGGGTGGTCGAACTGGTGGCACGCGACAAGGCCTGCGAACACAAGGACAAGGCCTGCCACGGGCAGTCCTGCCCGCTGGCCAGCGGTTTCTACGACCGGCTGGCCGCTGCACGGCGCGCGGCTGCCGACGCTGCCTGGTTGGACCGCAGCACGCTGCGGCGTGTCGCGCTCGACCACGGCGTTTGCCCGTATTACCTGGGCCAGGAGATGGTGCGCTGGAGCGACGTGGTGGTGGGCGACTACAACTACTATTTCGATCGCAGCGCGATGTTGCATGCGCTGGCGCTCGACGGTGCGTGGCGTATCAGCGTGCTGGTGGACGAGGCCCACAACCTCTACAGCCGCACCTGTGCCATGTACAGCGCCGACCTGACGCAGGCCGAGACGCTGGCCGTGCGGCCGCACGTGCCGCAGCGGGTGCGGGGTCGGCTGGACGAGTTGCTGCGCCAGTGGCAGGCCGTGTGCGGGGAGCAGGACGCACCGGCGTCCGGACCGGCCTGGCGGCAGCTGGACAAGCTGCCCGAGGACTGGCTGCGCGCGCTGCAGAAGTTCAACAGCGGCGTGGGGGAACACCTGCAGGACCATCCGGCCGACGCGCCGACGGCACTGCTGCCGTTCTATTTCCGCACCCTGGGTTTCGCCGCGCTCGCCGACAGCTTCGGCGACCATTCGATGTGCGAGTGGGACATGGACGACGCGCAGGCTGGCCGCCTGGTGTTGCGCAATATCGTCCCCGGCCAGTTCATCGAGCCGCGGATCCGCAGCGCCGATGCCATCGTGCTGTTTTCGGCCACCCTGCATCCGGTGGGTTACCACACCGATCTGCTCGGCCTGCCCGACACCACGCGCAGGATGGACATTCCCTGCCCGTTCCGGCCCGAGCAGCTGCGCGTGCGGATCGCGCCGATCTCGACCCGGCGCGACGACCGTGCGGCTTCGCTGGACGCCGTCGTCGCAGTACTGGCGGAGCAGTTCGGGCGCGAGCCCGGCAACTACCTGGCCTTCTTCAGCAGTTTCGATTACCTCGACCTGGCACTGGCGGCGTTGCGTCTGCAGCACCCTGCCATCCCGGTCTGGGCCCAGCAGCGCCAGATGGCCGAGGCGCAGCGCGAGGCCTTCCTGCACCAGTTCGACCTGGCCGGGCAGGGCATCGGCTTCGCCGTGCTCGGCGGCGCCTTCGGGGAGGGCGTGGACCTGCCTGGCCGCCGCTTGATCGGCGCCTTTGTGGCCACCCTGGGACTGCCGCAGTTCGACCCGGTCAATGCTGCCATCTGCGCGCGCATGCAGCAGCGTTTCGGGCGCGGGCACGACTACACCTATGTGTTCCCCGGCATCCAGAAGGTGGTGCAGGCCGCCGGGCGCGTGATCCGCAACGATACCGACAGCGGATGTGTGGTCCTGCTCGACGAGCGTTACCGCGAGCGCCGCTACCAGGCCCTGCTGCCGACATGGTGGCAACTGCAAGGCACCTAAAATCGGTGCCACATGACCGACACCCCCACCCCCACCACTTCCCCCGTCGCAGGCACCGAGGCCCATGCCGCAGTTGACGCCGCTGGCGCCACGCCGCCGGCCGCCCAACCGGCGACCCGGCCGGCCCGGCCCGACGTCTTCCCGGTTCTCGAGAGACTGGCGGCGCTGTATCCGGTGTTGTTCGGTGCGGTCTTTCTGCCGCTCAAGCGCGGCATCTTCCAGGACCTGCTCGAAGCCCACCCCGAGGTGTTCGAGCGCGACGCCCTCAAGGCCGCGCTGTCGCTGCACACGCGGTCCACGCGCTACCTCACTGCCGTGGCCAGCGGCCAGCAGCGCCACGACCTGCAGGGGCTGGCGGTGGAGGCCATGGCGCCGGAGCATGTCCACCATGCGCTGCTCGAAGTGTTCCGCCGCCGGCAGGGCCGCACCAAGGAGGATCTGCGCCCCAAGCTGCGCAGCCGCATGCTGCAGGCGTTCGAAGCCTCGGGCCTGTCGCGCGAAGCCTATTGCGAGCTGGTGCGCAGCCGCGACGAGGAGGCCAACACCCTGCTCGACGAGGCTCTGGCCGAATCGTCGGAGCGCGCCGCGCGGGGCGAGGCCCTGCTGCGTGCCTTCGAGGCCAGCGGGCAGACGCTGGAGGCTTTTGCCGACATGTACGGGCTCGAGCCGCACGCCGCCCGGCGCACGCTGGACCAGGCACGGCGGCTCAAGGCCGCTGCCGCCGCCTGACGGCTTCTGTGGTGTCGCCTGGACCGACCGCCGGGGCTGCCGCAGCTGCGGCGCTGCTGCAGGTCGACGGCATGGCCTGTCGCGCGGGCCCGCGGGAGTTGTTCCGGGACTGGTCGTGCCGGGTGGCGGTTGGCGTCACCCTGGTGCAGGGCGGTGAAGGCACGGGCAAGACCAGCCTGCTGCGGCTGCTGGCGGGTGAGCTGGCCGCATCCGCTGGGCATTTCCGGATCGGTGAGGTGAATCTGGCCACGCAGCCCGAGGCCTACCGCCACCGGGTTTTCCTGGCCGACCCCCGCACCGATGCCTTCGACCAGGTCACGCCGCTGGCCTACCTGGCGTCGCTGCAGGCGCGTTACCCCGGATTCGATGCCGCGTGTGTCGGCGCCCTGATCGACGGGCTGTCACTCGCCGACCACCAGCACAAGCCCCTGTACATGTTGTCGACCGGCTCCCGGCGCAAGGTGTGGTTTGCCGGCGCGGTGGCCAGCGGTGCGCCGCTGACCCTGCTTGACGAACCGTTTGCGGCACTTGACAAGCGCTCGATCTCCTTCGTGTGCGAAGTGCTCGCAGACGCGGCCGCCCATTCCCAGCGCGCCTGGGTGCTGGCCGACTATGAAGCACCTGCGGGCGTGCCGCTGGCGGGTGTGATCGACCTGGGCTGACGTTTTATCCGCATGTGAGTCTGTCAGCCGGGAGATTTGCACGGTGGCGAGCCGGTGCATGATCGGGTCATCGCGAGGAGCGTCCATGGACAAGCCGATTCTCTATATCTTCAATATTTCGCACTACTGCGAAAAGGCGCGCTGGGCGCTCGACCATTTCGGCATTGCGCACCAGCCGCAGCATGTGATGGTCGGCACGCACCGGCGCATCGCCCGCAAGCTGGGTGCCAGGCGCGGCTCGGTGCCGTTTCTTGCCACTGCCGAAGGCGTTGTCGCGGGTTCTTCAGCCATCATCGATTGGGGCGAGTCCCGCCGAGCCGCCGATGCGCCCAGCCTTGCGGGGGACGACCCCGAACAGGCGCGCGCCATCGAGAAGCGGCTCGACGACATCGCCGGTGTGCATGTACGCCGCTTCTACTACTCCGATGCGCTCACCAGCGATCCCGCGTCGGTGCGTCCGCTGTTTTCGGACGGCCTGCCGCTGTGGCAGCGCATGGCGGTCAGGCTGGCCTGGCCGAAAGTGGTTCCGATGATGGTCAAGGGCATGGATCTCGGGCCGGCCCAGGGCCTGGAATCGCGCACCATCCTGGAGGGCGAGCTGGCATGGCTGGATGGACTGCTGGCCGATGGCCGGCCGTTTCTGGCGGGCGCGCAGTTCAGCCGCGCGGACATCACCGCCGCCAGCCTGCTGGCGCCACTGGTCGCGCCCAAGGAGCATCCGGTGTATGCATCGTTGGTCCTGCCGCCGGCCTTGGCGGCGACGGTTCTGCCCTGGGCGCAAAGACCGACCATGCGCCTGGTCAGGGACATGTACGCCACGCGGCGATGACGCCTTGCGCGCTTGCGTCGACACCAGACGCGTCAGACGCGTCAGACCCGTCAGACCCGGATCAGTCCCCGGTACGCCGCGGTGAACGCCGCTGCGCTGTCTGCCACGTCGGCAGCGCTTTTGCCCGGCTTGTACAGGGCTGACCCGATGCCGAAGCCGCGCGCGCCTGCGGCCTGCCATGCGGCCATGTTCAGCGGCGTGATGCCGCCGACCGGTACGACGGGCGTGCCCGCTGGCAATACCGCCAGCATGGCCTTGAGCACGGCGGGCGACGCCGCTTCGGCCGGGAACAGCTTCAGGCCGTGCGCGCCGGCAGCCAGTGCGGCAAACGCCTCGGTCGGCGTGGCGATGCCCGGCAGGCAGGCCATGCCCAGCCGGACCGCTTCGCGGATCACGTCAGCGTCGCTGTTGGGCGCCACCACCAGCCGGCCTCCGGCAGCAAACACCTCGCGCACCTGCGCGACGGTGAGCACCGTGCCAGCCCCCACCAGCGCGTCGGGATGCGCCTGCGCCAGCCAGGCGATGCTGTCGAGCGGCTGCGGCGAGTTGAGCGGCACCTCCAGCAGGCGAAAGCCTGCTCCCACCAGCGCATCGCCGATGGCGGGCGCCTCGGCCGGTGTGAGGCCGCGCAGGATGGCGATCAGGGGGAGGGCGTCGAGGCACCGGGTCAGCGTGTCAGGAATGGTCATGGATATCGGTGTGTTGTGCCAGTGCATGCAGCCCGGCCCAGGTGGCCTCAGCCCCCAGCGCGTGGGCCCTGGCACCGTGTTGCGCCAGGGCCAGGGTGTAGCGTTGCACCAGAGTGCTGGAGCCGACCAGCACCACCTCGGTTCCCGCTTGCAGGTGGCGTGCGTGCAACTCCTCGCCGATGACCAGACCCGACAGGTAGCTTGCCAGCGCCGGCGCCGCCATGCGTTCGAACAGCGACAGGGTGCGTGTGCCGAACGCGTTGTGCAGCAGGCCCGCGCCGGCGCGGGCCCGCGTGACGCCCTGCGCGAACGCGGCGGCATCGAAGGGCGCATCCGCCACGACGGATCGGGCCAGCAGCGACTGCTGGCTCAGCAGGGCAAAGAACTCGCCGCTCATGAAGGTCTGGAAGCGCTGCACCCGGCTGTCCTGCACGATGGCCCATTTGCTGTGGGTGCCCGGCAGCACGAAGATGCCATCGGTGCGGCCGGTGCGCTGCATGGCACCGAAGATCTGCACCTCCTCGCCGCGCATCACGTCGGGTACCGCAGGCAGTTCGTCAGCCGGCGTGGTGGATTCGCAGCGCAGGCCGGGCACGATGGCCACCGGCAGGGGCAGGCGGGCGTCGTCGATCCAGCGCAGTTGCCCGGCCAGATCGGCAAAGCCGGCCGGGCAGGCGCAATACGGCGCCTCGACCCAGCCCTGCTTGCTGCCAGCCATGCCCGAGATCAGGCACAGCGACGCGCCTTCACGTGCCCAGTCGCCAAAACTGTCGTTGAACACCTCGGCAAAACTGCCGGCGGTGACGCTCAGGATTCCCCGCGCCAGCGCTCGCTCGCCGATCACCGAGCCCTGCGCATCGAGCAGCGCGCCGCGCAACGAGGTGGTTCCCCAGTCCACCGCCAGCAGATGCCCCGGCGTGCGCGTGGTCATGCACCAGGCTCCAGATTGCGCGCCTGTGGCACCGCCACGCAACTCATAACGCGGCGAACACCGAATTGCTGCGGGGCAACGGCAGCACCGCGCCGAAGCCCTGCACCGCCAGCGACGCTGCGGTGTTGGCGTAATGGGTGGCCTGCAGCAGGCTGTCGCCCTTGGCCAGCCGCGCCAGCAGGT
>JANMZX010000189.1:0-5085 GCA_031383745.1 Rhodoferax sp. | reverse complement strand
GAACCACGGCGTGCGCAACATCGCCGTCCTGGAAAAGGGCTATATCGGCTCCGGCAACGTGGGGCGCAACACCACCATCGTGCGCTCCAACTACATGATGCAGGACAACACGGCCTTCTACGAGCACTCGATGTCGCTGTGGCGGGGCCTGTCGGAAGACCTGAATTACAACGTGATGTTCTCGCCGCGCGGTTACGTGTTCGCGGCCTGCTCGCAGGCCTCGCTGGACAGCCTGGTGCGGCGCGCCAACATCATGCGCCTCAACGGCATCCGCGCCGACATCCTGACGCGTGAGGAGATGATGCGGGAGGTGCCCTACCTCGACTACACGGACCAGGCGCGGTTCATGATCTACGGCGGCATGCTGCAGCCCGATGCCGGCACGGCGCGCCATGATGCAGTGGCCTGGGGCTACGCCCGCGCCGCCGACCAGTTGGGGGTGGACATCATCCAGAACTGCGAAGTGCTCGACTACCTCTGGTCGGGGGAGCGCATCGTGGGCGTGAAGACCAGCCGCGGCGAAATCGGCGCCGGCAAGGTCGCTGCGGCGGTCGCCGGCCACACTTCGGTGCTGGCGCAGAAGGCCGGTCTGCGCCTGCCGATCGAAAGCCATGTGCTGCAGGCCTTCGTCAGCGAATCGATCAAGCCGGTGGTGCACCATGTGGTGGTCTGGTCGGCCACGTATTTCTATGTGTCCCAGTCGGACAAGGGCGGGCTGGTGTTTGGTGGCCACATCGACCGCTACAACAGCTACGCCCAGCGCGGCAACCTGCCCAACATCGCCGAGACCACCCAGGGGCTGGTGAGCCTGGTGCCGTTCGCGGCGCGGCTGCGCCTGCTGCGCCACTGGGGCGGCATCATGGACATGACGCCCGATGGCAGCCCGATCATCACCACTACGCCGGTGCCCGGTTTCTACCTCAATGGCGGCTGGTGTTATGGAGGCTTCAAGGCCACGCCGGCCTCGGGTTGGTGTTTTGCGCACACGATTGCCAACGACACGCCACACGCCTACAACGCGGGCTTCACGATGGACCGTTTCGCCCGGGGCCGCTCCATCGACGAGGCTGGTTACGGCCCTTACAACCACCTGCAGTAAGGCTACCGGCATGCTGAGAATCCATTGTCCCTACTGCGGTGAGCGCGACCACGACGAGTTCAGCTATTTCGGCGACGCCACCAAGACCTACCCACCGCTGGACGCTGAACACCACGACGCCTGGGTCGAGGCGGTGTTCATGCGCAACAACCCGAAGGGGGAGCATGTCGAGTTCTGGCAACACACGTTGGCCTGCCGGCGCTGGCTGGCAGTGCGGCGCAACACAGTGACGCACGACATCCTGGCGGTGATGCCGGCGCGTGAGAGGCCGCTGGCATGAGTACGCCGTCATCCGGCGCCTTCCGCCTCGCGCAGGGTGGGCGCATCCGGCGCGACCAGCCGGTGCAGTTCCAGTTCAACGGCCAGACGATCGGTGGCTTTGCCGGCGACACCGTGGCGTCTGCGCTGCTTTCCCACGGCACCCATCTGGTGGCGCGTTCGTTCAAGTACCACCGCCCGCGCGGCATCATGGCCGCCGGCATCGAAGAGCCCAATGCGCTGTTGACCGTGGGCAGCGGCAGGCGCCAGGAGCCCAACATCGCCGCCACCGTGATCGAGGCCCATGACGGGCTCGAGGTGCGCACGCAGAACGCCTGGCCCTCGGTGCGCTTCGATGCGATGGCCGTCAATTCGTTGCTGTCGCCGGTGTTCGTGGCCGGTTTCTATTACAAGACCTTCATGGGCCCGACGCGCAAGGCCTGGATGTTCTACGAACATTTCATCCGCAAGGCGGCCGGGCTGGGTGTGGCCTCGCAGGAGCCCGATCCGGATCGTTACGACTGGCACCATGTGTTTGCAGATCTGCTCGTCGTCGGCTCCGGCCCGGCCGGGCTAACCGCCGCCCTCGCCGCCGCCCGTAGCGGGGTCGACGTCACGCTGGTCGAGCAGGATGCCGAGTTCGGTGGTTCCCTGTTGAACCACCCGGTGGGCAGCCCGCACGCGCAATGGCTGGCGCAGATGCTCGCCGATCTCGCTGCCACCGGGCGCGTGCGCATGCTGGCGCGCGCCACCGCCTTCGGGCTGTATGACGGCAATACCGTGGGCGTGGTTGAGCTGTCGTCACCGGCCGTGGCCGATGCCGTACGCGGCGTGCCACGCCAGCGCCTGCATATCGTGCGCGCCAGGTCGGTGCTGATGGCCTGTGGCGCGATCGAGCGGCCACTGGTGTTTTCCGGCAACGACCGCCCGGGCGTGATGTTGTCGGGCGCGGTGGGCGCCTATGTCAACCGGTATGCGGTGGTGCCGGGGCGCCGTGCCGTGTTCGCCACCAACAACGACGCCGCGTACGTCGACGCGATCGCATTGGCACGGGCTGGCGCGCAGGTCACGCTGGCCGACCTGCGCCCGCAGGCCGGCGCGCAGGTGGCGGCGCTGGCCACGCAGGCAGGCGTGCAGGTGCTGGCTGCGACCACAGTCGTGCATGCCAGCGGCGGCCACCGGGTGTCGGCCTGCCTGCTGGCACCGTTCGATCTCGCACAGGGCCGGGTCAGCGGGCCGGTTCGCACCCAGCCGATCGACCTGCTGGCCATGTCGGGCGGCTGGACACCCACGGTGCACCTCACCTCGCACCGCGGCATCAAGCCGGTCTACCGGGCCGACATCGCCGGTTTTGTGCCGGGCGGGTTCGACCGGGCCCATTTCGGCGCCGGTGCCATGGTCGGCACGCAGACGATGGCGGATGCCCTGGCGAGCGGCTGGGACGCCGCGGCCGGCGCGGTCCAGGCCTGCGGCGCGTCGGTTGCCGGCTCTGTCCCGCCGCCGCCGCCGGGGCCGGATGCCGACATGCGCTTCACGGCTGCCGGGCCGATCACAGCCGGCAAGCCACGCGACAAGGCCTTTGTCGACTTCCAGAGCGACGTGGCGGTGGACGATATCGCACTGGCCCACCTCGAAGGCTACCAGTCGGTGGAGCATCTCAAGCGCTACACCACGCTGGGCATGGGAACCGACCAGGGCAAGACATCCAATCTCAATGCGTTGTCGATCATGGCGTCCAAACGCGGTATGCCGGTGGAGGCGGTGGGCACCACCACCTTCCGCCCGCCGTATGCGCCGGTCACCATTGGCACGCTGGCCGGCCGCAGTGTCGGCGCGCACCTGGCGGCGGTGCGCCGCACCGCCATGCACGAGTGGCATGAAGCCAACGGAGGGGTGATGATGGAGGCCGGGGCCTGGAAGCGCCCCTTGTGGTACCGCGGCGCGGGTGACACGCTGGCGCAGGCTTACAGGGCAGAGATGGAATTCGTGCGCGAGCAGGTCGGCATGGCCGACGTTTCCACGCTGGGCAAGATCGATGTGCAGGGGCCGGATGCCGCCGAATTCCTGAACCGCGTGTACGTGAATGGTTTTGCCAAGCTGCCGGTGGGCAGGGCGCGGTATGGCTTCATGCTGCGTGAAGACGGCGTGGTGATGGACGACGGCACGACCAGCCGCCTGGGCGAAACCGAATTCTTCATGACGACCACCACCGCCCAGGCGGCCCGTGTGATGAGCCACCTGGAGTTCCTGCTGCAGGTGGTGTGGCCGGAATTGCGCGTCACGGTGGCCTCGGTGTCCGACCAGTGGGCCGCCATGAGCATCGCCGGGCCGAAGTCGCGCGACGTGCTCAAGGCTGCTTTTCCGTCTGTGGACTTCAGCACCGAAACGCTCGGCCACATGGGCGTGCTGGATACCGACCTGGCAGGCGCCCTGGCCGGCATCCGGGTGCGCATCATCCGCCTGACCTTCTCCGGCGAACTGGCCTACGAGGTCTACGCGCCCACGCAGTTCGGCCGCCGCATCTGGGAGCACCTGCTGGAGCACGGCCGAGCCTGGAATCTGCGGCCCTACGGCCTGGAGGCGCTGGGCTCGCTGCGCATCGAAAAAGGCCACGTGGTGGGCTCCGAGATGGACGGGCGCACGACGCTCGACGACATGGGCATGGGCAAGATGGCCAGCAAGCTCAAGCCGTTCTGGGGTGACGCGTTGCGCCGCAGCGAACACCTGGCGCGCACCAACCGGCCCACCCTGGTCGGGTTGGAGGCGATCGAGCCCGGCGGCGAGCCGTCCAACGGTGCCATCCTGTTCTTCGCCGACGACCCGATCCGTGGCCACGGCCGCGGCCACATCACCTCCACCACCTACAGCAAGTCGGTGGGCAAGGCGATCGGCCTGGGCCTGCTCGAAGGCGGCCTGAGCCGCGTTGGCCAGGAGGTGGTGGCGGCGTCGCCGGTGCATGGCCGCCAGTACCGGCTGCGGGTGGTGGACCCGTGTTTCCTGGATGCCGAGGGAGTGCGTTACCGTGTCTGAAACGTCGACTGGCGCCACCCGGCGCAGCCCCTTCGCCGGGCATGCAGTTGCTGGGCATCCCAACGCCGCCGGCCAGACGGGCGTGCGCCTGCAGGCCGAGACCTTGCCCGGTGCCGCGCAGATCAGCACCTGGATCTCCGGTGTGCAGGGCCTGGAGCAGGCACTGACGGCGCTGCTGGGCCGGCAACCACCGACACAGACCGGCCAGACGCAGGCAACCCGGCACGGCTTGCTGGTGCGCACCGGCCCCGAGGAATTCCTGCTGGTGGCTGACCAGGCCGTGGACAACACGGCCCTGTTGCGCCGCCATGTCACTGCCGACATCGGCGCGGTGACCGACCTGGGCCATGCACGTTGCCGCATCCGGATATCGGGTGACAGGTGCCGTGACACCTTGTCCAAGCTGTTCCCGATCGACCTGCGGGACGCGGCGTTTCCGGTCGGACAGGCGCGCGCGTCGGGGCACCACCACGTGCCCGCCTTGCTGCACCGCATAGAGCGTGACCGGTTCGACCTCTACGTGTTCACGACCTACGCGCAGGACCAGTTGCACGTGTTGGTGGATGCGGCGCTGGAGTACGGCGTCTCGGTGGACGCGTAGCTGCGTCCCGGTTCGATACGGAAGAGGCAGGGCTGCGGCCTGCCCGGCGTTATGCTGCATGTCCATGGACCCGTGGGACTACATCATCATCGGGGCC
>JANMZX010000170.1:0-2366 GCA_031383745.1 Rhodoferax sp. | reverse complement strand
AAATAGATGCGCTGCTCGGCCTTGGGCGGGCAGCCGATCCAGCGCGCCTGCGCGCCGGTCAGCACACGGATCAAGCCCAGCAGGAACAGACCCATCAACTTGGCCAGCATGGGCGCGATGATACAGACGCGCAAGCGCGGTCTTCAGGGCAGTCGGGCATCCGCCATGCGCGCCATGATGGTGCCGGTGCGGCCGGCCACATAGGCCGAGTTCGGCAGTTTCTCGAAATACTTGGGGCGCGGCAGCATCACCGCCAGCCGCGCGGCCTCGGCGGCGCTGAGCCGGGCCGCGCTCTTGCGGTAGTAGTGTTCGGCCGCGGCCTGCGCGCCGAACACCCCTTCGCCCCACTCCACGTTGTTGAGGTAGATCTCCAGGATGCGCCGCTTGTCCAGCAGCGTCTCCAGCATCAGCGTGAGCACCAGCTCCTGCCCCTTGCGCAACAGGGTGCGCTCGCCGGACAGGAACAGGTTCTTGGCCAGTTGCTGCGTGATGGTTGACCCCCCCACGACCTTGGGCATCGGTGCCTGGCCCTTGCGGCCCGGCGCGGACCGGCGCGCGGCCTGCTCCTCGGCGCGGTTGTTCCTGGCCCAGGCCTTCTCCAGCGCATCCCAGTCGACACCGTCGTGCGCGGCGTACCCGTCGTCTTCCGACGCGATGACGGCGCGCTTGAGGTGATCCGAGATCTGCGCATACGGCACCCACTGCTGGCGCCAGGGCAGGGCACCCTTGCTGGCGACGATGCGCATCGCCTCGGAGCGCTCGAACGCGGTCGATTGCGGGTCCACCACCACCATCAGCGCGATGCGCGCCACAAAATACAGCTGCAGCGCAAGGAACGCAACAGCCACCAGGGCCAGCCAGCGCAGCAGCGGACGCATCTGCTATTTGGAGGTGAGTTTGGTTTCGAGCGTCTCGTCGCGCGTGAACTTGAAACGCGACACCACCAGGATCTGGTCGGCCTTGCGCCGCATTTCCTCGTTGAATGCGCCAAACGGGCCTGCGACACGCGCAATCATCTCGGCGCGCCGGTCCAGCGTGGGGTTGCCCGAGCTGTCGACGATCTCGGTGGCCAGCACGCGGCCGTCGAAATTGACGGTCACCACCATGGTCAGCTCGCCGTACAGCTTCTTGCCCCCGACTGACGGGAAGTTATCGGTGCCCTTGTCTTCGATGGCGCGGCGCAGGTTGTCGTAATACACCGCGTACACCTCTTCGCGCGTGGCCGGGCTCACATAGCGCTTCTTGGGCCGCGCGTTCTGCTCGTTGATGCGCCGCTCGATCTCGGCCAGCAGCTTGACCAGCTGGCGGCGCTTCTCCTCGCGCGCCAGCTGCTCGGCGGTCAGGCCGGTGCGCCGCGGCTCGGGCGGCGGCAGCGCCGCGATCTGGTTGCGCACCTGGGCCAGCAGCACCATCTGCTGCTCCTGCATCGCCTGCATCGTGGTCTGCGCCTGCTCCTCGATGGTGTCGCCCGTCTCCACCACGGTGGACGGCGGCAGTGGCGTGGTGGCGCGGCCCTTGTCCAGATCGCCGCCGCCGGCCATGCTGGCCTGCGCGATGGCGCGCGCCTTGTCGGGTTTTTCGTCGGTGCGGGCATTCACCAGGATCACCTCGAGCGGTGTGTCCTCGAACACCCGCTTGAAGCGCTCCGGATCCACGAACCGCACTGTCAGCATCGCCGCATGCACGGCCAGCGAGGCGCCCAGGGCGATTTGGAGGGTGCTGAAGGAACGCAGATTCACGGAAGCGGATTATCTCCCGCAGGCACGGCGGCGTCTGCCATGTCGACCGCTATCGCGATCGGCCCGGCGACCACCTCGTCATCGTCCTCGCCCGCATCGGCGCCATTGTCGGCCGCGGACGCATCACCGGCCGGTGCATCGAGCCGCTCGACCACCGTGCCCATGACGTCGAGCGTGATGTCGTCGATGTCGCCCAGACGCACGCGGACCCGCGCGCCACGCGGCAGGTCCCGCGCGCCCACCACCGGCAGCACCAGCGGCAGCTCCTCGGCACGCACCATGTTTTCCTTGAACACGCCTGCCACCAGTTCGGTGATGCCGTGTTGCTGCAGGTATTTGAGCGTCCAGAAGCGCTCCATCGCTCCCTGGTAGCCGTTGTACGCGCTGTAGGCGGCGTCGAAGGCCGAAATGATCGAGAACAGCTCGGCGTCCTTGGGCTTGAACGGCGCCGCGAGCGCGGCCGTCCGGCCATGGCGGGCGCAGGCAATGATCTGCCACTGGTTGACCAGATCGGTGTAGCGGCGCAGCGGCGAGGTGCTCCAGGCGTAACACGCCACACCGATGCCGGCGTGCGGCAGCGCCTTGGTGCCCATGCGCACCTTCACGC
The DNA here is from genome assembly GCA_031383745.1 of Rhodoferax sp. Lineage (GTDB taxonomy): Bacteria > Pseudomonadota > Gammaproteobacteria > Burkholderiales > Burkholderiaceae_C > CAISIP01. Next base: position 20 of record JANMZX010000170.1, on the reverse strand, counting down.
CGGGCGCCAGACTGGCCTGG
>JANMZX010000128.1:0-9651 GCA_031383745.1 Rhodoferax sp. | reverse complement strand
GGTCACCCTGCTGCAGCGCAAGGCAACGAAGGTGGGCGACGGCCTGGGCAAGACCACTGGCTGGATCCACCGCACCTCGCTCAAGAACCGGCAGGTGGACATGCAGAACGGCGTGACCTACCGCAAGGTGGATGACGCCGGCCTGCACATCACGTCCCTTGGCGCCGACAGCATCATCCCTGCCGACACCGTCGTGGTGTGCGCGGGCCAGGACCCGCAGCGTGAACTGCAAGCCGGATTGCTGGCGGCGGGCTGCACCGTCCACCTGATCGGCGGTGCCGATGAAGCGGTCGAACTCGACGCCAAACGCGCGATCAAGCAGGGCACCGAACTCGCCCTGGCATTCGACCCGGCCGCGGCCACCACCAGCGCGCAGACCGCGCCGGCACGCACGTTGTCGCAGGGCTTGCCGGCCGCGGTGGCCAGGAGCCTGGCGCACTGGCATGCCATGGTGACGGCTGGCAACGTGGGAGAACTCGGCGATATCCTGCACCGCAAGGCCACGTTCCGTTCGCCCATGGCGCACACGCCCTACCCCAGCGCGCAGGCCGTGCAACTGATCCTGGGCACGGTGGTCCAGGTGTTCGAGAACTTCACCTACCACCGCCAGATGGCCAGCGCCGATGGTCTGAGCGTAGTGCTGGAGTTCAGCGCCAGCGTCCATGGCAAGGAACTCAAGGGTGTGGATCTGATCCAGTTCGACACCGACGGCAAGATCGTTGATTTCGAGGTGATGGTGCGGCCGCTCAGCGGCCTGCAGGCGCTGGGCGACGAGATGGGCAAACGGCTCGCCCCCTACCTCGCCGCATTCAAGGCCGTCAAGCCAGGCGCCTGACCCGACACCCGATGGCGACGCTGATTCCCGCCCTGGGCAGTTGTTCCGGCCGCATGACCAGCGGCGAGCGCCGCCTGGCCGAGCGGCTGGAGCAGAAGCTCGACGACGACTACCTGCTGTGGTACGACGTGCCCATCGGCGCGCAGCTCACCCACCCGGACTTCATCGTCATGCACCCGCGACGCGGGTTGCTGGTGCTGGAGGTGAAGGACTGGCGGCTGGCCACCATCACCCGCGCGGACCGACAGACCTGGGAGATAAGCCCTGACGGGGTGCCGAAAAGCGTCATCAACCCGCTGGAGCAGGCGCGCCAGTACGCGCACCAGGTGGTGAACGCACTGGAACGCGACGCGCAACTGGTGCAGGCAGACGGAGCGCACCGGGGCAAACTGGCGTTTCCCTGGAGTTATGGCGTGGTGTTCCCGAACATCACCCGCAAGCAGTTTCTGGCGGCTGGCCTGCAACACGCGATCGAGCCGCAGCGCGTGTTGTGTCAGGACGAGATGCTGGAATCGGCAGATGCCGAAGACCTGCAGAGCCAGCTGTGGGGCATGTTCCCCTACCTGATGCGCGGCGTGATGTCGCTGCCCCAGCTCGACCGGGTGCGCTGGATCCTGTTCCCTGAGATCCGCGTGGCCACGCAGGCCGCGCTGTTCGACGACCACGACCCCGCTTCCGAGCTGCCCGACATCATGCGTGTGATGGACCTGCAGCAGGAGCAACTGGCACGCTCCCTCGGTGACGGCCACCGCGTGATCCACGGCGTGGCCGGTTCCGGCAAGACCATGATCCTGGGTTACCGGGCCGAGTACCTGGCCCGCGCCAGCACGCCCACCAGCAAACCGATCCTGATCCTGTGTTTCAACGAACCCCTGGCAGTCAAGCTCGCGGCGACGATGCATGCCAAGGGTCTGGCCGACAAGGTGCATGCACGCAATTTCCACAAGTGGTGCCGGCAGCAGCTCGTAGCTTTCGGTCAGGGCATCCCGCCCCAGGGCCCCAGGATGTTCGGCGAGATGGTGGCCAACGTGATCCGCGCCGTGGAGCGCAAACAGATCCCGGCCGGGCAGTACCAGGCGATCCTGATCGACGAAGGCCACGACTTCGCGCCCGAGTGGCTCAAGCTCGTGACCCAGATGGTCGACCCCGCCACCAATTGCCTGCTGCTGCTGTACGACGATGCGCAGAGCATCTACGAGCGGGCGCGCACCAGGCAATTCAGTTTCAGGAGTGTGGGTGTGCAGGCGCAGGGCCGCACCACCATCCTGAGAATCAACTACCGCAACTCCCGCCAGATTCTGCAGACGGCCAGCCTGATCGCCGCCGACCTGCTGACCGGCGACGACGACCGCAACGATGGCGACGGCATTCCGCTGCTGCACCCGATCAGCTGCGGCCGCGATGGCGCGCCCCCGCTGGTGATCCGTCTGCCCAGCCTGCGCGACGAAGCCAACCGGATCGCCGAGCTGCTGCAGCATGCGCACCAGCAGGGCCAGTTCGGCTGGGGCGACATGGCCGTCATCTGCCGGCGCCACGCGGTGGTGGAGGAATGCGCCGCGGCCCTGGCGCGCAAGCGCCTGCCCTACCAGTTGCGCAAGACATCGGGCAGCTTCGACCCCAACGCCGACACCATCAAGCTGTTGACGATGCACGCCAGCAAGGGCCTTGAGTTCCCGCTGGTCGCGCTGGCGGGCATCGGGCAGATGCCGGCGGCGGGGGACAACGAGCAGGAAGAAGCGCGGCTGTTCTACGTGGCGGCGACACGCGCGACGCAACAGTTGGTGATCACGGTGAGTGGGGAGGGGGGGTTCGGGGGTCGGCTGGGGTAGTACTGCGCATTGGTGGAATTGGCCACCTGTGGCGTCACCGCATTCAACTGGGCAACGCATGGCTCTATGAGCCAGCTCGTTCGCACAGGGTCCAGATGGTTGACCACCCGCCGAAGTAAAGTTGCTGCCATGCGCCCCTCCGAAGCCCTCGCCCTGCACCGCGTTCGAATTCGCGAGATCGCACTCAGCCACCGGGTGAACGGCGTGCGGGTTTTCGGCTCGGCCAGTCGGGGGGATGACGTGGTCGGCAGTGACCTGGACCTGCTGGTAGAGCCGACCGCACAAACGACTTTCATGGACATCGGCGCAATCCGTTACGAGCTCAAGGAATTGCTGGGCATCGAGGTAGACGTGCTCACCCCCAACGGTTTGCCTGAAAAGTTTCGGGACCAGGTGTTGCGTGAGGCGGTCCCGGTCTGAGTCAGGCAAACCCGCTGCGCGTCGTCGATTACCTCCCGCACATTCTGGACGCCATCAACAACATCCAGGATTTGTCGTGGACCACGACATTGCCTGGCAGACGATCCAGCAAGACATCCCCATGCTTCAGGCGCAGATTTTGGCCATTTCATAACCCATTCTCGGCAAACCCCGGTCCCGGATGGCCGTCAGCATTGCTCCAGACCAGGTGCGTCTCTTGTGACCGCGCCCGACCGACTTGAACAGATCAGCCCTCCAGGCTCCCGTCATCGCCCTGCAGGCAGTGCCGGTGCAACTTCTTGAGCACCCGGTACATCACCGTGCGCTCGTCTGGCGTCAGCACCAGCAACATCGCCGCCTGCCGTTGCCGTGCGATCGGCATCGCCTGCTCGTACAGCGTGATGCCGGCCGGCATGATGTGACACACCAGCCCCTTGCGCGGGGCGCCGGGCTGGGCCTGCAGTTCCACCAAGCCCCGGGCTTCGAGCAAGCGCAAGGCCCGGCTGACCAGTGATTTGTCGGTGGCCGATTGCGCCACCAGTTCAGCAAAGGGCAGGCGCCTGGCTTCGGCGAGCACAGAGAGCATGCGCCATTCGGCCACCGTCAAACCGAACTTTTCGGCGTAGGGCAGGGTGATCGTGCGGCGCAGGGCGTTGCCGACACGGCTCATCTGCGTGGTGATGAAGCTGTCCACGCTCAGCCCGGTTCCAGCTTCGTCCAGCGCCGTCCATGGGCAGGTTGGAGCGGTGCACTCGGCATCGGTTGCAGGTGGCGGGGATGTCTTGGCGGCTGTCATGCCAAGGATTGTGGCGGGTCGTCTTTGGGTTCTCCAAATATTTTGTTGATGCATCAATAAAAATATTGTAGGATTCGATTGCGTTTCATTTGTGGATACTTGTTTCTTATATGAAACATCAATTTCAACCCAGGAGTCTCCCCATGCAGTTCGATCGCCGACACATCCTCGCCGCGGGTTTCGCGGCACTCTGCAGCCTGGGCAGCGGCCAGGCACTGGCGCAAGCCGCCTGGCCAGCCAAAGCCATTACCGTGGTGGTGGCCTACCCGCCCGGCGGCGACACCGACGCCATCGCCCGCCTGTTTGCCGACAAGTTGTCGCAAAAACTCAAGCAGACAGTGCTGGTGGACAACAAGCCCGGTGCCGGCGGCACCATCGGCAATGCCTTCGTCGGCCGTGCGCCAGCGGACGGATACACGCTGCTGTTCACGCCCAACCCGTTCACCACCGCGCCGATGGTGATGAACCTGTCCCCCAGCGCCAGTTACGACGTGTTGAACGGCTTCGAGCCGATCATCAAGATCGCCACGCAGCCTTTGGTGCTGGTGGCGCATCCGGGCGCGGGTGTGAAGAGCATCGCCGAGATGGTCACCTCTGCCAAGGGCGGCAAGGCCTTGTCCTATGCCAGCCCGGGTGCCGGCTCGCCCATGCACGTGGTGGCCGAATGGCTCAACCGCTCGGCCGGCGTGAAGATCCAGCATGTGCCCTACCGCGGCGTCGGCCCATCGGTCACCGACGTGGTGGCCGGCCATGTGAACACGGCCTGGGTCACCTTTGGCCCGGTCACGCAGTACATCGCCCAGGGCCGCCTGCTCGCGCTGGCTATCGGCGACGCGCAACGTTCGCCGCTCGCCCCCGCTGTTCCGACCTTGGCGGAACAAGGCTACAAGGATGTGGTCGTCGGCGCATGGAACGGGTTCTTCGCGCCCAAGGGCACGCCGGCCGACGTCGTGCGCCTGCTCAACGGCCACTTCAACGACATCCTGAAGGAACCCGAGGTGGTGCAGAAACTGGCCACCTTCGGCGCGCTGCCCGCTGGAGGCACGCCGGGCGTGCTGGGCAGCACCAATGCCTCGGAGTTCGAGCTGATGAGCAAGGTCATCAAGGAACTGGGCATCACCGCCCAATAAACCCGACGTACCTGGAGAGCGCCATGAGCCAGTCGACCATCGGCAAGGACGTCCCGCAAGTCACGGCGCGCGCCAAGGTGCTCGGCCGTGCGCAATATGCCGGCGACATCAAGCTTGCCGGCATGCTGCACGGCAAGGTGCTGCGCAGCCCCTACCCGCATGCACGCATCGTGCACATCGACACCGCTGCAGCACGCGCGCTGCCCGGCGTGAAGGCGGTTCTCACCGGCGCCGACGCGCCGCGCACCCGCTGGGGCGTACACCACAAGGAGCGGCTGATCCTGGCTGACGGTGTGGTGCGATTCGCCGGCGAGGAGGTGGCGGCCGTGGCCGCGGTGACCGAAGAGATCGCACGCGACGCGCTGGACCTGATCCACGTCGAGTACGAAGAACTGCCGGCCATCCTGACGCCCGACGAAGCGCTGGACGAAGACGCCCCCGGCATCCACCCGGGACGCAACAACATCTCGCACGAGATCCGGTTTTCCAGGGGCGACGTGGACGCTGGTTTTGCCGGCGCGCACATCGTGCATGAGGACACCTACCAAGTGCATTCCCAGTACCCGGGTTACCTGGAGCCGATGGCCACGGTGGCCATGCTGGACCCGGACGAGCGGTTGCTGGTGTGGACGTCGACGCAGTCGGTATTCCTGGCCCGAGCCCGGCTGGCCTCCGCACTGGAACTGCCCGCCTCGCGTATCCGCGTGGTGCAAACGACCACCGGCGGCGGCTTCGGCGGCAAGCTGGTGGAAGACGCCAACAACCTCATCGCCGGCCTGCTGGCGCTGAAAACCGGCAAACCGGTGCGCCTGGTCAACAACCGGCTGGAAGACTTCCTCGCCTGCTGCTCCAGCGTGCCTGAGACCATCACGTTGCGCATGGGGCTGGACCGCGACGGCCTGATCGTCGCCAAGGACGTGCGCATCGTCGCCGAATGCGGCGCCTACAGCGGGCTGTCCGCCGAAGTGATGCACGTGAGCGCGATGCGCAGCGACAACATGCACCGGCTGCAGAACGTGCGTTCTCACGCCACGCTGGTCTACACCAACAACCCGCCGCACGGTGCATTCCGCGGCTTCGGCGGAACGCAGATGCAGTTCGCGCTCAACAGCCATATTCACACCATGGCCGGCATGCTGGGCGTCGACCCGGTGCAGCTCCACCTGCGCAATGCCATCGGTGCCGGAGAGACCTCGGTGCATGGCTGGAAGATCGGCAGCACCGGACTTGCGCAATGCATCGCCCAATGCACCGAGGCGATCGGCTGGGACGCCAAGCGCACGCGCGCCAAGGGCCGGGGCACGCGCCGGCGTGGTGTCGGCATGGCGGCCGCCATGCATGTCAGCGGCAACCGTACCATCGGCAACTGGGACGGCTCCACCGTCACCGTCAAGGTCAACGAGGACGGTCGGGTGATCGTCAACAGCAGCGAATGCGACATGGGCCAGGGCGCGATGACGATGTTCAGCCAGGTCGTCGCGCACGAGCTCGACATACCGCTGTCGCACGTGCATGTGCTTGCGCCCGACACCGACACCTCGCCCTTCTGCATCGGCTCGCTGGCTTCACGCGTGACCATCGTGGCCGGCAACGCGGCCATCGTGGCGGCCCGTGCGGCGCGCGACAAGCTGTTGGCGCTCGCAGCCACCCTGCTGGATGCCCCGCTGGACGAACTGGAAATGCGCGCCGGCACAGTCTGCGTGCGCGGCGCACCGGAGCGCATGGCCACGCTGGCCGATCTGGCGCGCCAGCACATCTGGCGCCACGGCGGCGAAGGCATCCAGGTCAGCGGCACCTGGGACGCGCAGACGGTGATGCACGACGCGCAGGCCTACGGCAACATTGCACCGGCCTATTCCTTCGCCGCGCAGGCGGTCGAAGTCGAGGTGGATACCGAGACCGGACAGGTCACGGTGCTCGACAGTTTCGTGTCCGACGACTGCGGCAAGGCGTTCAACCCGCAGGCTATCCACGGGCAGAGCAATGGCGCCGCGGCCCAGGCCATCGGCTGGACGCTATACGAACAGTTGCAGCTGGAAGGCGGAAGGCTCATGAACGGCAACTTCGCCGACTACACCATGCCCACCGCCGACGCCCTGCCCTACCTGCGTGGCGGCATCGTCGAGTCCAACGATCCGAACGGCCCCTACGGTGCCAAGGGCGCCAGCGAAACCGCGATCCTGCCCGGCGCACCGGCGATTGCGAATGCGGTGTTCGACGCCATCGGCGTGCGCTTCACCACGCTGCCGATCACGCCCGAGAAGGTGCTGGCGGCCCTGCGGGCGCAAACGCAAGAGGGGCAGCAGCATGCGTGACTTCGACTTCCTGGAGCCGACCACGGTCGAAGAGGCATGCCGCATGCTGGCCGACCTGGGCGAGGAATGCCGCGCCATGGCAGGCGGCACCGCGCTGATGCTCGCAATGCGCCAGCGCATGCTTTCACCGACGCATATCGTGTCGCTGGCCCGGCTCGACGCATTGCGCGGCATCGACTTCGACCCGGACCAGGGCCTGCGTATCGGTGCGCTGTCGCGGCACTGCGACGTGGCGCACTCGGCCGTGGTGCAGCAGCACTATCCGATGCTCGCCAGCATGGCGGGCCGGCTGGCCAACCCGCAGGTCCGCAACCAGGGAACCCTTGGCGGCAACCTGTGTTACGCCGACCCTGCCACCGATCCACCCGGCTGCCTGATGGCGCTGGACGCGCGGGTGGTGCTGGACGGTGCGCAGGGCGAACGGGTGTTGTCGATGCAGGAATTCCTGGTCGACTACTACCAGACCGCCATGCAGAGCGACGAACTGCTGCGCGAGATCCGCATCCCGCCGCCTCTGCCGGGCAGCACCGGACACTACGCGCGCTTCCTGCGCACCGCGGCCGAACACCGGCCACTGGTCAACGTCGCTCTGGCACTGCGCCGCGAAGCGGGTTGTGGTCATGCGGTGCGCCTGGTCGTCGCCGCGTCCACCGCCATCCCGACCCGCGCCATCCGGGCCGAACAGTTCCTCGAAGGGCGGGTGGTCACGCCGGCTGTGGCCGCCGAGGCCGCCGCCATGGTGGCGGCCGATATCGACCCCTTGTCCGACCAGCGCGGAACCGCCGACTACCGGCGCGCCATGGTGGGCGTGACCGTGCAACGCAGCATCGCCGCCCTGTTCGGGCTGGCCCAGGAATAAGGAGCCGCCCATGGGCAAACATCTGATCAACATACAGGTCAACGGTGAAGCGCACAGCGTGGAAGTGCCTGCGCGGCGCATGCTCAGCGACTTCCTGCGCGATGACCTCAACCTCACCGGCACCAAGCGCGGCTGCGAGACCGGCACCTGCGGCGCCTGCTCTGTGTTGCTGGACGGCGTGGTGGTCAAGTCCTGCCTGTCGCTGGCGGTGCAGGCGCAGGTCAGCAGCGTCACCACCATCGAAGGGTTGCAGGGGGAAGGCGGCAAGATGCATCCGCTGCAGGAAAGTTTCATGCAGTGTGGTGGCCTGCAATGCGGCTACTGCACGCCGGGTTTCATCATGACCGCCTGCGCCCTGCTGGCCGACAACCCCCGCCCGACCCGGGACGAGGTGCGGGCCGGCCTGGGCGGCAACCTGTGCCGCTGCACCGGGTATGCGCAGATCGTGGATTCGGTGCTGGACGCCGCGGAGAAGATGCATGGACATTGAAAAGACACTGACCGTCGCCGCGCCAGCGGCACAGGTCTGGTCCATGCTGCTGGACCCCCATGTGATGGGTGGATGCGTTCCGGGCATGCAGTCGATCGAGGTACTCAGCGAGGACGAGTACGTCGCGCTGATGCAGGTCAAGATCAGCTTCATCAGCGCCAAATTCAAGCTCAAGACCCGCATCGTCGAACGCCGTGCACCGCACTACCTGCGCACTGAAGGCACCGGCGAAGACACGTCCGTGGCCAGTTCGCTCAAGCAGCAAAGCGAAATCTTCCTGGAAACGCTGCCGGACGGTCAGACCGAACTGCGCATGAAGGTGCACGTGGATGTGATGGGTCGCCTGGGCACCTTCGGCCTGAGTGTCATGAAGACCAAGGCCGACCGGATGTGGGACGAGTTCGCACGCAATCTGGCGGCGCGCCTGGCGCCACTACCTGCGGTCGCTGCCGGGACAGCGCATCCTCCGGCACCGGACACTGTCGACGCTTACGGTACCGCCGATACGCCGCAGTCTCCCGCGCCGGGCACCGGCCACTCGACTCCGGGGCACCACGTACAAGTCGGAAATCTGCCGTATGCGTCTGGGCAGCCCACGGGCGGCTGGTGGGCGCGGGTGCTCGGACGCACACCGATCCCAGTGCCCCATGGACAAACCATCCATGTCGAGATTCAGCGTGGCGACACGACCGTGCGGGTCGACTGGCCAGTCGAACACGCGAAAGCGTGCGCCGACTGGTTGCTGGAACTCCAGCGCCGGCATTGACAACTTCGTCTACAGAACCAGACTCGTCAACCGCGCCTCGACCGCCGCGCCGAAGCGCTCGGCCTGTGCCGCACCACGAACGTCGCGCACCACCGCATAGGCGCGCTGGGCGGCGGTGACCAGGTCCGCAACCGACCTTGCGGCTTCGATCTTCAGGCACATCTGTACCGCTGACGGGCCCAGGATGTCGGTGAGATGGCGCGCGCACAAA
>JANMZX010000100.1:0-2333 GCA_031383745.1 Rhodoferax sp. | reverse complement strand
CGACAGCCTGGACATGCGCGGCGGCATCATCGCCACCCGCGCCCTGACCTCGGACGGCGGCAACATCCGCATCACGGCGCCGCGGCTTGTCCACCTGGCAGACAGCCAGATCACCACGTCGGTGCAAAGCGGCGCAGGCGGCGGCGGCAACATCTTCATCGACCCGCAGTTCGTGATTCTTCAGAACAGCCAGATCATCGCCAATGCCTTTGGCGGCCCCGGCGGCAACATCAGCATCGTCGCTGGTCAGTTGATCGCCGACCCGTCAACCTCCATCACCGCGTCGTCCGCACTGGGCATCGACGGCTCGGTGAACATCGACGCGCCCGACACCGACGTGAGCGCCGGGCTGGCGGTTCTGCCGGTCTCCTTCCTGGACGCGGCCAGCCTGTTGCGGGCCGGCTGCAGCGGCGCCCGGGCCGGGCTGTCGAGCCTGGTCGAGGTCGGGCGCGGCGGTTTGCCACCCGACCCGGATGGCTACCTGCCCAGCCTGGACCTCGGCGCGCTGGCGCATGGCGGTGCAGTCGCGTCCCTGGCCAATCCCCTGCAACGCGCCACGGCGCGCCCGCGCGGCTTCGAACTCGTCGCCGCGCTCCCCTCTTTTGGTTGCGGACCATGACCTTCTTCGTTCCCGAAACACCGCTGCACAGCCCACTGGACGCGCAACCCGCCACCTCCGGCACGCCAGCGCATTGGCTGTCGCGCTGCCTGGCGGGCGTGCTGCTGTCCGCACCAGTGCTGCTGCAGGCGCAGGACGTCGGGCCGCCGGCAGTGCCTGGCCGGGATACGCGGCCGCCGGTGCTGGTACCGCCTGGCCAGACCGCGCCGCTGCTGCAGGCGCCGTCGACCCTGCGGCAGCCAGTGGCACCCTCCCAGGCGGGGCCGACACCCCGCATCCGGGTGCGTGAAATCCGCGTGACCGGCAGCACGGTTTTCAGCGCCCAGGATTTCGAACAGCTCACCGCGCCGTACCTGGGGCGCGATGTCACCGCAGAGGATCTTTCGGCCTTGCGACAGGCCCTGACGCTCAAATACGTCAATGCCGGCTACATCAATTCGGGCGCGTTGCTGCCAGACCAGAAGGTGGCAGAGGGAGTGGTCGAGTTCCGCATCGTCGAAGGCCGCCTGAGCGACATCACCGTCACGGGCACCGAGCATCTCGACAGCAGTTATGTGCGTGAGCGGCTGGCTGTGGGCGGTGCCGCCCCGCTCAACGTCAATACCTTGCAGGATCGCCTGCAGCTTCTGTTGCAGGGCCCTTTCATCGAGCGCATCAACGCCGAGTTGGCGCCTGGCGACCGGCCGGGCGAGGCCCGACTGAACGCGCTGGTGCAGGAAGGCCCGCGCAGCAATGTGTCGGCCACGCTGGACAACGACATCTCGCCCAGCCTGGGTCAGGCACGTGTGGGCCTGCGCGGGCAGCTGCTGAGCCCGAGCGGCCGGGGCGATATCCTGGGCTGGGATCTGGGCTACGCGCAGGGTTACGCAAAAGCCTCGGTCAACTACGGCATTCCCATCAACAGCGGCGACACCACGCTGGATTTTTTTGCCGATATCTCCAGGGCCAGCGTGGTCGAGAAACCGCTCAATGCGCTCGACATTCAGTCCAGCTCGCGCACTGTCGGCCTGCGTGTGACGCACCCGGTGTTTCGCGACGCCCGCTCGCATTTGAACCTGATTGCGGGTTTCGACCTGCGCCAGAGCCAGTCGGAGCTGCTCGGCACGGGTTTCGCCTTTTCGCCGGGCGTGCAGCCTGACGGCGAGAGCAAGGTGAGCGTGTTTCGTTTCGTGCAGGACTATGTCGGCCGTGACAGCGCCCAGGTGACCGCGATCCGCTCCACGATCAGTGTGGGGGTTGGCGCATTCGGGGCCACGGACCTGGGCAACAGCGTGCCCAACGGCAAGTTCGTGGGCTGGCTGGGGCAGTTCCAGCATGCGCGTCGGCTCGGCAAGACCGACAGCCAACTGGTGTTTCGCTTCGACGCGCAGTTGACGAACAAGCCGCTGCTGCCGCTGGAGCAGTTCGCGGTGGGCGGGATGCGCACGGTGCGCGGATTTCGCACCAACCAGCTGGTGCGCGACTACGGTTACGCCACGTCGGCCGAGCTCCGGGTACCGGTTCTGCGCAGCCAGGACGGTACTGCACTGTTGCAGCTCGCCCCGTTCATCGACATGGGAGGCGCCTGGTACAAGGGGCGCGCCACAGACTCGCCGAGAAACCTGGGCAGTGCCGGCGTGGGCCTGCGTTACGACCCCTCTCCCGGGCTGCACGCAGAACTCTACCGGGCCAGCACCTTTGCGGGACGCAACGTCGTCAACCCCAGCCAGTCCCT
>JANMZX010000076.1:0-4864 GCA_031383745.1 Rhodoferax sp. | reverse complement strand
ACCCGATGCGCCGGCCGGCACCTGAGCGGCGACGGATCGGGCGTTCGGCTTTCTAGGCAAGACAGGTTCGGTGAGCATGTCCAAGGCAATTCGTTCCGACGTCGTGCGCAAGGCGCGGCGCATCGTGGTGAAGGTTGGTTCAAGCCTCGTCACGGACGAGGGCCGGGGCCTCGACGAGCGCGCCATTGGCGAGTGGAGCCGGCAGCTGGCGATCCTGGTACAGGACGGCCGCGAGGTGATCATGGTGTCGAGTGGCGCGATCGCCGAGGGCATGAAGCGCCTGGGTTGGTCGACACGGCCGCATCAGATCCACGAACTGCAGGCTGCCGCTGCCGTGGGTCAGATGGGGCTGGCGCAGATGTACGAGTCGAAACTGCGGGAACACGGACTGGGCAGCGCACAGGTACTCTTGACACACGCGGACCTGGCGGACCGGGAGCGTTACCTGAACGCGCGTTCCACCCTGCTGACGCTGCTCAAGCTCGGTGTGGTGCCGGTGATCAACGAGAACGACACGGTTGTCAACGACGAAATCAAGTTCGGCGACAACGACACCCTGGGTGCCCTGGTGGCGAACCTGGTCGAGGCCGATGTGCTGGTCATCCTGACGGACCAGAAGGGCCTCTACACCGCCGACCCGCGTAAGAACCCGGATGCCGAGTTCGTGCACCACGCCAAGGCCGGCGACCCCGAACTGGAACGGATGGCCGGCGGCGCAGGCTCGAGCCTGGGGCGCGGTGGCATGCTCACCAAGATACTGGCGGCGCGGCGCGCTGCGGGATCGGGTGCATCCACAGCAATCGCCTGGGGCCGGGAGCCCGATGTGCTGCGCCGCCTGTGCGACGGCGAAGCCATAGGCACCTTGCTGGTGGCCCAGACGCTGAAGACCCAGGCCCGCAAGCAGTGGATTGCGGATCATCTCCAACTGCGCGGAGCGGTCACCGTCGACTCCGGTGCGGCGGTCAAGCTGCGTGACGAAGGCAAGAGCCTGCTGCCGATAGGCATGACCGGCGTGGAGGGCGAGTTTTCACGTGGCGATGTGATTGCAGTTCGCGAAGAGGGTGGCCCCGAAATCGCTCGCGGGCTGGCGAACTATTCGAGCTTTGAAGCGCGCCTGATCTGCCGCAAGCCGTCCAGCGAATTCGAGCGATTGCTCGGTTACGCGGCCGAGCCCGAGATGCTGCATCGCGACAACCTCGTGATCACGCGTTAGCGGCCCTCGCCACCTGGTCAGTTCTTGAGATGGTCGCGGGAAGGCGCCTTCAACCGGCTGACGACATCGGCAACGGTTCCTCCCGTGGCGGCACGCCCTTCACAAGCCCCTTGGCGGGCGAACGCCAGTGCATGCGGGGAAGGCTGGTTGCCGTTGAGCGGTTTCCATTCCGGGTTGGGGACGGCGCGCCATGTGCCGCCAGTGCCAAAACGGGCGTAGACCTTGACTTCGCTCGTGAGGCATCGGATGCCTTCGTAGCTGGCATTGATGCTGTCGCCCGACGATGCGGCGACCACCACGTACCGGACGATCCCGTCGTCGGTAATGCGGATTGTTTGCGGGTCGATGCCGACCCGCACCGATATGTGCCGGGGCATGTCGAGCGGGATGGTGCGATCGGCCCGAAATGCCGGTGCTGCTGGCGCGTCCGACTCTTTCCAGTCCGGATCTGCATCGCGCAATTGCGCGAATGCGCCACAGGACAGCAGCAGGCTGGCCGCGGCTAGCCAGCGCTCAACGTACATGGGGGTCGCCGCCACCGGACTGAACCGCACTGGACTGCGGGTCCGGTTCGAAGCTGCCTCCTGGGGGCAACTCGAAACCGGCGCCCAGACCGGTGGTCATGCCGGGTTGGTGATCGGCGTCGCGGCCACGGCTGCCGTGGCGCAAATAGCGGTTGCGCTGGTCGTTGCGGGGCAGGTAGCGCGCCAGTTCGGTGAGCGCCATTTCGTACACGCCGCGCTTGAATTCGACCACCATGTCCAGCGGTACCCAGTAGTCGTTCCAGCGCCAGGCGTCGAACTCCGGGTGATCCGTGGCGCGCAGGTTCAAATCCCAGTCGTAACCGATCAATTGCAGCAGGTACCAGATCTGCTTCTGGCCTTTGTAATGGCCGCGCGCATCGCGGCGGATGTAGCGGTCTGGCACCTCGTAGCGCAACCAGTCCCGGGTACGGGCGACCACGCAGACGTGCTCCGGCTGGAGCCCCACTTCTTCGTGCAGTTCCCGGTACATGGCCTGTTCCGGAGTCTCCCCCCGATCGATGCCACCTTGAGGAAACTGCCAAGAGTGCGTACGAATGCGCTTGCCCCAGAAAACCTGGTTTTTCTGGTTGAGCAGGACGATGCCGACGTTGGGCCGAAAGCCGTCCCGGTCAAGCATAATCAAACCCCAATTTCTAAACTGATTCCATTATGCACAGCGATTGCTGTGGATCAAGAGGGTCAGCCTCGTTCGCTGCGTGAAGAGACCCCATGAAAGCATCCCAATTCTTTATTTCGACCCTCAAGGAAGCGCCTGCTGACGCAGAGGTGGCGAGTCACCAGCTGATGATGCGCGCCGGGTTGATCAAGAAGCTTGGCGCCGGTATCTACACCTACATGCCGATGGGCTTGCGGGTCATCCGAAAGGTCGAGGCGATCGTGCGGGAGGAAATGAACCGTGCCGGTGCGATCGAGATCTCGATGCCGGTGGTCCAGCCCGCCGAGTTCTGGCAGGAAACCGGCCGCTTCGCCAAGATGGGGCCCGAGTTGCTGCGCATCAAGGACCGCCATGAACGCGACTACGTGGTGCAGCCCACGAGCGAAGAGGTCGTCACCGACATCGCCCGTCAGGACATCAAGAGCTACAAGCAGCTGCCCGTCAACCTGTACCAGATACAGACCAAGTTCCGCGATGAACGCCGCCCGCGATTCGGCTTGATGCGGGGGCGCGAGTTCACCATGAAGGACGCCTACAGCTTCGATCGGGACGTCGACGGCGCCAAACGCAGCTACGAGGTCATGGCGCAGGCATACCGGCGCATATTCGACCGCTTCGGCTTGCGTTACCGGGCGGTGGCGGCCGACAGCGGTGCCATCGGCGGGGAGTTGAGCGAGGAGTTTCAGGTGATCGCCGCCACGGGCGAGGATGCCATCGTTTATTGTCCCCGGAGCGATTACGCCGCCAACATGGAAAAGGCCGAGGCCCTGCCGCCGCCAGGACCGCGGCCCGATGGCCGAGAAGCCTTGTGCAAGACGCCCACCCCCGGCAAGAGCACCTGCGCCGACGTGGCAGCGTTCCTCGGCATGCCCCTGCAGCGCACTATCAAGTCGCTGGTGCTGGCGACCGAGGAAAAAGGCGCAGACGGCGCCATCGTGCAGACAACGGTCTGGTTGTTCATGCTGCGTGGGGACCATGACCTGAACGAGGTCAAGGCGAACAAGGTGCCGGGCATGGAGGCCGGTTTCCGATTCGCCACCCTGGCGGAGATCGATGAGCACTTTGGCTGCAAGCCGGGTTATCTGGGTCTCATCAACCTGCGCAAGCCGGTGCGTGTGGTGGTCGACCGGGAAGTTGCGGTGATGAGCGACTGGGTGTGTGGCGCCAACGAACCCGACTACCACTTCACCGGCGTGAACTGGGGTCGAGATGTGCCTGAACCCGACCTTGTTGTCGACTTGCGCAACGTGGTGGCGGGTGACCCGTCGCCGGATGGCCAGGGCCCGCTGGCCATTGAGCGCGGCATCGAGATCGGCCACGTGTTCTACCTGGGAACCAAATACAGCGAGGCGATGGGCGCCACTTTTCTAGATACCCACGGAAAGCCCCAGTACATGGAGATGGGCTGTTACGGCATCGGCATCACGCGCCTGCCGGCGGCGGCCATCGAGCAGAACCATGACGCGCGCGGCATCATCTGGCCCGATGCGCTCGCTCCGTTCACGGTGGTCCTGTGCCCGATCGGCCCGGACCGCAGCCCGGAAGTCAAGGCAGTTGCCGCGCGGTTGTATGCCGACCTGCTGGCCGCCGGCGTCGATGTCATCCTGGACGACCGCGGCGAGCGCCCCGGAGCGATGTTCGCGGATTGGGAGTTGATCGGGGTGCCACATCGCATCACCATCGGCGACCGGGGACTGAAAGAAGGCAACTCGGTCGAATACCAGCACCGCACCGACAACGCGGCAACCAGGATGCCTGTGGATGACGTGGCAGGCCATGTTTTGGCCAGATTGGGGCGATGAGGCTTGTCTGGCCGCCTGCAGTGGTCGGGCTGCCGGTCAATCGCGGGCGTCGCGCCTGCCTGATCGCGCTGCTTGGTGGATCCGGCGGCCTCGGACTGCCGCTAGCGGCCCGGGCTGGCGGCCAGATCGAGGAGCCCCTGATCGATTCGGTGCGCACTGCACTGAGTGCGGCGATTGCCAACACCGCGCCCCCGGTGCCGGAGTTTCCTGACACGCCTGCGCGCTTGCAGTACCTGCGTTGGCTGAGTGCGATGAGCCAGCGTCTGCGCAGCCGCAAGCCCGACCTGGAGACGAGAAAGGAATTCCTGCAGACCGTGTGGTACGAGTCAAGACGCGCGGGGCTCGACACCACCCTGGTGCTTGGATTGATCCAGGTTGAAAGCGCCTTCCGGAAGTTCGCCGTGTCCAGCGTCGGCGCCCGTGGATATATGCAGGTGATGCCGTTTTGGGTCCGTGTTCTCGGGGGTGGTGATGCGTCGCGGCTGTTCCACATGCAGACCAACCTGCGGTTTGGCTGTGTCATCCTGCGCCACTACCTGGACCGCGAAAACGGCAACCTGTTCATGGCGCTGGGTCGCTACAACGGCTCACGCGGCAAGGCGCCTTATCCCGATGCGGTCCTGGCGGCCACCAGGCAGTGGGCCTACAT
>JANMZX010000075.1:0-3720 GCA_031383745.1 Rhodoferax sp. | reverse complement strand
AAATCGTGCAGCGTTCCATCCATCAGGTGCGATGGCGCCACATTCTGCAGCGCCGAGAACATGCTCTCGATGCGGCCGGGGTGCTTCCTGTCCCACTCCTGCAGCATCTGCCCCACCTGCTTGCGCTGCAGGTTGGTCTGGCTGCCGCACAGGGTGCAGGGGATGATCGGGAATTCGCGGTGCGCCGCCCAGCGCACCAGGTCTTTCTCCGCCACCAGCGCCATCGGGCGGATCACGATGTGGCGCCCGTCGTCGCTCACCAGCTTGGGCGGCATGCCCTTGAGCTTGCCGCCAAAAAACAGGTTCAGGAAGAACGTCTGCAGGATGTCGTCGCGGTGGTGGCCCAGGGCGATCTTGGTGGCGCCGAGCTCGTCCGCCACCCGGTACAGGATGCCGCGGCGCAGGCGGCTGCACAGGCTGCACAGCGTCTTGCCCTCTGGGATCACGCGCTTGACGATGGAATAGGTGTCCTGGTTCTCGATGTGGAACGGCACGCCGAGCGCGGTGAGGTAGCGGGGCAGCACGTCCTGCGGAAACCCGGGTTGCTTCTGGTCCAGGTTGACCGCGACCAGGTCGAAATGCACCGGCGCGCGGGCCTGCATCTTCAGCAGGATATCGAGCATGGCGTAGCTGTCCTTGCCGCCACTGACGCAGACCATGACCTTGTCGCCTTCCTCGACCATGTTGTAGTCGACGATCGCCTGGCCCACCAGGCGGCACAGGCGCTTTTCCAGCTTGTGGGTTTCGCGTTCGATCATCACCATTGGCCGGTCTCCACGCGGATCGCCACTTCGCAATCGTCGAAGATCTCCAGCTTGGCGATCTTGACCCGTACCCCGACGACACCGGGCAACTGCATCAGCCGGCGCGCCAGCTTGCCGATCAGCGTTTCGAGCAGGTTGACATGCCGTTCGGTGCACTCGTCGATGATGATCTGGCGGATCTTGCGGTAGTCCAGCACATGGTTGATCTCGTCGTCCACCGGATGCAGGGCCTGGGTGCCGAGGTTGAGCTCGGCGTCGACCTGGATCGGCTGGGGAGCGAGCTTCTCGTCCTCCAGGATGCCCAGGTTGGCGGCAAACCGCAGCCCGTTGAGTGTCAGGATCTGCGTGCCGCGGGGCTTGTTCATGGAGGGATCCTGCATCTCTGGAATGGGGTAGGTGGCGGCGGCAAGGCGGTCACATCAGGGAGAAGTCGCGCTCGAAACGCATCAGGTGCTGGCCGCCGTCGACCACCAGCGTGGTGCCGGTGATCGAGCCGTTGTCGAGTGCAAACCGCACGGTCGAGGCCACGTCCTGGGGTGTCGAGGATTGCTCCAGCAGCGCCATCTTGTGGCGCGCCTGGAACTGCTCGTCGGACAGCAGCGAGCTGGTGAGGGTCAGGCCGGGCGCCACACCCACCACGCGCACCCGTGGTGCCAAAGCCAGGGCCAGCATCGTGGTGGCGGCTTCCAGGGCTGCCTTGGACAGGGTGTAGCTGAAGAAATCCGGGTTCTGGTTCCACAGCTTCTGGTCCAGCAGATTGACGACCACGCCGCGCGCCGACGGTTCGCTGGTCTGGCGGTCCTGCACGTGGCTGTGCAGCGCCTGTGCCAGCAGGATGGCGGCGCCGGTGTTGCTGCGCATGTGTTTGTCCATCGCGGCAAACGTGAAGCTGGCCGGCGCATCATGCTCGAACGTCGAGGCGCTGTTGACCAGTGCGTCCAGATGTCCGAAGTGGGCCACCACCCGCGGCAGCAGGTTGCGCACGGCCGCCTCGTTGCCCAGGTTGGCCCGGAAGGTGGCGCTGTTGCCGGAGAGTTTCGAGCATTCGCCACTGGTGCGGGTGGCGTCTTCCAGCGAATCGCGGTAGTGCACGGCGACCTGCCAGCCGTCGCGCGCGAGTGCGAGCGCGATTTCGCGCCCCAGGCGTTTGGCGGAGCCGGTGACAAGCACGGTGCGGGTGGGGGAAGACATTCGCGGACAATCCGGACGAGATGGAAACAGCCCCCAGTTTAACGAGCGCAATCGAGCCGCTGCTGCGCCAG
Organism: Rhodoferax sp.; assembly: GCA_031383745.1. Taxonomy (GTDB): domain Bacteria; phylum Pseudomonadota; class Gammaproteobacteria; order Burkholderiales; family Burkholderiaceae_C; genus CAISIP01. Next base: position 1,694 of record JANMZX010000075.1, on the reverse strand, counting down.
GCCATCGCCGACGCCGGCGGGTGGATCGGTTTTGACCGCTTCATGGACATCGCCCTGTACACGCCGGGGCTGGGGTATTACGCCCGCGACGCAGCGCAGTTCGGCCTGCTGCCTTCGGCCACCGGCGCGGCCGGTGGTGATTTTGTCACCGCACCCGAAATGAGCCGGTTTTTCGGGCACGCTCTGGCGGCGCAGGTCGGCCAGGCCCTGCAGGTGACCGGCACGCGGGACATCTGGGAATTCGGCGCCGGTTCGGGTGCGCTGGCGGCGCAACTGCTGGGCGTGCTGGGCCCGGTCGTCGATAGTTACACCATCGTCGATCTCTCCGGCAGCCTGCAGCAGCGCCAGCGCGACACCCTGCAACCCTGGCGCGACAAGGTGCGCTGGGCCAGCAGCCTGCCGGCGCAGTTGCGTGCCGTGGTGGTGGGCAACGAACTGGTCGACGCCATGCCGGTGCAGCTGCTGGCACGCATTGGTGGCGCCTGGCACGAGCGCGGTGTGGCGCTCGCCCGCGACGGGCAACTGGCCTGGGCCGACCGGCCCACGGCGTTGCGGCCGCCGCTGGAGGTGCCCGGCAGCCACGACTACCTGACCGAAATCCATCCCCAGGCCGAGGGATTCGTGCGCATGCTGGCCGACCACCTGGTGCAGGGCGCCGTGTTCCTGATCGACTACGGGTTTTCCGAGCGCGAGTACTACCATGTGCAGCGCACCATGGGCACCGTGATGTGCCACCGAGCGCACCGCATGGACTCCAACCCGCTCGTCGACGTGGGCGCCAAGGACATCACGGCCCACGTCAATTTCACCGGCCTGGCATTGGCGGCCCAGGAGGCTGACGCGGCCCGGACGCCACCGCTTGCCGGCGAATTCGGTGTGCTCGGCTATACCACCCAGGCGCGGTTCCTGATGAATTGCGGCCTGCTCGGGTTGCTGGAGCAGGCCACGGTGCCGGAGCGAGTGATGGGGCAGAAGCTGCTGATGGAGCACGAGATGGGCGAACTGTTCAAGGTGATCGGTTTCTGCCGCGGCGAGCCCTGGCCCGCGATCGGTTTTGCCCAGGGTGACCGGACCCACACCCTCTGACCCCGCTGGCCGATTACCCATGTTTCGCTGGTTGCTCGTCATCTTTCTCGCGTTGCTGTTGATCAACTGGGTGTCGCCCTTGCTGGGCCGGTTGGGCTTTGGTAAATTGCCTGGCGACTTCCGGTTTCGGCTTTTTGGCCGGGAGTGGTTCGTTCCCCTCACGACCACGGTGATGCTGAGCGTCGTCGCCGGCATCATTGCCAAGCTGGTTTGACACCCAGCATGGGCCGGTCTGTGGCGCTCCGGATCGAATGCGTAGCGCCGGGTCGCGGCTGTCTCGGGCCAGAGTGGAGGTCGGCTTTCGGCCCAAAGCGGACGTTGTTGGACTTGCGCGAAATCGTGACAGCCAGGATACGGGTGACCTGGTGTGGGACCAGGCCGACGGCGCATTCGGCTCCGCGGCTGTCCTCCGCCCTGCGGGCTCCCCCTTTATGCCGCTGCGCCGAACGCACCGCCGACCTGATCCCGCGACTTGGTTGGACTGCTGGAGCCCGGAACACCGAATACCAAAGACCCAGCGTCGCGGCAGGCGCAGCCCGGCGGGTGCGATTTCTGGGACGCCGAGGAGGCGAGCCCCGGACACAAGCAGTCCAGTGGACTGTTTGTGC
>JANMZX010000053.1:0-8071 GCA_031383745.1 Rhodoferax sp. | reverse complement strand
GCGTTCCTGGAGGGAATGCGCCGCCTGCCGATCGGCGCCGATGCGATTCCCGACTTCCGGGCCCTGAGCGAGGTGCTGATGGCGCAGACCGGCTGGAAGGTGGTGGCGGTGCCGGGCCTCGTGCCGGACGACGTGTTCTTCGACCATCTGGCGCATCGGCGTTTCCCGGCCGGCAATTTCATCCGGGCGGCGCACCAGCTCGACTACCTGGAAGAGCCCGATGTGGTCCACGACGTGTTCGGCCATGTGCCGATGCTCATGAACCCGGTGATCGCCGATTTTGTGCAGGCCTATGGGGTGGGGGGGCTGCGCGCGCAGCAACTGGGCGTGTTGCAGCAGCTGGCGCGGGTGTACTGGTACACGGTGGAATTCGGCCTGGTGCAACAGGCCGACGGCTTGCGCATCTACGGTTCGGGTATTGCCTCGTCGATGACCGAAACCGTGTTTGCGCTCGACGATCCGTCTGCGCACCACATCGGCTTTGACCTGGAGCGCGTGATGCGCACGCTGTACCGCATAGACGATTTCCAGGAAAGCTATTTCGTGCTCGACAAGCTGGACGACCTGCTCGCACTGGCGACGATAGACTTCGCGCCGGTCTACCAGCGCGTGGCGCAGCAGGGGGAATTGCAGCCGGGCCAGTTGCTGGCCGGGGATCGCGTGCTGCAGCGCGGCACCGGCCGTTACCATCGACGCCATCCCGGGGCCTGACCGCGCCCCGGTTGCACATGGCAACGGAGGTACCCATGCAGACTGCACAGACGCAGACCGCTTCGGTCGGCAGGCTCGAATTGCGCCATGGCGGCGTACTCGCGGACGCCCGACTGGCCTATTGCAGCTACGGGAGGCTCGCGCCTGGCGGCCGCAATGCCATTTTGGTCACGCACGGGTTCACGTCGAGCCACCAGTTCATCGAGCAAGGCGGCTGGGGCAGCCTGCTCGGGCCGGGTCGGCCACTCGATACCGACCGTTTCTTCGTGGTCAGCTCCAACATGCTGGGCTCCTCCTTCGGCTCGACTGCGCCAGCCAGCATCGACCCCGCCAGCGGCCGGCCCTATGGGCCGGACTTTCCGGCGATCACGGTCGCCGACATGGTTCTGGCACAGCGCCGCCTGCTCGATGCCCTGGGCGTGCAACAGCTGGTGGCCGTCATCGGGCCGTCTTATGGCGGCTTCCAGGCCTTCACCTGGGGCGTCGAGTTTCCGGACTTCATGCGTGCCCTGGTGCCGGTGGAAAGCGCGCCGCGCGCGCAACAGCCGTTCGATGACGCCGCCCTGTTGCGCCGGCTTGCCGGCGACCCGCAGTGGAATGCCGGCCACTACTACGGCAGCCACGGCGTGCTGCAGACAATGACGGCGCTGCGCATCGAGACACTGCGTCGGTATGGCGCGGAGCAGGGCCTGCGTGCGCAGGGCCTGGATGCGGCGGCGATCGCGGCGGAACTGCTGCGCCAGGCGCGGCCCTGGGCGCAGTCCTTCGACGCGCATTCGCTGCTGGCGCTGGGTCGGGCCATCAACCGGTACGACGTCACCGACCAGCTGCACCGTATTCGCGCCCGGGTGTTGTACCTGCTGTCGCGCACCGACACGGTGTTTCCGCCGTCGCTGGCGGCACCGGTGATGCACGCCCTGCACAGTGCGGGCGTGGATGCCCGCTACCTGGAGATTGACACAGAACATGGCCACCTCGGTTCCGACCTCGACGTGGCGCAATGGGCGCCGGTGTTGTCAGACTTTCTGGATGAACTTGCCGGGTGAGTGGATGCCAGCTTCGGTCACGATCACGTCCATCGGTATGTCGTGCGGCTGCGGGTGGATGGTGGCGATGCGCGAGAGCTCGAAGGCCACACCGATCTTGAGTGGCGCTGGATGCATGGCCGCCAGGGTGCGGTCGTAGTAACCGCCGCCGTAGCCGAGCCGGTAGCCCTGCGCATCGAAACCTACGGGCGGGATCAACAACACGTCCGGGCGCAGCAGCGGCGTGTCGAGCGGGACGGGCAGGTCGTACACACCTTTGCAGGTGGCAACGCCGGGCCACCACTCGCGGAACTCCAGCGGCGCATGTTTGTGCACCACCACCGGCAACGCGCCCCGGGCGCCGGCCGCCCGCCATTGCCGGATCACGAAGCGCGGATCGAACTCGCCCTTGAACGGCCAGTACAGGCCCACGACAGTGCCGGGGCGCATGGCAAACGCCTGCAGCAGCAAGTCGGTGATGCGTGCGTTGGCGCGGCGCCGCTCGACCAGCGGTACCGCCATGCGCAACGCAAGAAGTTGCGCGCGTTGTTCGCGCCGCCAGACGGGTCCCATGGCCGCAGTATGGTCGGTGCGGTCGACCGGCGTCAAGCGGCGTGGGCCCGGGTTAAGATCCATTGGATGCAAGCACTGAACGCCTATGGTCGTCGCCCTGTGGATCGCGCAGGGCACGCGGGATGGCCCGTTGTCGCACTGGTGATCGGGCTGGCCCTGTCGCCGTGGCCGGCGTTCGCCGGTTGCGACGATTCGCCCGGCCCCGGGGTGGACTGGAACAGCTGCGAGAAGCATCGCCTGATACTGCGCAAGGCCGACTTGCGCGGCGCCCGGTTCGGCGGCACGGACCTGAACGGATCCGACCTCGAGTCTGCCAACCTGGCCAGCGCAGACCTGTCGCGTGCCAGCGTCGACCGGGTGCGGCTGAGCAATGCCGAACTCGGCGGCGCCCGGCTGGTCCAGCTCAGTGCCTACCGCACCAATTTCACCAAGGCCCGGTTGGTGCGCGCTGACCTCACCAAGGCCGAGATGGGCCGCTCGAATTTCACCGACGCCGACATGACCGGCGCCAACCTGACGAAAGCCGAGTTTCCTCGCGCGGTGCTGCAGGGTGCGGCGCTCAGCGGCGCCGACATGACCGGAGCCGATCTGTCGCGCACCAACCTGACCGGCGCCAAGCTGGCGGGCGCCAAGCTGGCCCAGGCCCGCCTGTTTCGCACCCGGCTCGACGGCGTAGACCTGTCCCAGGCGCTGGGCCTCGTCCAGGCGCAGGTCGACACCGCCTGCGGCGACGCCAAGACGGTTTTGCCCAAGGGCTTGAAGGCACCCGCCACCTGGCCGTGCGCCAAGGAAGACTGAAGGCGCACCGGCTGGCTTGATGCGGGTTGCGCCGGTTGCATCACCTTCACACAGGAGACAGCATGTTCGAGACCACCATCGCCGGCAGCCTGCCCAAGCCCTCCTGGCTGGCCGAGACCCAGAAGCTGTGGCCGCAGTGGAGGGCACAGGGCGAGGAGCTGCTCCAGGCCAAGGCCGACGCCACGCTGCTGTGGGTCAAGGCGCAGGAGGACGCCGGCCTGGACATCATCGGCGACGGCGAGCAGGCGCGCCAGCATTTCGTGCATGGGTTCGTCGAGCATGTGGGCGGCATCGACTTTGCCAACAAGGTGACGATGGGCATCCGCAACAACCGCTACGACGCCCAGGTGCCGCAGGTGGTGGGCCCGCTTACCCTGGGCGCCCGGGTGCATGCGTTCGAGGCGCGGCTGCTGCGGGCACACACCACGCGGCGCATCAAGTTCACGCTGCCCGGGCCGATGACCATCGTCGATACGGTGGCTGACCGCTTCTACGGCGACCGCGCAGCGATGGCCATGGCCTTTGCCGAGTTGCTCAACCAGGAGGCGCTGGCGCTGCGCGAGGATGGCGTCGACATCATCCAGTTCGACGAACCGGCCTTCAACGTCTACATGCAGGACGCCGCGGACTGGGGCGTGAAGGCGCTCGAGCGCGCGGCGCAGGGCCTGGCCCGGCCGGCGTCACCCGGTGTGCGCGCATGCACTACCGCCGTGCATATCTGTTATGGCTACGGCATCAAGGCCAACACCGACTGGAAGCAGACGCTGGGACGCGAGTGGAGGCAGTACGAGCAGGTATTCCCGGCACTCGCCAGGAGCAGCATCGGCCAGGTGAGCCTGGAGTGTTACCACTCGCAGGTGCCGCTGGAGCTGATGCTGCTGCTCAAGGGCAAGGACGTCATGGTGGGCGTGATCGACGTGGCCAGCGAGGAGGTGGAGACCCCGGAGCAGATCGCCGGCACCATTGGTCGCGCGTTGAAGTTCGTTCCCGCCGAACGCCTCTTTCCGTGCACCAACTGCGGCCTGGCGCCGATGCGCCGCGACATCGCTGTCAGGAAGCTGGAGGCGCTGGGGCTGGGTGCTGCGCTGGCGCGTGAGCGGTATCTGTAGCGCCGTGTCGGCAGGGCCACGAAACGCTCTCCCCGGATCTGGTGAGCAGGTGCGACGAGATCTTTCGGCGCGTTGACCGCCCTGTCCCGGAGACATGATTTGACCAACAACAACCTCCCGCCACACCCGCATCACCGCGCCGACCTGGAACGCATCGCCGTCGCGGCGATGCGCGAGCGGCAATTGCTGCCCGACTTTTCCTCGCAGGCGCTGCAGGAGCTGGGACAGGTGACCGGGCCTGCGCACGACAATGACCCGGCCATTCGCGAAATGCGCAGCCTGCTGTGGTGCTCCATCGACAACGACGACTCGCTCGACCTGGACCAGCTGACCTGTTGCGAGGTGACCGGACTGCAACAGACCAGGCTGTTCGTTGCCATCGCCGATGTCGGCGCGCTGGTGAAGAAGGATTCGGCCATCGACGCGCATGCCCGCACCAACACCGCGACGGTCTACACCTCGGCGCGGGTCTTTCCCATGCTGCCCGAGCGCCTGTCGAACGACCTGACCTCGTTGAATCCGGGCCAGGACCGGCTGGCGGTCGTGACGGAGATGGTGTTTTCGGATGCCGGTGTGTTGGAGCAGTCGGTGGTGTACCGTGCGCTGGTGCACAACCACGCCAAGCTGGCGTACGACGCAATCGCGTCGTGGCTGGAAGGGCAGGGGCCGCTGCCAGCCGCCGCCCGGGACGTGCCTGGCATGGAGCAGCAGCTGCGACAGCAGGACGCCCTGGCGCAGAACTTGCGGGCGCTGCGCCACGCGACGGGTTCACTCGAACTGGAGACCTTCCAGCCGCATGCGGTATTCGACGGCGAACAGCTCACCGATATCCGCCAGCAGGACCACAACCGCGCGCGCCAGTTGATCGAGGAGGTCATGATCGCCACCAACGGCTGCAATGCCCGTTTCCTGGCCCGGTCGGGGGCCAATTCCCTGCGCCGTGTGGTGCGTTCGCCCGAGCGCTGGCTGCGTATCGTCGAGGTTGCGAAACAGTATGGCGACGTGCTGCCGCCACAACCGGACTCGAAGGCCCTGGAGGCGTTCCTCGCGAAACGCCACCTGGCCGACCCGCTGCGGTTTGCCGATCTCTCGCTGGTGATCGTCAAGCTGATGGGGTCGGGGGAATACGTGGTGGAGGCACCCGGCACGCCAGCCACCGGCCACTTCGGGTTGGCGGTACGCGCCTACACGCATTCGACAGCACCCAACCGGCGCTTTCCCGATCTGGTGACATCGCGCCTGCTGAAGGCGGTGTTGCTGCACCGTGCGCCGCCCTACTCGTTGGCCGAGTTGTCGGCGCTGGCGCTGCATTGCACCCGGCAGGAGGATCTTGCGCGCAAGGTGGAGCGGCGCATGCGCAAGTCCGATGCGGCGCTGCTGCTGGAATCCCGTATCGGCGGCCTGTTCAGCGCCATCGTCACGGGCCATTCGGTCGAAGGCGTGTGGGTACGGCTCCTGTCGCCACCCGCCGAGGGCAAACTCGCTGGCGACACCGCGGGCCTGGCCGTCGGTGCACAGGTGCGTGTGAAGCTGGTGTCGACCAGCGTCGAACGCGGCTTCATCGACTTCGAACTGGCGCGCTGACCCGCCGCCCGTCAGCCCCTGCCGTCCTTCGATGGCGCGAGCAGCGACTGGATAGCCGCCGCCAGTTCGAACGGGTCCACCGGCTTGACCAGGTGCGCTGCAAAACCCGCTCGCGTGGCCATGTCCTTGTCGCTGGACTGCCCGTACCCGGTCAACGCAATACGCGGAATGTCGCGACTTTCCGGGTTCTCGCGCAGTCGCCGCGCGACTGCATAGCCGTCCATGTCGGGCAACCCGATGTCGAGCACCACCACGTCCGGTCTGGCGGACAGCACGGCGGGCAGTGTGCTGGCACCGTCCGCCACCTCCACCACCTCGTAACCGAAGGCGCGCAGCAGTTCCGCCATGGACTGGCGTGTGTCTTCGTTGTCTTCGACATACACCAGCCGGCCCATGCCGACGGGGGACCCGCCAGCGATTGTGGGCACGACCGGTGCGGTGGCCATGCTGGGGAGCGCGAAGCGAAACGTGCTGCCCGATCCCGGCCCCGGGCTGCGTGCGCTGATCACGCCGCCGTGCAGTGCGACCAGTTGCGCAGCCAGCGCCAGGCCGATGCCCAGGCCGCTCTGGGAGCGGTTGGCCGGTGCCGGCCCCTGGAAGTACGGTTCGAAGACGCGCGCCAGCAACTCTGGCGCCATGCCGGCGCCGGGGTCGCTGACGCACACCACCGCCTGTTGCGCAGCGGCGTCGTGCTCGACCGTTACCAGAATGCGGGCGCCGGCGGGTGAAAACTTGAGCGCGTTGTTGACCAGGTTGTTGACGATCTGCTCCACGCGTACGGCGTCTGCTTCCACCCACACGTCCTGCGCCTGCACCGCCAGGTCGAACCCTTCGGCGGCGCCGGACGCGCGCAGCGCCTGCACGCAGTGCTGCACGCATTCGGCCAGGTTGACCGGCAGGATGTCTAGCACGATCTTTCCCGCCATCAGGCGGCCGGCATCCAGCAGGTCGTTCACGATATGTGCCAGGTGGTGGCTTTGGCGCTGGATGATCGCCAGGTTGCGCAGCCGGCGCGCGGGGTCGGTCGCATCGGCTTCCAGCAGTGCGGTGGCGCCGGCAATCGCTGCCAGCGGGGTGCGCAGTTCATGGCCGAGCATCGCCAGGAACTGGTCCTTGGCGACCACCTGCGCCTGGGCCGTTTCCCGTGCCCGGGTTTCGCTCTCCAGCAGGCGCGTGCGCTCGGCCTCGGCCGCCTGGCGGGACTGCCGTTCGAGTTCCAGCAGCGTACCGGCATCGCGCAGGTGGGCGTGCAGCGCGTCGACTTCGCGGATCGGGCTGTGTTCCTCCCGTGGAGTCTCTCCGCGGCCCAGCGACACGGCGGCCCGGCCGGCACTGTCGATCGCATGCACGAAGCGCCGGCCGAACAGCGCCGCCGCCACACCCGCCGTGGCCAGGGCCATCAGCATGCCCAGGGTGGCGAGCCGCAATGCCCGCGTAGCCGTGGCATCGACCGACTCCACGGGTGCCGCCACCGCAATCGTCCACCCGGTGAGCGAGGAATGCGTGAACGCGTCGTAGGACTCGATGCCCTCGATGGTGGAGTGCCGGATCAACCCGGTATCGGCCGCAGCCGCCGCTGCGACGAGTTCCGGCCTGGCCGGCTTGCCGACCAGTTCGCCGGTCATGTGGCTGCGCGCAATGAAGCGGCCCTGGCGGTCGATCACGGCCACGATCCAGTCCGCAGGCACTGCGGGCTGCAGCACTACCTGCTGCCAGCGCTCCACGGCAATCGCCTGTGCCAGCACGTAGGGCGTGCCGTCGCCGGTCATGACCGGGACGTTGATGGTGATGCGCAGCTTGTGTGAGACCGGCCCGGGCTGCAGGTCGGTGACAACCGGTTGGCGGCTGGACAGCACCTGGCGCACGAGCCCCGGGGCGGCGCTGGTTGGCATGGGTGTGCCGAACGGCACCAGTGTGTCCAGCACCTCGCGGCCCCCGCCGTCGAGCAGCAGCGTCCAGCCGTCCGCCGGCTGGTTCAATGCCTTCGCCCGCGCATGGAAGGCGCGCAGGTCCTGTGCTTCGAGCTGCTGCGAACCCGCCAGCACCCTGAGCGCCGACAACGCGCCCTGCGCCTCGCGGTCCACCAGCAAGGCAGTGGCACGCACTGTTTCACGCAGCCCGCGCAGGGCCGACTGGCGCTCCCATTCCCGGTTTCTTTCCAGCGCGATTCCGCCGGCCAGGGTGACTGGCAACAGGATCGCGGCGGCCATCAGGACGAGGTGGGAGCGGATGCGCATGGACGTGGGAGCGCTTCGGACGTGCAGTTCAGCA
>JANMZX010000047.1:0-3760 GCA_031383745.1 Rhodoferax sp. | reverse complement strand
AGCGGCCCGGTCGCCGTGTCGAACGCCTGGTACGGCACGAAGCCCGGATGGCCCGAGGCATGGCGCGCGGGCACTACGCCCAGGTTGACGTAGCTGTCGTTCTTGAGGCCGTTCCAGCACAAGGCAGTCTCGAGCAGCGAGGTGTTGACCATGCCGCCGCGGCCGGTGGCATGGCGCCGGTGCAACAGCGACAGCGCACCGATCACCATCCACATGCCGGAGCCCTGGTCGCAGACCGAGGCGCCCATGCGCACCGGCGGATCGTCCGGGCCGCCATTCGTGCTCGACAGGCCGCTGTAGGCCTGGATCAGCGGCTCGTAGCCGGGCCGCTCGCCCAGCGGTCCGCCCTGGCCGAATGCCGACACCTCGCAATACACCAGGCGCGGATGGCGCTGGCACAGGGCCGGGCCGTCGATGCCCATCGCGTCGACGACGCCCGGGCGCAGGTTGTGGACCAGGATGTCGGCACGCGCCACCAGATCCTCGAATACGGCCAGGTCCGCCGCTGTCTTCAGATCCAGCGCCACCGACTGCTTGCCCCGGTTGTAGGTCTGGAAGGGCAGTGCGTCACCATAACGAAACGGCGGCCCCATGTGCCGCGCATCGTCGCCGCCGTCGAGGCGTTCGATCTTCGTGACCTCGGCGCCCAGGTCGGCAAAGATCGCCCCTGCGTAGGGGCCGGCGATCACCTGCCCGAGCTCCACCACCCGCAGGCCAGCCAGGGGTTTGCCGGCCTCAGACATCGACCGCTCCATCCACGCGCTGGCGGGTGATCGGCACCGCTTGCGCGCCGCGCTGCCTGCCGCGGGGCGCAGCCAATCCATGGGGCGAAACGCATTTGTTTGCCGCCAGGAACGGATTCCCGGCAAACTCGGATACAACCACCACGTGTCCTGGTTTCATGGCTTGCCCTTTGTTGGAGTGATGCAGCATGGTATTTGACAGACGCCGATTCCACCTCGCCCTGGCCGCCTTGGCGCTGGCCACACACCCGGTGGCGCGGGCACAGACCGACGCCTACCCGTCCCGGCCGGTGCGCATCCTGGTGCCGTTTCCGGCCGGCAGCGGCACCGACACCGGAGCCCGCATCCTGGCCCAGGAGCTGACGCGAACCACCGGGCAGTCCTTCACGGTCGAGAACCTGCCGGGCGCCAGCGGGTTCCTGGCGGCGCAGGCCGCGGCCAAGGCGGCGCCGGACGGCAACACGCTGTTCGTCACGACCAACACCACCCATGCGGCGAATGCTGCCCTGTTCAAGAAGCTGCCCTACGACCCGATCAACGACTTCATCCCGATCTCCACCATCGCAATCGCCAGCCTGGTCCTGGTCGTGGCGCCCAACAGCCCGTACCGCAGCGTCGCCGACTTCTTGAACGCGGCCAAGAACCGGGAGCGCGAACTGAGTTTCGGCTCCGGCAGTTCGTCCACGCGCATCGCCGCAGAAATGGTCAAGAAGCGCACCAACGCCCGCATGCTGCATGTGCCCTACAAGGGAACCCCGCAGGCGCTCACCGACTTGATGGGTGGGCAGATCGATTTCATGACCTGTGACATCAACCCGGCCACTCCCCTGGTGCAGGGCGGCAAGCTGCGCGCGCTGGCGGTGACATCCGCACAGCGCGACCCGATGTTCCCGGAAGTTCCCACGCTGGCCGAAAGCGGTTTGCCCGGTTACGAGCTGACCTCCTGGGCCGGTGTCTTCGTGCCCGCGAAAACTCCCGCTGCGGTCGTCGCCCGCCTGCACAGGCTGGTGGTAGATGCCGTCGCCAGCGAGGCGATGCGCGCCCAGTCGGCCCGGACCGGTTCGATATCCACCAGCTCGGCCACGACGGCGGACTTTGCGGCCTTCGTGAAAAGCGAGACGGCCAAGTGGCAGCGCATCGTGACGGACGCGGGTATCGAGCCGGAGTGAACGCCGGGTGCCGACACGGTGCCAACGGTGGTTGCGAAACGCGCCGGGCAGCCTGCGGGGGCTTGGGTCAGGTCAAATGCGTGAACGTCTGGGACGACAAGGTGTACATCGCGAAGGCATCCCGCGCTCACTGTGCAGTGGGTTGAGTCTGGTCTGCCGGCACGAGCGGCTGGGAGCAACGGCTTTTTTACGCACAATCACTTGCTCCATTTATCGTCGGTTACTGCGGCATGGGAGCCCACCTTGTCCCAGGCCGCTTGGGCAGCGCTGGCGTTGCCTGAGGCAGCGCGATGCTCAAAAAACTTGGCAGTCTCCATGGCGCTGATCTTTTCGGCAATTGCCACCACAAAGAACTGGTTCATGGTGGTGTCGTCAGCGGCTGCAATGCGTTTGGCAGCTTGCTTGAGCGATTCGGGCAGGCGTAAGGCATAGCTGCTCATGGCGCGGTACTCCTTGTGACGGTCAAATGAAAGTGTTCAAAGGTTTGTTCCGGATTGAGTACCGGGACACCAAAACGCGCGGCAGGGCCAAAATCCCGCAGGTTGTAAGTCACGATGGCGTGCGCTTGCACATTGGCTGCGGCCTCCAGCACTATTTCATCCGCGGGGTCACGTAGTTGTGGTCTCCATTGGTAATGCGTGGTGACTGGCTCAATGATCCCTGCCAATTCGTTCAAGATCGCGTCGAAGTCGCTGGCTGAAAGGCCTGATGCAGCCACCTGGCCAGCCCGCTTGAGGATATCTTGGTATTCCAAGAACAGTGCAGGACTACAGCACATCTTGACATGCCCCAACCGAATGATTTGCATCAGCGCGAACGAGGGTCCATGCCGGTTGCGTGTAGCAGCTACCAGAATATTGGAGTCGATGACAAGTCTGGGCAGGTTACTCATATCACGGGCGATGTCAGTATGCGGACAGATTGGGAAAATATCAATCTTCGGAGGCTTGCTTCAGCGGCTTGCATGATCATCGTCGGCATCCAGATGCGGACGAACGTGCGCTGGTATGGTCGGCCGCCGGCAGCAGACTGCAGCGCATCCCCCGATGGGGTGGCGCGCCAGCGGCCGTTGCCGCCCAATTGCGCCACCCAGCCTGTGCGAGCCAGCGCGGGCTGGCACCGCCCCATGCCAGGTGCCAGCGCTCGCGCGCCAGTCAAGCTGTATCGGCACGGGGACGCACACGACAATCCGGCCCCTCGCTCACCGGTCGGGGCCAGATCCAAGCTCTACGACCCGCGCCGCCCCGACCACGCGGTGCTGTACGGCGCCGTGGCCGGTCATCGGCAAGCAGTTCAGGCGGCTTGCGTCAGGTCGCGTGGAACGCTGCCCCGGGTCGCCAGTGCCGCCAGCGCTCAGTCCGTCAAAACTAGACCAGCCAGGAAAGTGGCCACCGCATCGGCAAATTCCTGCGGCATCTGGTCGGGCAGCGGCACCATGCCGCCCTGGATTTCGGCCAGCCGGCTGCCGGCAACTTCACGCGCCACCCGTGCTGTTGCCGGATAGGCGTGCGGGTCGGCAGTGGCGGCGATCACCAGGGTCGGGCTGGTGACCAGCGGTGAGCGGGTCTCCATCGGGTAGGCGCCAACGACGCGGTGCCCGCCCGCCGCCAGCGGGCCGGCCTTCAGCGCGTCGGACATGAAGCGTTCCAGCAGGCCGATGTCGCCCGGCGGGTAGAACGGCTGGCGCCGCTGCCAGAGCTCGGTGAGGTGGCTGCCGTCCGTTCGAGGTTCGACCTCGTCGATGACGCGCCGGCCCTGGTGCGCCGCACGCCGTTCGGCGTCCACATACGGGCACGACGACAGCACCAGCGCGGCCACCCGGTCCGGACGGCTGGCCGCCATCTCCAT
>JANMZX010000719.1:0-16953 GCA_031383745.1 Rhodoferax sp. | reverse complement strand
CGTCAGCGTCGCCGCGTCGTAGGCTGACAGCGCATAGTCACGCTGGAAACGCTCGGCCATCGCCTGCGGCAATACCGGCATGTCGCGCCTCACCCGTTCGACCCACTCGGCCGAGATCACCAGCGGCGGCAGGTCCGGGTCGGGGAAATAGCGGTAGTCGTGGGCGTCTTCCTTGGTACGCATGGCCCGCGTTTCGCCGCTTGCCGGGTCGAACAGCACCGTCGCCTGGCGCACCTGGCCGCCGTCTTCGAGCAGGTCGATCTGCCACTGCACCTCGTAGTCGATGGCCTGCTGCAGGAACTTGAAGCTGTTGAGGTTCTTGATCTCGCGCCGCGTGCCCAGCGGGTCGCCGGGCTTGCGCACGGACACGTTGGCGTCGCAGCGAAAGCTCCCTTCCTGCATGTTGCCGTCGCAGATGCCGATCCAGGTGACGATCTTGTGCAGTTCCCTGGCGTAGGCCACCGCTTCGGCGCTGGAGCGCATGTCGGGCTCGGTGACGATCTCCAGCAACGGGGTGCCGGCACGGTTGAGGTCGATGCCCGTCTGGCCGGCGAAGTCCTCGTGCAGCGATTTGCCGGCGTCTTCCTCGAGGTGGGCGCGCACCAGCCGCACTGAGCGCTTCTCGCCGTCCAGGAAGAACTCCACGCGGCCACCCTGCACCACGGGAATCTCGAACTGGCTGATCTGGTAGCCCTTGGGCAGGTCGGGGTAGAAGTAGTTCTTGCGCGCGAACACGCTGCGCGCGGCGATGTGCGCGCCGATCGCCAGCCCGAATTCGATGGCGCGTTCGACCGCGCCGCGGTTCATCACCGGCAGCGTCCCGGGCAGGGCCAGGTCGACCGCGCAGGCCTGGGTGTTGGGTTCGGCGCCGAAGGCGGTGGAGGCTCGGCTGAAGATCTTGGAGCGGGTCGAGAGCTGGGCATGGGTCTCGAAGCCGATCACGACCTCGTAACCCCTGACGAGGGCTTGTGGGCGGATGGAGGCCGCGGTGGATGTGTCGGTCACGCTGCTCATGCTGGGAGTACCTGGGGCTTGCGGGCATGGAAATCGGTCACACGCTGGAACTGGTGCGCCACATTGAGCAGGCGCGCCTCCTGCAGGTAGTTGCCGATCAGCTGCAGGCCCACCGGCAGGCCGTGGGCGCCAAAGCCGGCCGGCAGGCTCATGCCGGGCAGCCCGGCCAACGACGCTGGCAGGGTGAAGATGTCGGCCAGGTAGTTGGCCACCGGGTCGTCGACCTTCTCGCCGATCTTCCAGGCCACGGTGGGCGCCACCGGCCCGGCGATCACGTCGCACTGCTGGAATGCGCGCTGGAAGTCGTCGGACAGCATGCGCCGGATTTTCTGCGCCTGCAGGTAATACGCGTCGTAGTAGCCGTGCGACAGCACATACGCGCCAATCATGATGCGGCGCTTGACCTCGTCGCCAAAACCCTGTGCCCGCGTCTTGCGGTACATGTCCAGCAGATCCTTGTACGCGGGTGCGCGGTGGCCGAACTTCACACCGTCGAAGCGGCTCAGGTTGCTGGACGCTTCCGCCGGCGCAATGATGTAGTAGACGGGGATCGACAGCTCGGTGCGTGGCAAAGAGATATCCACCCGGAGCGCGCCGAGCTTCTCGTATTCGACCAGGGCGGCCTCTACGGCGGTCTGCACGTCCGGCGCCACACCCTCGCCGAAGAACTCGCGCGGCACACCGATGCGCAGGCCCTGCAGCGGCCGTTCGAGGTCGGCGCTGAAGTCCTCGGCCGGCGCATCGAGCGAGGTGGAGTCGCGGTCCGGATCGGGCCCGCACATGCTGCTGAGCAGCAGCGCGCAGTCCTGGGCGCTGCGCGCCATCGGGCCGGCCTGGTCCAGACTGGAGGCAAACGCCACCATGCCGTAACGCGATACGCGGCCGTAGGTCGGCTTGATGCCGGTGACACCGCAGAAGGACGCCGGCTGGCGGATTGAGCCGCCGGTGTCGGTGCCGGTGCTGGCGGGCATCAGCCGGGCGGCGACAGCCACGGCGCTGGCGCCGGAAGATCCGCCGGGGATGTGGTCCGTGTTCCAGGGGTTGCGCACCGGCACCGGCTGCGCGTGGCCGACCGGGGCGATGGCCGAGTTTTCGTTCGACGAACCCATGGCGAACTCGTCGCAGTTGAGCTTGCCCAGCGTCACCGCACCGGCCTGCGCCAGGCGGCTCACCACGGTGGCATCGAAAGGCGAGCGGTAGCCGTGCAGCATGCGTGAACCGGCGGTGGTCGGGAAGTCCTTGGTGACGAAGATGTCCTTGTGCGCCAGTGGCACCCCTTCCAGCGGCCCGGCGTCGCCGGCGCCGAGGCGCTTGTCGGCCGCGTCGGCCTGCGCCAGCGTGACGGACTCGTCTCGCGCCAGGTATACCCCCAGTGCGTCGTGGCTGGCGGCACGCGCCAGGAAATGCCGCGCCAGTTCGTTCGCCGACACCGTGCGGGTACGCAGCAGGCCCGCCAGCTGGGTCAGGTCGAGGTCATGCAGGTCGGACGTCGACATGGACGCCATCGCTTGTCCGGGCCTCATTCGATCACCTTCGGGACCAGGAACAGACCATTTTCAACCGCAGGCGCGCTGCGCTGGTTGGCCTCGCGCCGGTCCGGTTCGGTCACCACGTCCTCGCGCAGACGCAGCGAGATGTCACGGACGGTTGCAAATGGATGCGCCAAGGGTTCGACGCCGGACGTGTCGACGGCACGCATCTTCTGGACGATGTCGAAAAACCCGTTGAGCTGGGTCAGCATGCGCTCGCTCTCGTCTGAATTGAGCTCCAGGCGGGCGAGACTGGCGATTCGGGTGATGTCGGTGGATGAAAGTGGCATGGCGGAAAAAGACGAATGCCCACCCGCAGGATGCACGGGAACGCGCAGCGACGCGGGGGTTGCGTACGGGGGATGGGGTATTATCCCGCCTTTGCGCGTCGTCCCCAAAGCTGGGGATTCTGGTGCGCAATCAATCAATTTGAACTGGTCAATACGTATGGCGATGGTGGGCCGAAGCGCTTGCCGTGCCCGAGAGGATTTCGATGTTTGGAGCATTCCGTCAGCATTTCTCAACGGATCTGGCGATTGACCTGGGGACAGCAAATACGCTGATATTCGTGCGCGGCAAGGGCATTGTCCTGGACGAGCCCTCCGTAGTGGCCATCCGGCACGAGGGCGGCCCGCAGGGCAAGAAGTCGATCCAGGCGGTCGGCAAGGAGGCCAAGGCCATGCTGGGCAAGGTGCCTGGCAATATCGAGGCGATCCGCCCGATGAAAGACGGCGTGATCGCCGATTTCACCGTCACCGAGCAGATGCTCAAGCAGTTCATCAAGATGGTGCATCCGCGCAGCGTCTTTCGTCCCAGCCCGCGCATCATCATCTGTGTGCCCTGCGGCTCGACCCAGGTTGAGCGGCGCGCCATCCGCGAGTCCGCGCTGGGCGCCGGCGCCAGCGCCGTCTCCCGGACCGCGGAGCCGATGGCGGCCGCCATCGGCGCCGGCCTGCCGGTCAGCGAGGCCAGCGGCTCCATGGTGGTGGATATCGGCGGCGGGACGACCGAGGTCGGCGTCATTTCCCTCGGTGGCATGGTCTACAAGGGCAGCGTGCGCGTGGGAGGTGACAAGTTCGACGAGGCCATCATCAACTACATCCGGCGCAACTACGGCATGCTGATCGGCGAGCCGACGGCCGAGGCCATCAAGAAGAAGATCGGCTCCGCGTTTCCGGGCAGCGAGGTCAAGGAGATGGAGGTGCGTGGCCGCAACCTGTCCGAAGGTGTGCCGCGCAGTTTCACGATCTCGTCGAACGAGATCCTGGAGGCCCTGACCGACCCGCTGAACAACATCGTCTCGGCGGTCAAGAACGCCCTGGAGCAGACGCCACCGGAACTGGGTGCGGACATCGCCGACCGCGGCATGATGCTCACGGGCGGCGGCGCCTTGCTGCGCGATCTGGACCGGCTGCTGGCCGAGGAAACCGGCCTGCCCGTGCTGGTGGCCGAGGACCCGTTGACCTGCGTGGTGCGTGGCTGCGGCATCGCCCTGGAGCGCATGGACCGCCTCGGATCGATCTTCACCAGCGAATAGCCGTGTTCACCGGCCGACGCACCCGCGCGGGTGCGGCCCGGACAGGAGACAATAAGCCCTTGTCCCCGCTCCCTTCACGGACAAGTTTTTTGCCGCCATGCCGCTCGGTACTCTCGACAGGACGCCGCCCCCTTTCTTTCGCCAGGGGCCGTCGGCATTGTCCAAACTCACCGTGTTCAGCGCCCTGGCGCTGTTCCTGATGGTCGCCGACGTCCGGCTGCGTGTCACGCAACCGGTGCGGGCCGCGCTGGCCCAGGTGCTGTATCCCGCGCAGTGGGTGATCATGCAGCCGGTGACGGCGCTGCGCGGTGTCGGCGACTACCTCCAGAGCCTGCAAGCGGCGCAGCGTTCGGAACAGCAGGTGCGCGAAAGGCTCGGCCTGCAAAGCCAGCGCGCCAACCAGGTCGAGCAACTGTTGCTTGAGAACCGCCGCCTGCGCGAACTCGCGGCCTTGCGCGAACGCGTCACCACCCCGAGCCAGATCGCCCAGGTGTTGTACGACGCGGCCGACCCGTTCAGCCGCAAGATCGTGCTGGACAAGGGGCAGAACGACGGCATCGGCCCCGGCTCACCGGTGATCGACGAGTCCGGCGTGCTGGGCCAGGTCACCCGGGTGTATGCGTCGGTGAGCGAAGTGACCCTGCTGACGGACCGCGACCAGGCGATACCGGTGCTCAATACCCGCACCGGCGCCCGGGGCGTGGCCTTCGGCGACGCCTCGGTAGCGTCCGGCACCCTGGAGTTGCGGTTCATGGCGGCCAATGCCGATGTGCAATCCGGCGACGCCCTGGCCACCAGTGGCGTTGACGGTGTCTATCCGCCCGGCCTGCCGGTAGCTGTGGTGGACAAGGTCGAGCGGCGCAACGATTCGGCGTTCGCGCGCATCTCGCTCAAGCCGGTGGCGAAGGTGGCTGGCACCGCGCATGTCATGGTGCTGCAGCCGGTGTCGGCCCAGATCCCGGCCCGTCCGCCGGCGGAGCCGGACATGCCGGCCGCCCGGCGCGGGGCCCGCAAATGAGCGCCACCCGCACGCCTGCAGATCTGCGCGCTGCGGCCGGAGTGCGCCTGCATGGGGGCTGGCCATGATCATGCGCCAGGGGCAGCAACTGCTGCTGCCTGCCAACCCGCTGTTCATCTGGGGCAGCCTGCTGGCGGCCCTGCTGCTCAACATGCTCCAGAACATGGGGCTGTGGGGGCGTGCGGCCTGGGTGCCGGACGTGCTCGCATTGGTGCTGCTGTTCTGGAGCGTCCACCAGCCGCTGCGGGTGGGGATCGGCGTGGCTTTTGTGTTCGGCCTGGGCATGGATGTCCACCAGGGCGGGCTGCTCGGGGCCCATGCCATGGCGTACACGGTGCTGAGTTTTCTGGCCATCGCGATCCACCGCCGCCTGTTGTGGTTCAGTGTGCCCTTGCAGGCAGCGCAGGTGCTGCCGCTGTTCGTGGCCTGCAAGGGCATCGTCCTGGCGGCGCAGATGCTCGGCGGGGGCGTGTTTCCAGGCTTGTCCCTGTTCCTGGCTCCCGCGATCGAGTCGCTGATGTGGCCGGTGGTCAGTGTGCTGCTGCTGGTGCCCCAGCGGCGTGCGCCCGACCCGGATGCCAACCGGCCGTTATGACCGAACTTCGCAACGTCGAAGCCGACCTGGCCCGCTTTCGCCTGCGGGTGCTGGTCATCAGCGTGGTGGTGCTGGTGTGCATGGGCCTGCTGGTGAGCCGGCTGGTGGTGCTACAGGTGCTGCGCCACGAAGATCTCAAGGCTCAGGCCGAGAACAACCGCACCGCGGTGGTTCCCGTTGTTCCCAACCGCGGATTGATCCTGGACCGCAATGGCGTGGTGCTGGCCACCAACTACTCCGCCTACACCCTGGAGGTCACTCCGTCCAAGGTGCCGGCCATGGAACAGACGCTCAACGACCTGTCGCAGGTGGTGGAGATCTCGGCGCGCGATCGGCGCCGCTTCAAGAAGTTGATGGAGGAATCGCGCAACTTCGAATCGCTGCCGATCCGGACCAAGCTCAGCGAGGAAGAGGTCGCACGTTTCGCGGCGCAGCGCTTCCGGTTCCCTGGCGTGGAAATCAAGGCGCGGCTGTTCCGGAACTACCCGTTCGGCGAACTCGCGAGCCATGTGATCGGCTACATCGGGCGCATCAACAAGGCCGAAAAAGACCGCCTCGAGGAGTCTGACGACGACGCCAACTACCGCGGCACCGAATACATCGGCAAGCTCGGCGTCGAACAAAGCTTCGAGACCCAATTGCACGGCATGACCGGGGTGGACTCGGTCGAAACCTCCGCTGGCGGACGCGCCGTGCGCAAGCTGGCCAGCAACCCGTCGACACCGGGCAACACGGTGACCCTGTCGATCGACATCAAGCTGCAGAAACTCATCGAGGACCTGTATGGCGACCGGCGTGGTGCGCTGGTGGCGCTGGACCCCAGGACCGGCGAGGTGCTGGCATTTGTTAGCAAGCCGACCTTCGACCCGAACCTGTTCGTCGATGGCATCGACGCAGACAACTGGCAGGCCCTCAACGAGTCGATCGACAAGCCGCTGCTCAACCGGGCCCTGCGCGGCACCTACCCGCCGGGATCGACCTACAAACCGTTCATGGCGCTGGCCGCGCTGCAGACCGGCAAGCGCGCCGCCGGCACGGTGATCCAGGACAACGGCTCGTGGATGTTCGCCGGCCACCAGTTCCGCAGCCACGGCGACACCGGCCTGGGCCCGGTGGACATGCACGCCGCGATCGCGAAATCGAGCAATGTCTATTTCTATTCCCTGGCCAACGACATGGGGGTCGACACGATCCACGACTTCATGAAACCGCTCGGTTTCGGGCAGATCACGGGCATCGACATCCTGGGTGAGTCGCGCGGGGTATTGCCAAGCCAGGAGTGGAAGCGCAACTACTACAAGAGGCAGGAACAGAAGAAGTGGTTTGCCGGCGAGACCATCTCGCTGGGCATCGGGCAGGGATACAACACCTTCACCATGCTGCAGCTGGCCCAGGCCACGGCGATCCTGGTCAACCATGGCGTCAAGCGCAAGCCGCAACTCGTGATCGCCACGCAGGACGCCCTGACGCGGCAGACTGTCCGCGTGGCCCCCGCCGCGCCGGTCGACCTTGGCTTCAAGCCCGAGAACATGGCGGTGGTGCGCCGTGCGATGGTCAGTGTGACGCAGGACGGCACCTCGGCGCGCGTGTTCGCAGGGGCGGGCTACCTGTCCGGCGGCAAGACCGGAACCGCCCAGGCGGTGGGCATCGCCGCCAAGGAAAGATACAACGCCTCCAAGATGGAGGAGCACCAGCGCGACCATGCGCTGTACATCGCCTATGCACCAGCCGACGACCCGAAGATCGTGCTGGCCGCCGTGGTCGAGAACGCCGGATTTGGCGCGGCCAGCGCGGCGCCGATCACACGGCGGGTGTTCGACTACTGGTTGCTGGGCCAATACCCCAACGAGGAAGACATGGCCGCCACCCGCAAGGGCACGGCGTCGGCGCCGATCGGCAAGCCTCGCCCGGCCAGCGAAGTGCCTTGGCCGCCGGTGCCCTGACACGGGCGGTGCCTGAAAACGCAAAAGGCGCTGGGGTAGCCAGCGCCAGTGCGTCTTTTTTTGCCGAAACAGCTGCGTGTGCGCACTGTATCGATCGTGATTGTCTCCAGGGTCCTCAGGTGGCAGGCGGTGTTCCTGCGATGAGTGGCGCGACTGTACGGTAGTGGTGCGGGCAATGGAATCAGGGCTTACCCCAGCAAAAACATGCTGCGGTGCAACCTGACAACACCCGGCTTGACAGTGCCTGCCAATTTTGCTGCGGCCGCCAGTGCGCCTGCGGCTTGCAGTTACGATTGAACACACACCATGTCTGCAACCAGCCCCGTCACGGAAGAAAGCACGCCACGCATATCCAGCCAGAAAAGCGCGGACCGTTGGGTTGTCAGCCTGGTCGGTAGCTGGTCGGCGGCGACGATGGCGCGGGCCCCTGTATGGTCGCAATTGCACCAGGACCTTCTCGAAACTGCCACAAAAGCGGGCGCTGACAGCTCCTGGGATTTGCGCCACCTGGAACGGCTCGATCACACGGGTGCGCAACTGCTGTGGAACACCTGGGGCCGGAAATGGCCGGCCGACCTGCTCGTCTCCGCGGCTCAGCGCGCGATGATCGACCGCGTGGCCCGTTACTCGGTCGAGCCACCGCCCGCGCAAACGCGCAGCTTCCTGCAGCACTTCCTGGCGCTGGGCGAACTTGTCCACAAGGTCGTCGACCACGGGAGAGACCTGGTGCGCCTGGTCGGCCAACTGCTCATCGACTGCGTGCGCCTGGTGCGCGCACCGCGCGACGGCCCGTGGCGCGATGTCTCCGGCCACCTGTACCGGATCGGGGCCACGGCCTTGCCGATCACCGCGCTGGTGGGGTTTCTGATCGGCGTCGTGCTGGCCTACCTGATGGCGCAGCAGTTGCGCAAGTTCGGGGCCGACGCGTTCATCGTCGACGTGCTCGGTATCGCGCTGATCCGTGAACTCGGGCCGGTGCTGGCGGCCATCCTGCTGGCGGGGCGCTCCGGCTCTGCCATCACCGCGCAAATCGGCGTGATGCGGGTCACCGAGGAGCTGGACGCGATGCGCGTGATGGGCATCGCCCAGGGCTACCGGCTGGTGATGCCGCGTGCCATCGCGATGGCGATTGCGATGCCCTTGGTTACGGTCTGGACCACCGTCGCGGCGCTGTTCGGCGGCGTGTTGTCAGCCGACCTGGCCATGGGCATCACGCCGGCTTACTTTCTGTCGGCGTTGCCGGCGGCGGTCGAGGTCTCGAACCTGGCGCTTTCCGTGGGCAAGTCGATGGTGTTTGGCGTGCTGATCGCGCTGGTGGGGTGCCACTACGGGCTGCGCATCGAACCCAACACGGAAAGCCTGGGGCAAGGCACGACCGCGTCGGTGGTGACGTCGATCACGGTCGTGATCCTCGTGGATGCGCTTTTTGCCGTCGTGTTCAAGGATATCGGCATATGACGATGGCTGCGCCGGCCGTGGTGGAGATCCGCAAGCTGTGGTCCATCTTCCAGGTGGCCGGGCGCGAGATCGTGGTGCACAAGGACCTCGACCTGAGCATCGAGCGTGGCGAACTGGTGTCGCTCGTGGGGGGGTCGGGCAGCGGCAAGACGGTCATGTTGCGCACCATTCTCGGCCTGGAGGTGCCCGCGCGCGGCACGGTGACGGTTTTGGGCCGGCCTGCCGAGCACCTGTCCGACGAAGGTGCGGCCAGTCGGGTCGGCATGCTGTTCCAGCACGGCGCGCTGTTTTCTGCCTTCAGTGTTCTGGACAACATCGCCTTTCCGCTGCGCGAACTCAAGATGCTGCCCGAGGACCTGGTGCGAGACGCGGCCCTGGTGAAATTGCAGATGGTGGGGCTGGACACCATCCACGCGCACAAGATGCCGGCGGACCTGTCGGGCGGCATGATAAAGCGCGTGGCGCTGGCGCGCGCGCTGATCATGGACCCTCCGCTGCTGCTGCTCGATGAACCCACCGCCGGGCTGGACCCCGACAGTGCCGACGCATTCTGCGCACTCATCCGCTCGCTGCACCGCGAACTCGGGCTGACGGTGGTGATGGTCACGCACGACCTCGACACCCTGTTCGAACTCAGCACACGGGTGGCGGTGCTGGCCGACAAGCACATGATCGTGCATGGTGCGCCCAAGGATGTGATCGCTTTTCCCCATCCCTTCATCCACGATTTCTTCCTGGGCGAGCGCGGGCAGCGCGCGATGGAGTTGTTGCGCGAGTACCCGTTCGCGGTGTAGAAAGAGAACGATATGGAAAACAAGGCTCACGCTTTTGCCGCCGGCATGTTTGTACTGCTGGTCACGGCCCTGCTGGTGGCTCTGGCTGCCTGGCTGACCCGCGACACCGGCGTGCGTCGGGTCTACGAGATATCGAGCCAGGAGGCGGTGAACGGTCTGCAGCCGCAGGCACCGGTGCGGTACCGCGGTGTGGCGGTGGGCAAGGTCAGCGCCATCGGGTTCGATCCGAAGGTGCTGGGCAATGTGCTGGTGCGTATTGCGCTGGACGACGCGGCACCGGTCACGCGGTCGACCTACGCCAGTCTCGGTTTTCAGGGCGTCACCGGGCTGGCGTTCGTGCAACTGGACGACAGCGGTGAGTCCAAGGTCCTGCTGGAAGCCTCCCCCAACGGCGACCCGGCGCGCATCCCGATGCGGGCCAGCCTGTTGTCGAAGCTGTCCGACCAGGGTGTCGCCATCCTGTCGCAGATCGAGCAGACCACGGCACGCGTCAACCTGCTGCTGTCTCCGGCCAACCAGAAAGAGCTGATGGCCACGGTCAGCGGCATCGGGCAGGCGGCCGGCAGCGTGCAGCAGCTGTCCGAGCGGGTGCAGAACCTGTCGGGCACGATGGACGGCATCCTGAAGGCGCAGCTCGGCCCGGACCGGGTCAGCATCCCGCAGTTCGTCCAGGAGGCCACCAGCAGCATCAAGTCGCTCCAGAAGACCTCGGACGGCGTCGAGCAGACTGCCGCCGAGTTCAGGAAGACCGCCACCGAGATCACGCGCCTGGCCGAGCGGCTGAACACACAAGGCGGCGTGGTCGACAAACTAGCCGAAGGCGCGGGCGCGATGGCGTCGGCCGGCAACTCGTTCAACTCCGGCACCTTGCCGCGCTTGAACCGCACCAGCGAAGAGGCGGCACGCACGGCGCGGCAGGTCAACCGTGCTGTGAGCGCCGTCAGCGACAACCCGCAATCCCTGCTGTTCGGCAATGGCCCGATCGCGCCCGGTCCGGGCGAACCGGGGTTCAGTTTTCCGAAAGGCACGCCATGAATTTTCCCCTCCATCCGGTGCGAGCCCACGCATCGCGCCACCACGCACGGCGTGGCGGTTGGGCCCGTGCCGGCGCACTGGCGGCGCTGTGCCTGGCGCTCGCCGGCTGCTCCGTCCTGGACAAGCCGGTGCGTCCCGCGGTCTTCGACTTCGGCCCCGGTTTGACGGCAGTGCCGCCGGCGGGCGCGGCATCCGGCCTGCCGGTGCTGATCCTGGCCGAGGTGGACGCCGCCAGTGCGCTGGACAGCACGGCAGTGCTGTACCGGCTGAGTTACACCAATGCCCAGCAACTGCAGCCCTACGCACAGGCGCGCTGGAGCATGCCACCAGCGCAGTTGCTGCGCCAGCGCCTGCGTGACGGACTCGGCCAGCGGCGCACGATCCTGGGTGCGGGCGACGGCAACCTCACCGGCAGCCAGCCGTCCTGGCTGCTGCGCGTTGAGCTGGAGGAATTCAGCCATCTGTTTGCCGCCCCGACGCAAAGCGTGGGCCTGGTGCGCCTGCGCGCCACCCTGGTGCAGTCCGCCGCGGGCGGGGAACGCCTGATGGGCCAGCGCACGGTGGTGGCACAACGCGCCGCAGCCACTGCAGATGCAGCAGGCGGCGTGCGTGCCCTCACCGAGGCGTCCGACATCGCGGTACAGGAGCTCGAGCAGTGGCTGGGCCAGTGGCGCTGAGCGATCGTGACGGGGCCCCGCTGGACGCGACGCGGGTCCACTTCGAGCGTGCTGGCCTGCAGGTGGACGGCGTCTGTGTCGGCCTGTCCCGGTATGTGCTGGAATGGCGCCAGGCTGCGGCGATGCTGGAGGACCTGACCCCCAGCGAGGCAGACACCCTGGGCGCCCTGATGCCGATGGTGCGCGCACGTGCCGGCCAGGCCCTGATCCGCGAGGGGGAGGTCGGCGACTGGATGCTGTTGCTGCTGGCCGGCACGGTGGACGTCTTCAAGACAGCGCAGAACGGCGGCGTTTCGCGACTCGCGGTGATCAAGCAGGGTGCGGCGGTCGGCGAGATGTCGATGCTCGATTCGGCGCCACGCTATGCCACCTGTGTGGCGATCGAGGATGTGCAGGCTGGCGTGCTGACGCGCGGCGTGATTGCCCGCCTGATCCAGGAGCACCCGGCGATCGGTGCCAAGCTGCTGGTCAAGCTCACGCAGCTGCTGGCGCAGCGCCTGCGCAACACCAGCAACCAGCTGGTCAAGCTGCTGCAGCAGGGGCCTCCTGCCGGCCCGCAGTGAGTCCCGCGCCAGGCCGGCGCTAGAGCCCGCGCGCGAGGATCGGGAACAGCTTGACCAGCCCGTCGGACATCACCTCCACCGCCAGCGCGGCCAGGATCAGGCCCATCAGGCGGGTCATGACATTGATGCCTGTCTTGCCCAGCACCCGCGCAATTGGCTCGGCCAGCGCAAAACACACCGCGGTGGCGAGGCCGATCACCACGCCATAACCGACCAGTGCGGCAAGTTGCGGGAAGTGCTTGGCGCGCTCTGCATAGATCACGACGGTGGACATGGTCGCGGGCCCGGTCAGCAGCGGAATCGTCAATGGCACCACCGCTATGCTGGCGCCGACCGATGAGCGCCGGGCGGCGTCGCTGATTTCGTCTGCATTCGACCTGGCCTCGGCCGGTTGCGCGTTGAGCATGCTGAGCGCCGAGGTCAGCAGCAACATGCCGCCGCCGACCTGGAAACTGGCCAGAGAAATACCGAAGAATTCGAGGATCTGCAGGCCCAGCAACGCGCTGGCGGCGATCACGACAAAACAGCTGAAGGACGCAATCCAGATCGTGCGCAGCCGCTGCTCGCGCGAGAAGTCGTGCGTGTAGTGGATGAAGAACGGCACGATGGCCAGCGGGTTCACGATCGCCAGCAGGGTCACGAGCGGCTTGTAATCCATGTTCTTGCCGTCCGCCTAGCGGCCGCCGGCCACGTCGAGGATGGCGCCGGTGGTGTAGCTGGCGTCTGCCGACAGCAGCCACACGATGCTGCGGGCCACCTCGTCGGCCGAACCGGAGCGCTGCATCGGAACCATGGGGGCCATCGCGCGCGCGCGCTCGGGTTGCCCGCCCGAGGCGTGGATCTCGGTATCGATGATCCCCGGGCGCACGGCATTCACGCGGATGCCTTCGGTGGCGACTTCCCGCGCCAGGCCGATGGTGAAGGTATCGATCGCGCCCTTGGAAGCAGCGTAGTCGACGTACTGCCCGGAGCCGCCCAGACGTGCTGCGACACTGGATACGTTGACAATCGCGCCGCCCGCTCCGCCGTGGCGCGTGCTCATGCGCAGCACGGCTTCGCGTGCGCAGAAAAAACTGCCCATCACATTGATGTCGAACATGCGCCGGATGCGGGCACCCTGCATCGCATCCAGCCGGGCCGCCTGGTCGACGACGCCGGCGTTGTTCACCAGCGCGCCAAGCCGGCCCAGGTCGGCGTCGATACGCCGGAACATGGCCAGCACCTGGGCTTCGTCGGCCACATCCGCCTGCACGGCCATCGCCGTGCCGCCGCCGGACCGGATCTGCGCCACCACGGCGTCTGCAGCCTCCCTGTTGGCGCTGTAGTTGACCGCCACGGCGAAACCCTGGCGAGCGCCAAGCAGGGCGGTCGCGGCACCGATGCCGCGCGATCCGCCGGTGACCAGAAGAACCGGATTCATGAAAGCGCCCTGCAGGAATAGTGTTTTGCGGTTACAACGGTGCACGATACACCAGCCCTTGACAGGAGACAGCCCGTGGCCAGAAGCATCGACTATTTTTTCGCCCCCCAAAGCCCCTGGACCTATCTGGGCCATGCGCGCATGGTTGCAATGGCCGAAGCCGCGGGCGCGGCGGTGCGCGTGCTGCCAGTCGACCTCGGCCGGGTGTTCCCGGTGTCGGGCGGGCTGCCGCTGGCACGCCGTGCGCCGCAGCGCCAGGCCTACCGCCTCGTGGAACTGCAACGCTTCGCGGATTTTCTCGGCCTGCCGCTGGTGCTGCAGCCGCAGTTCTTCCCGGTGGCGGGCGACGACGCGGCGCGCCTGATCATCGCCGTCGACCAGGCCGATGGCGCACCCGCCTCGCTGCGCCTGACCGATGCCGTGCTGGCCGCCGTCTGGGCGCAGCAGCGCAATATCGCCGACCAGGCCGTGCTGGCCGAGCTGCTGCGCGAGACTGGTCTGGAGGGCCGGCGGCTGCAGGAGTCGCAGTCGGCGGTGGTGCAGGCGCGCTACGACGCGCAGACGCAGGAAGCGATCGACACCGGCATCTTCGGCGCCCCGACCTACCGTATCGATGGAGAGATGTTCTGGGGCCAGGACCGGCTCGACTTCGTCGCCCGCAAGCTCGCGGCGGCGTAAGATTTGTCCTCTGCGCCCGATGCCAGGCTGGCGCTTTCCGCAAACAGGAGCATGCATGCCAGAGACCATACAACTCACCGCCGCCGATGGCTTCACCTTCCCGGCCTATGTCGCACAACCGCTTGGCCCGGCGCGCGGCGCGGTCGTGGTGGTGCAGGAGATATTCGGTGTCAATGCGCATATCCGGGCAGTCGCCGACGGGTATGCGGCCGACGGGTTCCTCGCGGTGGCGCCGGACGCATTCCAGCGCGTGCAGCAGGGCGTGCAGCTCGGGTACACGCCGCAGGACATCCAGGCCGGCATCGCGCTCAAGGCGGCAGTGGAGCGGCTGCCGGCGCCGGGCGTCCTGGCCGACCTGCAGGCGGCGGTCGACCATGCGGGGCAATCGGGCCAAAAGGTGGGCATGGTCGGATACTGCTGGGGCGGCCTGTTGACCTGGCGCAGCGCCTGCCTGCTGCACCGGCTGGCTGCCGCCGCACCGTATTACGGCGGCGGCATGACGGTGGGGGATGAGCCCGCACGCAAACCGCTGTGCCCGGTGTTGTGCCACTTCGGTGCGCAGGACCATGCGATTTCGCTGGAGTCGGTCGAGACCTTCCGCGCGGCGCAGCCGGACGTCGAGGTGCAGACCTACGACGCCCAGCACGGGTTCAACTGCGACCACCGCGCATCGTTCGACGGGCCTGCGGCGGCCCTGGCGCGGCAACGGACAGTTGCGTTTTTCGCGCGGAACCTGGCCTGAGCGCGCAGGTGGCACAGTGCCAACCAGCCGGCAGCTGACGATGCACCGGGTCCTGTTGCATGCCGCATCGGTGGTACTGGCCGTGGCCATGGCAGCGCCGGCTGCGCCAGCCGTTGCGGCCGACTACAGCGGCCCGCTGTTCGACGCCCACCTGCACTACAACGAGGAGGCATGGAACGGGAGCAGCGGCCCCCATCCGCTGCGTGATGTGCTCGACCGCATCCGCCGCAATGGCGTGCGGGCGGTCATCGCGAATTCGCGGCCCAACGACGGCACTAAGGCGCTGGCTGCCGCGCGCCCGGAGAACCGCGACGCAGCGCTGACGGTCGTGCCTTTCATCCGCCTGTACCGCAACCGGGCGGACTACGACAGCTGGTTCCGTGATGAAAGCATCTACGACATGGTGCTGGCGGAGTTCGCCCGCGGCACGGCGGCAGGCCCCTACCGCGGCATCGGCGAGTTCCACCTCTACGACAGCGCCAACGCCAACGGCCCGGTGGCGCGCAAGCTGATCCAGTTTGCGGCACGCAACAACCTGGCGGTGCTGGCGCATGTCGATGATGTCGCGATCGACCTCCTGATGGCGCATGCGCCGCTGTCGGGCTCCGGGTTGCGCCTGATCTGGGCCCATACCGGCATTGGCGGCCCCCCGGCCCAACGCGTCGATGCGCTGATGCGCCAATACCCCCGCCTGATGGGCGAATTGTCCTACCGACCGGGACTGACCTGCGACGATGGGCGCCTGTGCCCGGACTGGCGCGCATTGGTGCTGAAATACCCGGACCGGTTCATGGTCGGGTCCGATACCTGGGTGAACCAGCGCTGGCTGTATTACGACGAGTTGATGCAGGGCTACCGGCGCTGGCTCGGGGATCTGCCGGCTGATGTCGCGCGCAAGGTTGCCTGGGCCAACGGGGCCACGCTGTTCGGCGTGCCCTAGCATTTTCAATGCCGCTTGCAGGCGTCAGCACCACCAGCCCGATCATGCGTCAGTTGCACTACTACCCCAGCACGGCCAGCATGGCCCCGCACATCGTACTGCGCGAACTCGGGGCCCCGTTCGAACTGGTGCTGGTCGACCGGGCACAGGATGCCCACAAGTCCGCCGCGTACCTGCGGCTCAATCCCAACGGCCTGATCCCTGTGTTCGTCGACGGTGACATGGTGCTGTACGAGTCTGCGGCGATCTGCCTGCACCTGGCTGACTGCAGCCCGCACGCCGCGCTGGTGCCGCCAACCGGCACGGCGGCGCGCGCACATGCCTACAAATGGCTCATGTGGTTGACCAACACGCTGCAGCCGACACTGATGACGTACTTCTACCCGGAGCGGTGGATGGACGCGGGAAATGGCAGCGGTGCTCAGGAATTGAAGGCCTGCGCGGAGCAACGCGCAGGCGCCTTGCTGGACCAGCTGGACGCGGAGTTGTCCCGCCATGGCGAGCCCTGGCTGCTGGGTGCGGACTACTCGGTGGTCGACCCCTATTGCCTGATGTTGTGCCGCTGGACGCGAAACTTCTCCCACCGGCCTGCACGCGGGCGGCCGTATCTGGGGCCCTATCTGCAGCGTGTGCTGCATCGGCCGGCGGTGCAGGCGGCGTTCACGGCCGAGCAGCTGGCGCAGCCCTGGGTGTAGCGCGCGGGACTGCGCGGCTCAGCGGGCCGTGCGGGCGAGGTAACGCCTGCGCCAGAGAAACACGGCAAACGCCACGCCGACGCCGGCCATGATGCCCATCGCCCACCACAGGCCGCTTTGCCGATGCACCAGGGGCAGGTATTCGAAGTTCATGCCAAAAAAACCGGTAATCAAGTTCAGCGGCAGGAACACGGCGGTAAGCGCCGTGAGCGTGCGCATGATCTCGTTGGTGCGGTTGCTCTGGGCATTGAAATGCATCTGTACCGTGGTCTCGATGTTCTGTTCGAGCCGGTGCACATGGCGCACGACACGCTC
>JANMZX010000717.1:0-3157 GCA_031383745.1 Rhodoferax sp. | reverse complement strand
TGGGAGATCGTGCGTTTCGACGACACCCAGGCGGCGCCACGCGGTTTTGCCGAACTGGCGCCGGCCTGGTAGGCGGGCGGCCTCCCTCCCTCCTCCCTTCCAACCCATGCTGCTGTTCCGCTGGCTGATCCTGATGCTGCTGCTGGGCGCGGTGGTGTCGTTCTCTTTCTATGCCGCCACCGGCCAGCCGCGCTACAAGCGCATCGGGTTGCTGGTGTTGAAGTGGACGCTGATCGCGGCCTTCGGGTTCTTTGCGGTGCTGATCCTGGAGCGGGTGGCGTAGGCGCCGCGGGCGGCCCCATGGCGGCATTCGAGGCATGGCGGGGTGCGCCCGGGTGTGCGGCAACGCACACAGCCCGACGGGGGTCGCGCCACATAATGGCCGAGCGGCAGCTATGCCTTCCGCCGCGACCGGGTCCCTCCCCGCTGGCGATGCCCTCCCTGAAAGCGCCACCCATGGTCCGTCTCCAGTTTTCCATCGAACTTCACTACGAGATCGACGCACCCGGCTGCGATTTCATCTTCAACATCCACGCCGCCCAGACCGCACACCAGATCGTGGTGCAGGAGTCGCTGGGCATCAGCCAGACTCTGGCCACCAACCTGTACACCGACCCGGTCACACGCAACCGCTACCTGCGCCTGCACGCCTTCGGCGGCCCTCTGACGGTGCGTTATGACGCCACCGTGGACCTGGACCATTACATCGGCCAGCCGGCGCAGCTCGGCGAGGTGGCCGTGGCCAACCTGCCCGGCGAGGTGCTGCCCTACATCTACCCCAGCCGGTACTGCCAGTCCGACCGGCTGCACAAGTTCGCGGTCAAGGAGTTCGGCCACCTGTGGCAGGGCTACGGCCGGGTGCAGGCGATCCGCGACTGGATCCTGCAACGCGTCAACTTCAAGTCCAATTCGTCCACCGGCAACACCACGGCGGTGGACACGCTGATCGAGGAGGTGGGCGTGTGTCGCGACTTCGCCCACCTGATGATCGCCCTGTGCCGCGCAGTGAACATACCCGCGCGTTTTGCCACCGGCATCGATTACGGCGCAGACCCGGTCCTGGGCCCTACCGACTTCCATGCCTACGTGGAGGTGTACGTGGGAGACCGCTGGTACATCTTCGACTCCTCCGGCGTGGCCATCCCGATGGGCTTTGTGCGTTTCGGCACCGGACGCGACGCGGCAGATTCGGCATTTGCCACCATCTTCGGCGGCGTGCGCGGTGCGGCGCCGGTGATCCGCATCGACCCGATCCCGAACGCGCAGGGCGTGCTGGTGGTGCCGCAGCATGTGGCGCACGCCCTGTCCACCGACGGGCAGCTGCAGCGCCACTGAGCGCGCCTCTTCCCCCTCACGGACGCGCGCGGCGCGGCACCGGCACGCGCAGCCGGTCGGCCACCATCGCCTGCGTTCGCAAGGCGGTCGAGCGCCCGGCGTGCGCATGCGTGATCGCCAGGCCCAGGGCATCTGCGGCATCCGGCCCGGGCAGGCCCGGCAGCTGCAGCATGCGCCGCACCATCTCCTGCACCTGCGCCTTCTGCGCCTTGCCGTAACCGACCACAGACTGCTTCATCTGCAGCGCGGTGTATTCGGCCACCGGCAGATCGGCAGTCACCAGCGCCGTGATGCAGGCGCCACGCGCCTGGCCCAGCAGCAGGGTGGACTGCGGATTCACGTTGACGAACACGATCTCGACCGATGCCGCCACCGGCTGGTAGCGCTGCACCACCTCGCGCACGCCGTCGAACAGCACCTTGAGCCGGGCCGGCAACTCCCCGGTCTTCAGGTGCAGCGTGCTGATCGTGCCGCTGGCCACGTAAGACAGGCTGGAGCCGTCCAGGTCGACAATGCCAAAACCGGTGGTGCGCAGGCCGGGATCGATGCCAAGGATGCGCATCAACCGCTCACAGCTGGAAGTACCAGCGCACCGAGTGGAAGAACACCGGCGCGGCAAAACACAGGGCGTCGACCCGGTCGAGCAGGCCACCGGTGCCGGTGACCGACGCGCCCTGCGCACCCCAGATGGGGATGCCGCGGTCGCGCTTGATGGCTTTCATGACCAGGTGCCCCAGCGAGCCCGCCACGCAGGCCACGAAGGCCATGGCGAAGGCCTGCCCCGGCGAGAATGGCGTGATGCCCGCCAGCAGGCCGCCCAGCAGGCTGCCGGATCCGACGCCGACCCACCAGCTGGGCCAGTTGAAGCTGGCGCTGATGGCGGGCGCGGCAGGCGCACGGCGGAGCCGGCGCGTCGCAAAGAACTGCGCCACCATGCAGGTCTGCACCACCAGCACCAGGTAGATCACGAGGAAGGCGTTCTTGTCGCGGAACTCGGGGAAGTCCAGCAGCAGCAGCGCCGGCACATGGCTCATGCCGTAGATGCACACCATGATGCCCCACTGCAGCTTGGCATTGCGCTCCAGGAAGCGCTGCGGGTCATTGGCCAATGCACTCACCACGGGAATGGCCAGAAACACGTAGACCGGGATGAACACCGTGAACAGGTCGAAGTGCTCCGTGCCCACCAGCACATACTGCAACGGCAGGACCACGAAAAACGCCAGCACCAGGCTGCGGTGGTCGCCCCGGCGGGTGGGCGACAGCGTGAGGAACTCGCGCAACGCAAAAAACGACACCAGCCCGAACAGCACCGTGGCCGTGGTATCGCCCGCCAGCCAGCCGATCCAGAACACGATGGCCATCACCCAGCTGCTGCGCAACACACCGTCGGCGCGGGCCAGCAGGATGCGGCGGTTGTCGCCGTCCGGCGTCGATGGTTGGTCGCGGATCGACAGCAGGAAGACCGCGATGCCGGCAATCGCCAGGCAGCCGAAAACGAACAGGAACATCGCCCCCACCTGCTCTGTGGCCGTCATGCTCCTGAGATAGTGGTTCACGGCCAGCACCTCATATGTCGCGCAGTGCGATGACCGCGCCGCGCGCGCGGTCCAGGAAGGCGCGCCGCTCCTCGCCGGATGCCAGGTGCACCGGCGCGCCGAAACTCACCGAACACAGCACTGGCACCGGCACCACCTCGCCCTTGGGCATCACCCGCTGCACGTTGTTGATCCAGGTCGGCACCAGCACCACCTGCGGAAAACGCAGCGCCAGGTTGTACAGGCCGGCCTTGAAGGCCTGCGGCTCCTCGGCGTGGCCGCGT
>JANMZX010000707.1:0-9038 GCA_031383745.1 Rhodoferax sp. | reverse complement strand
GAGCATGAAAACCGCCGGGCCGGGGCGTTGCAGCACCGCCTGCAGCAGCTCGTCGGCCAGGTGTTCCCACCCGTGCCCGGCGTGGGACCCCGGCAGACCCTGCTCCACGGTCAGGCAGGTGTTCAACAGCAGGACCCCTTGATCGGCCCATCGCGTCAGGTTCCCGTTGCGGTGCGCCATCCGGCTGCCCCGCAGCGTCCCGCTCGCAGCGGATGCGTCGACTTCGGCAAAGATGTTGCGCAGCGATGGCGGCGGCCGAACGCCATCGGCGACCGAAAACGCCAGTCCATGTGCCTGGCCCGGCCCGTGGTACGGGTCCTGACCCAGGATGACCACCCGGACACGGGACAACGGCGTCAACAAGAGAGCCTGAAACGGGGTCGGCGGATAGATGATGGCGCCAGTTGCCAAGCGAGCGCGCACGAAGTCGGCCAGTCGATGGCCCGCCGGTCCGTCCAGGAAGCGCTCGACGACCGGCCGCCAGTCGTCCGCCACCGGCCACTCCCGGGGCGCCCAGGCCAACAGCCGGTCCGCCTCCCACACGTCAGGCGGGCGCGAACAGCTCGGCCATGGCCTTGCCAGGGTCCTCGGCACGCATGAAAGCCTCGCCAACCAGGAATCCCCGCACGCCGGCCTCCGTCATGCGAAGCACGTCCTCGCGCCGCGTGATGCCGCTCTCGGTGACCAGCAGGCGCTCCGGCGGCAATTGCCCCATCAGCGACAGGGTCGTATCCAACGACACCTCGAAGCTCCGCAGGTTGCGGTTGTTGATGCCGATCAAGGGCGTCTTGAGCTTCAGGGCGCGCGCCAGTTCGGCCTCGTCGTGCACCTCCACCAGCACCGACATGAACAGGCCCTGCGCGATCGCCTCCATGTCACGCATCTGGGCATCGTCCAGGCAGGCCGCGATCAGCAATACCGCGTCCGCGCCCATGGCCCGCGATTCGTAGACCTGGTAGGGGTCGACCAGAAAATCCTTGCGCAGCACCGGCAGCTGGCAGGACGCCCGGGCCTGCTTGAGGTAGTCCACGCTGCCCTGGAAGAACTGCTGGTCCGTGAGCACGGACAGGCAACTCGCGCCATGTTCGGCATAACTCTGGGCGATGTCGGCCGGCTCGAACTCCGCGCGCAGCACGCCCTTGGACGGGCTGGCCTTCTTGATCTCGGCGATCACGGCACTGCGGCCCCCGGCGATGGTCGCCCGCATCGCCGCTTCAAAGTCACGGGTCAGCACCCGCGACTCGGCGTCCGCGCGCACCACGGCGAGCGGTTTGCGCGCCAGCGCCTGCGCCAGTTCCTCGCGCTTGACCGCCACAATCTTGTTCAGGATATCGGACATGGTTCTGCTGGTGGCCCAAAAACCCCGATCGTAGCCGCCTGGCGGCAGCCAGTCACAGAGTTACCGGCTGACTGCTTTGGCAACTCTGGGCCGCGGCGTCGGCCAGCACCTGGGCAGCGACGCCGTCGGCTATCGTGGTCCGGAACGGCGCGCCGCTCTGCAGGCATTCGAAAAAATGGGTGATCTCCAGCCGGTACGCCGCGCTGTAGCGCTGCAGGAAGAAGTTCTCGGGCTTGTCGCAGCGTACGCCCGTGGCGTCCGACTGCACAACCTGGCTGGGCGTATGGTTGCTGCACTGCAACATGCCGGCCGACCCCAGCACCTCGAAACGCTGGTCATACCCGTAGGCGGCGCGGCGCGAGGTGTTGATCTGGCACAAACGGCCCTGGCGGGTGCGGATCGTCACCGCGGTGCAGTCCAGGTCGCCCAAGGCCCGGATCGACGGATCGGTCAGCACCGAGCCGGTGGCGCTCAGCCACTCGGCTTCGTCGCCGTCGGCACACAGGATCCAGCGGAAAACGTCGAAATCGTGGATCAGCATGTCACGGAAGATGCCGCCGGAAGCCTGGATGTAGGCGGCCGGTGGCGCGCCCGGGTCCCGGCTGGTGATCACCAGCATCTCGGGGTTGCCGATCTCGCCGCGGTCCATGCGCGTGCGC
The DNA here is from genome assembly GCA_031383745.1 of Rhodoferax sp. Lineage (GTDB taxonomy): Bacteria > Pseudomonadota > Gammaproteobacteria > Burkholderiales > Burkholderiaceae_C > CAISIP01. The sequence goes on along the minus strand of JANMZX010000707.1, from coordinate 7,040 downwards.
GCCTCGTTGAAAGTAGGATCGAAACGGCGCTGGAAACCGATCATGCAGGCCACGCCAGCCGCTTTCACGGCAGCAGCGCAGGCGCGCGCGCGCGGGACCGACATATCGACCGGCTTTTCGCAAAAGATGTGTTTCCCGGCTGCGGCCGAACGCGTGATCAGGTCGCTGTGGGTGTCGGTGGACGACGCGATGGCCACCACGTGGATGGAGGGGTCGGCCAGCACGGCCTCGATGGTCGACACCCGCGCGCCGTGTTGCTGCGCCAGGCCGGCGGCGGCATCGGCCACCGGGTCGCACACATACTGCAACTGCACGCCCGGCAGGGCCGCGAGGTTGGAGGCGTGGATGCGGCCGATACGACCGGCACCGAATACGGCGACGTTTTTCATGGTTTCTCCTGCGCTTTGGCGCTGAACTATACCGGCCGTGCCGGCGGAAATGGGCTGCCGTCGCCCGGAGCGTAGAGCAACTCCGTGCGGTAGGCCAGGGCAATGAACAGGCTTTGCGCCAGGCACATGGTGTTGCTCAGGGAGCGAAAGCCGAAGGTGCTGCTCTCGTGCACCACCAGGGTCACGGCCGACAACGCAGCCAGCGGGCTCATCTGGCTGTCCGTGATCGCGACCAGCCGCGCGCCGCGCGCCACAGCCAGCCGGGCGCATTGCAGCGATTCCTCGGCGTAGGGTGAAAAGCTGACCACCAGCATCACGTCACCGGCCCGCAACCCGCGCACCTGCCCTTCGAACATGCCACCGAGACCGGACACCAGTTCCACCCGCTTGTCCGTGTGCTGCAGGGCGTAGGTGAGGTAGGTCGCCACCGCGAAGGAACGGCGAGCGCCCATCACCCACACCGACGGCGCGTCCACCAGCAGCGCCACCGCATCGTCGAACGACGGACCGCGCAGGTCGCGCCGGAATTCCTGCATGCCGGCGATGCTGCCGGTGATGAACTCGTCCGCAATGTCGGCACTGGTCAGGCGGCCCTGCGCCGCGTCGATGACATGGCGGATCCGGGCCTGGTAGGTGCGGCTGGGCGAAATCTGCTCGGCAATGCCATCGCGGAAGATCTTCTGCATCTCGGTGTAGCCGGAAAACCCGAACCGCTTGGCAAACCGGATCACCGCAGACGGATGCACGCCACTGAGGCGGGCCACATCCTGAATGCGGTCCAGGCCGATCTGGTCGCGGTGCTGCTCCACATAGCGCGCGATCAGCTTGAGCTGGCGGCTGAGCGCGTCAAAATCAGCCCGGATGGCCGTGAGCAATTGCTCGGCGGCAAGGCCGGGCGTGGTCGGCGGTTCGCGCTGCACGCTGGGGGCGGAAGTCATGGCATGGGCTGTCGATGCTGCAAATACAGAAAAAATATTCTAAGTGTTTGCACTAATGCAAATAAAATTCCTTCTGCGACGATAGCATCAATCTGCGGGGCTGCGATCGCGCCACCGCACAGCGGGTAGCGCCGCTGGTTTCGTCATCACCGATGCATCACGACGCCGCCCGAATCCATGCCCAAACGCCACGCACGCCCCGCCCTGCCAGCCCAGTACTCGGTCTGGCTGCTGCCGGATTCCGCAACCGAACCGGTGCTGATGGAAACCATCGCCCGCCTGTCGGTCCTGCTGGGAAGCCCGGGTTTCGCGCCGCATGTGACGGTGCAAGGTGACATCGCCCTGCCGCTCGAACACCTGCGCGAGCCGGTCCAGCGGTGGGCCGACAGCTGTCCGCCGTTGCGCTGGCCCGTGGCACAGGTGGAATGCGGAGCGCAGTTCTTCCGTTGCCTGTACCTGCGCTTCCCGGCGTCGGCAGCGTTCACCACCTTGCAGGCATTTGCGCATAGCAGCACCGGGACCTCGCGCGGCCTGTCGCCCTTCCCCCACCTGAGCCTGGCCTACGGCGATCCGCAGGCCGACAACGCCGGACTGCGCTCGGTGCTGGCCGACGAATTTGCCGGGCGGGAGGTCGTGTTCGACCAGCTGGCCATCTTCCGCTCGTCCAAGTCCGTTCCGATTCCCCAGTGGGAATGCCTGGCGCAGTTCCCGCTTGCCGCTTCCTGAACCCTGACCTACACCACCATGTCACCCCTCCAAATCCCCGATGGCCGCAGCCACGACCTCGCCTGCCTGGGCCGCCTGGCCGTGGACCTGTACGCGCAGCAGGTCGGCGCACGGCTGGAAGATGTTTCAAGTTTCGCCAAGTACCTCGGCGGGAGTTCCGCCAATATCGCGTTTGGCGTGGCCCGGCTGGGACTGCGCGCGGCCATGGTCTCGCGCGTGGGCGACGAGCAGATGGGACGTTTCCTGACCGAGACGCTGGCGCGCGAGGGCTGCGACGTGTCTCAGATCCAGCTGGACCCGCAGCGCCTGACCGGGCTGGTGCTGCTCGGCCTGAAAGACCGCGACACCTTTCCACTGCTGTTCTACCGCGAGAACTGCGCCGACATGGCGCTCGACGCCGCGCTGGTCAGCGAAGCCTTCATCGCCGGTTGCCGAGCCTTGCTGATCACCGGCACGCACCTGAGCGCACCGGCGGTGCGCGCCGCGTCCACCGCCGCGCTGGCCTACGCCGGCAAGCACCAGGTGCTGCGTGTGCTGGACATCGACTACCGGCCGGTGCTGTGGGGCCTGACAAAGCGCGGTGAAGGCGCCAACCGTTTCGTCGCCAGCGCGGATGTCACCGCGCAGTTGCAGGCGATGCTGCCGCACTTCGACCTGCTGATCGGCACCGAGGAGGAGTTCCTGATCGCTGGCGGTGTTCCCGATGACCTGCTGGCCTCGTTGCACGCGGTGCGTGCGGTCAGCGCCGCGGCACTGGTGGTGAAACTCGGTGCGGCCGGTTGCTGCTTCATCCCGGATGCCATCCCGGCGCGGCTGGCCGACGCGCTGACGGCGCAGGGCGAACGCGTCGAGGTGATGAACGTGCTTGGCGCCGGTGACGCATTTGCCGCCGGCCTCATGACGGGGTTCCTGCAGGGCCAGGATTTCCTGGCGGCGGCGCGGCTGGCGAACGCCTGTGGCGCCCTGGTGGTGTCGCGCCATGCCTGCGCGCCAGCCATGCCGACGCCGGCGGAGTTGCAGCACTGGTTCAGCGGGCAGCGTAACCCCAAGGTGGATGCCGACACCGAGCTGGCCCATCTGCACCGCGCCAGCGCGGCGCGCGTCGAATGGCCCGACCTGCAGGTGCTGGCCTTCGACCACCGCAGCCAGTTCTACGACATGGCACGGCGCGCCAATGCGCCCGAGTCGCGCATTCCGGCGCTCAAGAAACTGCTTCTGCGGTCGGTCGAGCGGGTCGCGCAGCAGGACCAGTCGCAGGGACGCATCGGAGTCCTGATCGACGGCGGTGCCTACGGTGCCGACGCGCTGGCCGCCGCCACCGGGCGCGGCTGGTGGGTCGGCCGGCCGGTGGAGTTGCCGGGTTCGCGACCGCTGCGCTTCGACGGCACGCTGTCGATCGGCAGCGCCCTGGTCACCTGGCCGGCCGAGCAGGTGGTGAAGTGCCTGGTGCACTACCACCCCGACGACAGCGTCGACCTGCGCCTGGCCCAGGAGCTGAAAGTACAGGAACTGTGGCAGGCCACCCGCGCCAGCGGACACGAGTTGCTGCTGGAAATCATCTGCCCCACGTCGGTCGCGCCGGACGTGACGCCCGATGCCGCCGTGCTGAGGTCGGTGCAGCGCTTCTACAACCTCGGCATGCGGCCGGAATGGTGGAAACTCGCGCCGATGCAGGCCAGTGGATGGCTGGCCCTGGAACAGATGGTGGCGCAGCGCGACCCGCTGTGCCGCGGTGCGGTCATCCTGGGGCTGAACCAGCCGCTGCAGGTGCTGGCCGACAGCTTTGCGCAGGCCGCCAGTCCGCTGGTCAAGGGCTTCATGGTCGGGCGCAGCGTCTGGATGGCGCCCTCGCAGCAGTGGCTGTCGAACCAGATCGGGGATGATCGACTGGTGGACAGCGTGGCAGAGAACTTCTCGCTGCTGGTGCGCGCCTGGCGCGACCGCGGCGACCGCAAGACAGCGTGAATGGCAGGCCGTATTCCGTCAACCGAGGCAATGATTCCGTGACAACCCAACGACTCACCATGGCCCAGGCACTGGTCAAGTACCTGGCGGCGCTGCAGGTCGAACTGCCCGACGGCAGCCTGCAGCCGTATTGCGCCGGCGTGTTTGCCATCTTCGGCCACGGCAACGTGGCTGGCATCGGCGACGCCCTGTGGGCCGAACGTGCCCGCCTGCCAACCTGGCGCGCCCACAACGAGCAGGCGATGGCGCACGCGGCGATCGCGTTCTCCAAGGCGCGCTTCCGACAGCAGGCCATGGCCGTCACCACTTCGATCGGCCCGGGCGCCACCAACCTGCTGACCGCTGCCGCGCTGGCCCATGTGAACCGCCTGCCGGTGTTGCTGCTGCCCGGTGACGTGTTCGCCTCCCGTGCGCCGGACCCGGTGCTGCAGCAACTGGAGGACTTCGGGCAGGGGGACGCCAGCGTCAACGACGCGTTCCGCCCGCTGACCCGTTACTTCGACCGCATCAGCCGCGCAGAGCAGATCCTGGACGCACTGCCGCGCGCCATCGCCGTGATGACCGACCCCGCGACCTGCGGACCGGTGTGCCTGGCGCTGCCGCAGGACGTGCAGACCCACGCTTTCGATTGCCCGACCGGCTTCCTGCATCCGGCGCCGATCCGTTTTCGCCGCCCGGCGCCGGACGCTGGCGAACTCGCCCGTGCCGCTGCGCTGTTGCTGCGCGCGAAACGCCCGCTGATCGTGGCTGGCGGAGGTGTGCTCTACAGCCAGGCCTCGTCGCAGTTGCAGGCGTTTGCCGACGCCCACGGCATCCCGGTGGCCGAGACGCAGGCCGGCAAGAGCAGTCTGCCGTGGAACCATGCGCTGAATGCCGGGGCCATCGGCGTCACCGGGTCGCCGGCAGCGAACGCACTGGCCCGCGAAGCCGACCTCGTGCTGGCCGTCGGCACGCGGCTGCAGGACTTCACTACCGGCTCGCACAGTCTGTTCACGAACGCGCGGGTGCTCGGCCTGAATGTGCAGGCGCTCGACGCACGCAAGGCGGCCGACACCACGCTGGTGTGCGACGCCCGGGTCGGCCTGGAGCAGTTGTCCGCGGCGGTGCGGGGCTGGCAGGCCGACGTCGCCTGGACAAGCGCGGCGCGGGATCGCGCCGCACTCTGGGCGCAGCGCGTCGACACCCTGACCGGCGGCACACCGGTGCCGGCCGGGCAACTGCCCTACGACGCCGACGTGATCGGAGCAGTGCGCGATTCGGCCCCCGACAGCGAGACCCGCGACGTGGTGGTCTGCGCCGCGGGGACATTGCCCGCCGAGCTCCACAAGCTATGGCGCGCCGGCACACCCGGCAACTACCACATGGAATACGGCTATTCCTGCATGGGCTACGAGATCGCCGGCGGCCTGGGCGTCAAGATCGCGCGGCCTGAGGCCGAGGTGATCGTGATGGTCGGCGACGGCTCCTACCTGATGATGAACTCGGAGATCGCCACCTCCGTCATGCTCGGGCGCAAGCTGATCATCGTGGTGCTGGACAACCGGGGCTACGGTTGCATCCAGCGGCTGCAGATCGCCAGCGGTGGCGTGCGTTTCAACAACATGCTCGACGACTGTGTGGCAGATGCTGGCGAAGCGCCGGTGATCGACTTCGCGCTGCATGCGCGCAGCCTGGGCGCAGACAGCGTGCATGCGGCCAATATCGATGCGTTCCGCGCGGCGATGGAGGCCGCGCGCACGGCCACCCGCACCCAGGTGATCGTGATCGACACCACCCACACCCGCACCACCGACGACGGCGGCTGCTGGTGGGAGGTGGCCATCCCCGAAGTCTCCGAACGCGCCGAGGTCGGCGTGGCCCGCGCCGCCTATGTGGCCGCCAAGAAGGAACAACTCCCATGAACTGGAATGTGCGCATCGGCATCAACCCGATCAGCTGGATGAACGACGACCTGCCCTCTCTGGGTGGCGACACGCTGCTGGAGACCGCCCTGGCCGAAGGGAAGCAGATCGGCTACGAAGGCTTCGAGCTGGGCAACAAGTTCCCGAAGGAGGGCCCCGCGCTCAAGGCCAAGCTGGCCGAGTTCGGGCTGGCCTGCGTCTCGGGCTGGTACTCCGGTTTTCTGGCCGAAGACACGGTGGAATCAGAAATCGAGCGCTGCCGCGACCACATGCGCAAGCTGCAGTTCAACGACGCACGGGTGGTTGTGTACGGTGAATGTGCCGGCACGATCCAGGGCCAGATCGACAGCCCGCTGGCTCGGCGGCCCCGGTTCACCGATCCGGCCCAGTGGAAGGCCTATGGCGACCGCCTGAACATATTCGGAGCGCACCTGCAATCCACCTACGGCATCACCCTGGCCTACCACCACCACATGGGCGCCTACGTGGAGTCGCCCGACGACATCGACCAGCTGATGGCGGCCACTGACGCGGGCTCGGTAGGTCTGCTGTTCGACACCGGCCACGCATGGTACGGCGGCGCGACCGACGTGGTGGCGCTGCTGCAAAAACACGTGGCGCGGGTGGCGCATGTGCACTGCAAGGATGTGCGGCCGCAGGTGATCGCGCAGGCACGCAACGACGGCTGGAGCTTTCTGACCGGCGTGCTCAACGGCACCTTCACCGTGCCGGGCGACGGCGTGATCGACTACGACGCGGTGCTGTCCACGCTGTACCGCGCCGGTTACCAGGGCTGGCTGGTGGTGGAAGCCGAGCAGGACCCCGCCGTCGCCCCGAGTTACCGCTATGCCAGTATGGGATACAAGACACTGCGCGGCATCGTGGACAGGATCAACCTGCAACCAGGCATCTAGCGTGCACCACTTGTCGTCGGTCCTCAACGCAACCGTGTCGGTGACAAGGACTGCTGCCGGCCCATTGCGGTCATTCGACGCCCGGCTTGCGTTGACGTTGGCGCGCGTCGCGGCAGGCGCAGCCCGGCGGAGGCTCATACTGGAGCGGTCGGGCGCTGAACGCGCCGACTGCCCTGTGGTGTTGGCTCCGGCATCACAAGCGCTTCG
>JANMZX010000701.1:0-3495 GCA_031383745.1 Rhodoferax sp. | reverse complement strand
GCCCGCAAGAACTATTTCTACCCGGACCTGCCCAAGGGCTACCAGATCAGCCAGTTCGAAATCCCGGTGGTGCAAGGCGGCAGCGTGGAGTTTTTCCTGGGCGAGGAAAAGCGCAGCGTCCGCCTGGTGCGCGCCCACCTCGAGGAAGATGCGGGCAAGTCGCTGCACGAAAACTTCGTCGGCATGTCAGGCATCGACCTGAACCGCGCCGGCACGCCGCTGCTGGAGATCGTCACCGAACCGGACATGCGCTCTTCTGACGAGGCGGTGGCATACGCCAGGGAACTGCACAAGATCGTCACCTGGATCGGCATCTGCGACGGCAACATGCAGGAGGGCAGTTTCCGCTGCGATGCCAACGTGTCGGTGCGCAGACCCGGCGCCGCGCTGGGCACGCGGCGCGAGATCAAGAACCTGAACAGCTTCAAGTTCATGCAGCAGGCGATCGACTACGAGGTGCAGTGGCAGATCGACCAGATCGAGGACGGCCATGCGATCCACCAGGCCACCGTGCTGTTCAACCCCGACACCGGCGAGACCCGCGCCATGCGCACCAAGGAGGATGCGGCCGATTACCGGTACTTTCCCGACCCGGACCTGCCGCCGTTGGTGATCGAGCCGGCATGGATCGACGAGGTCCGTGCCGCCATGTCCGAACTGCCGCGGGCGATGGCCCAGCGTTTCGTCGCCGACTACGGCCTGCCCGAATACGACGCCGCGACGCTGACGCAGAACAAGGCCATGGCCGCCTATTTCGAGGCCGCAGCTACGGCCTGCGGCCAACCAAAACTGGCCAGCAACTGGATCATGGGTGAGGTGTCCCGGCGGCTGAATGCGGGCGACATGACCGCAGCAGATGCGCCGCTGGCCGCCGCCACGCTGGGCCGCCTGATCTCGCGGATCGCCGATGGCACGGTGTCCAACAATGCGGCACGGCAGGTGTTCGAGGCCCTGTGGGCGGCGCCAGGGAAGGACGTGGATGCGGTCATCGAGTCCCTCGGACTCACGCAGATGAACGACGCAGGCGCATTGGAGGCGATCATCGACGCGGTGATTGCGGCCAACGGCAAGTCGGTCGACGAGTTCCGCCAGGGCAAGGAGAAGGCCTTCAACGCGCTGGTCGGCATGGCGATGAAAGCCAGCAAGGGCAAGGCCAACCCGCAGCAGGCCGGCGAACTGCTACGCCGCAAACTCGCCTGAACCTGGTGTGCTGCCGGGTCAGGGCGTCTTGCGGTTGGTGGCTGCGCCCGTACCTGTCGCCGCCCTGGCGGCTGCCTGGGCGGCCCACAGGGGTTTGAGTCGTTCGAGTTCTTCGTCGAAACGGGAGGAAATCCGCTTGAGCTCGTTTTCCTGCTCGCCAATGAAGCGCCGCTGGATCTGGACGCCCTGGTCGATGTCCTCCAGTTGCCGGCGCAAGGTGGGCGGTGCCTTGCCCGGATCCTTTCTGTAGAACTCCATCTCCTGGTCGAGCTTGCGACGGTCCAGCACCAGTTCGTCGATACGCTTGTGGGCTGCCTGCGCGATCGTTGCCACCTGGGTGAAGGCAAGTGCCCGTTCGCGGTCATGCACCTCGCGGGTCGGGTAGCGCATCAGCAGCGCGCGTTCACGTCGCTTTTCCTCCGCCTGGATGGCGCGCGCGTCGGCCTCCTGCTTTTCCCGGGCTTCGATCTCGGCGCGCTCCTGTGTCGTCAGCGTGGGCCCGACCCTGGCGCGCACGGTGCCGCTCGGATTGAGGAGTTTCTGCTCGCGGTCGTTGCATTCCGGGATGGGCCGGTCCGACGTGATCTTGCGCCCCTTGGAGTCCATGCAGGAATAGATGCCGGACACCGGAACCTGCCCCGGCGACTGGGCGTACACCCATACCGACATCAGCGACAACCACACGCCGGGCAACATCCGCATCGAAAACACTGCTTGTCTGTCTCCCATGTCGCGCCTTGTCAATGGCTGTCGTCCACGCCATACCGGTACCGGTAGGCCAGCACCCGCTGGTGGTCCGCCGCCAGTCCTGCGGCGCTGTGCTGCTCCAGGTACTGCAGCAAATCAGACAACCTGGCAATGCTGCACACCTGCAAGCCCAGTTGGCGGCGCACGAACTGCACCGCACTGTGGTCGCTGTCCGCCCCATTCTCGGTCGCCTTTTCCTGCCGGTCCAGTGCAATCACCACCGCATGGGCGGTGGCGCCCGCCGACTGGATGACGGCGATGGACTCGCGTACCGCGGTGCCGGCCGACATCACGTCGTCGACGATCAGCACGCGGCCCTTGAGCGGCGCGCCCACCAGGGTGCCGCCCTCGCCATGGTCCTTGGCTTCCTTGCGGTTGTAGGCGAAAGGCACATTGCGCCCGAGCCGCGCCAGTTCGACCGACAGGGCTGCGCCCAGCGGAATGCCCTTGTAGGCCGGGCCGAACACCATGTCGAACGCAATGCCGCTGTCCAGCAGACGCCGGGCATAGAATTGCGCAAGCCGGCCGAGCTTGGCGCCGTCATCGAAGAGGCCGGCATTGAAAAAGTACGGGCTCAGGCGCCCAGCCTTGGTCTTGAATTCCCCAAATCGCAACACACCACAATCGACTGCGAACTGGACAAATTCCTGGGCCAGCGGATCCGGCGCCAAGCCGCCACCCCGCATCGGGCCTGCATCTTTGCCCACCACATCCGACATGGAGACTCCCTTGTTCAAATTGACCAGCCTGAACCTCAACGGAATCCGCTCTGCCACCAGCAAGGGGCTGGAGACCTGGCTGACCACTGCCAGGCCGGATTGTATTTGTGTGCAGGAGGTCAAGGCCCAGGCCGCCGATGTGGCGGGCCGGTTCGAGTCGCTGGCTGGCCTGCGCGGGTATTTCCACTACGCCGAGAAGAAGGGTTATTCGGGCGTGGCCGTCTATTCGCGCTTCGAGCCCACCGAAGTCATCGTCGGCTTCGATTCGCACGAATTCGACCCGGAAGGCCGCTACCTGGAACTGCGCTTCGACACCCCGGCGCGCAAGATCTCGATCATCAGCGCCTACTTTCCCAGTGGCTCCTCGGGCGAAGAGCGGCAACAGGCGAAGTTCCGCTTTCTCGACGAGTTCTATCCGCATCTGGTGATGCTCAAGAAACGGCGCGACTTCATCCTGTGCGGGGACGTGAACATCGCCCACCAGGAGATCGACCTCAAGAACTGGAAGAGCAACCAGAAGAACTCCGGCTTCCTGCCCGAGGAACGCGCCTGGATGACGAAGCTGCTGGACCAGGCCGGCATGGTGGATGTCTACCGCCAGTTGCACCCCACCGCCACGGATGCGGCCTACACCTGGTGGAGCAACCGCGGGCAGGCCTATGCCAAGAACGTGGGGTGGCGGCTCGATTACCATTTGGCGACGCGCGACATGGCGGCGGGTGCGCAGATGGTGGAGATCTACAAGGACCAGAAGTTCTCGGACCATGCGCCGGTCACGATTGGATACGACTGGAACGTGTGACGGCCAGGCTGGGGAATCCATTGACGC
>JANMZX010000572.1:0-4319 GCA_031383745.1 Rhodoferax sp. | reverse complement strand
ATGGGATGCGGCCCGACGGCCTGCGAAGGCGAGTGTAACTCCGGCACCACTGGGCAGGAGCCTCTACCATCGGCCTGCGGGGCGAATCCCGCGGAGGCACACAGCATGTCGATGACGCGACGCCAGACCCTGATCGCCGCTATGGCGGCATGCCATGCGGCCCCGGCGCGGGCTGCCAGCGCAGACCTTCGCGCGCGATTGCGCGCCGGTGGCGTGGTCGCGGTGCTTCGCCACGCCCTGGCCCCGGGCAGTTTCGACCCACCGGGATTCGTCCTGGGCGATTGCACCACTCAGCGCAACCTCAGCGAGGACGGGCGGGCCCAGGCCCGTGCCATCGGCGCCTGGTTCGCGACGCGCGACCTGGTGCCGGCGCGCGTGCGCTCCAGCCCCTGGTGCCGTTGCATCGACACGGCCACGCTGGCCTTCGGTTCCGCACAGCCGTGGGCGGCATTGGGCTCGCCAGCGGGCACAAGCGCCGCCGTGCGCAGTGCGCAGCTGCAGGAACTCCACCGGGCGCTCGCCGCCTCGACCGCCAGGCGTGGCAGGTTCGAGGTGTGGGTCACCCACATGTTCGTGATCGCCGACCTGACCGGGCAGAACACACGCCCCGGCGATGGCGTGCTCCTGGCAGCGGCCAGCGACGGGCGGATCCGGGTGGTCGCTCCGCTGGAACTGCTCTGACGCACATCCCGCCGGGCCGTCGTGACGGGTTAGGATGGCGCTGCCTGTGTGAACCTGTCCACGCACCATGCCAGCACCTGCATCGCCACCGCCAGACCCGTCGTTCCGAACCTGCTCCGCCTGCGGCGCCAGGGTGCACCGCGCGGAGGTGCACAAGAACCGTTACGGCCAGTACATCTGCAAGGCCTGCCGCTCCGACGGCGTGCGTGCCGTAGGTCGCCGGCGGCTGCACCACATGGTCCGGAGCATGCCGACCGCACTGCTTGCATTCCTCGTGGTGATGGTCGTACTGGTGCTCGTCCCGCTGGTAGTCCTGCTGCTGGCGCAACTGCACAGCTATTCGAATGGCGCAATGGTGGACGACATCAAGGACACGGTGCGCTCCATCAACCGGATGGCGCGCTGACACGTCCTTCAGGCGCGACGCCAGCGCGCCCCCGGCATCTGCCCCGACGCACTCTCCCACGGCAGGCACCGCCTGCCCGGACTGGTACGACCGGTGTACGGCGGCACGCCACAGCCGCCGTACACCGGGCTGCCGCCGGTCAGCGCCGCGGCGCCCGGTCCGCGGCGGCAGCGGCTGGCAGGCCGATCTGATCGAGCAGCGAGGCACGCAGGGAACGCAACTCCGCATCCGCCGGGTTGCGTTCGATCAGGCGCGACAGCGATGCGATCGCGTCATACCAGAGCCCGGCCTCCGCGTAGATGCGGGGCGCAGCGCGCTCGCCGGCCGCGGCCACCCGGGCCACCACGGCAGGGTCGGGCGCCACCCGGCGGATGGTGCCGCCGCTGGTCTGGTCCTTGGAGCGCTGACTGGCGTTCGATACCACCGACACGAACCATTCGTATTCGGTGTCCAGTGCCAGCGAGACGCCGTAACTGGCCAGGTCGATGGCCTGCACGCCACCCGGCGTCACCACCAGGTTCTTCGACAGAACCGGTGTTTCGGCGGTGTCCGATATCAGGGTCAGTTCGATCAGGGTGTTGGTGGGCTTGGAGGCGTACCAGTACAGCGTCGGTTGCGCCTGGGTGGTCAGGCCGGTCTGATCGGGAGCCAGCACATTGAGCACGATGTCGGTGTCGCTGCTGCCGCGTGTCGCCCCGCCGACGCGCCTTGCCGGCGCACCGCGCAATGGCGGCTTGTAGACCGCGCCAGCGCTGTCCGATGCCTGGGCCTGCACCTGGGGTTGGGCCTGGGCCTGCGGCTGGGCTTGGGCCTGTGCCTGCGCATGCACCGATCCCGAGGCCACCAGAAACACCAAGGCAAGAAATGTCAGCGGGAAAGTCAGCAGGGCGCGCATGGGATGCTCCAGTTGGTAAGGCAGAGCAGGTCGACGATGGGCACCCGCTCCTCGGCCCGCGTATCCAGTATAGGGGCGGGGACCTCGTCGTGCCGGCTGCGACTGCAATCCTGGCAATTCGTTGCAGGGTGATCAGGACGCGGCGCTGGCACTGCGCTCCCCCTCCACCCGGTACACCGTGACCATGCTTTCCTTGCCCTTGAGCTTGAGCGCCCCGACAGCCTGCGTGATGAAGTTGCTGCCGATGCGCCGCGCGGTCTCTTCGGAGATCAGCACCCGGCTGACGCTGTCCACGGCAGTCACGTTCGGGTCGTCCTTGCCATAGGTCTCCAGCCGCGCTGAGGTGTTGACGATGTCCCCCAGCGTCGTGAACTTCATGCGCTGCGTACTGCCCAGGCAGCCGGCAACCACCTCGCCGGTGGCAATGCCGACCCGCATGCTGATGCGCGGCAGGCCCGCAGCCTCCCAGTCCCGGTTCATGGCCTCCAGCGCCACGCCCATGGCCAGCGCGCAACGTACGGCATGGCGTGCGTCCTCGTCGATCGCGTGCTCGTCGACCCGGGCCACCGGCACGCCGAAATTGGCCTTGATCGCATCGCCGAAATAGTCGTCCACCACGCCGCCGTACTCCATCACCAGGCCGGCCATGCGGTCCATGTACAGGTTCAGCCATTCCATCAGTTCGGGTGGCGACAGGCGCTCGGCGACCTGCGTGAAGTTGTGCAGATCGGTGAACAGGATGCTGGCAGTCAGCAGCCGCGGCTCCAGGCGCCCGCCCTTGATGAACTGGTCGCGCGAGCGCCACATCTCCTCGGCCACATCGGGGGAGACCTGCTTGGAGAAGATGTCCATCAGGTAACGGCGCTCGTTGCGCTCCAGGCTGGACAGGTAGGCAATCGACAGGCCGGCGCAGACGATGCCCACCAGCGCCAGCGGCACCACGGGTATCCACCAGCCGGCCAGAAACGCCGCATAACTGCCACCCAGCAGCGCGAGGGTTTCGAGGCCTGCAAGCGCCGCGAACACGCCCAGCACCCGCACCCACAGCGCAGTGGCGACGGCGACCAGGCTCCACACCAGCATGCCCAGATACACCACCCAGGGCGCGACAAATGCCATCGGCCGCTCGCCATCGATCCCGGCGCGCAGCAGCTGGCTGACCGCGTGGGCGTGGACCAGCACACCGGGGGTGCCGGCAAGGTCGGTCTGGCGGTGGTTGAAAGGCGTCAGGAAAAAGTCCTTCACGCTGTCGGCAGAGACACCCACCACCACGATACGGCCGCGCAGGGCGTCGGCGGGTATGCGCTTGTCCAGCACGTCCGAGAGGGAAAAGGTTCGAAACGGATTGGCGCCCCCCCGGTAGTCGATCAGGAACTGGTAGCCCGCCGGGTCGGCACGCACATACGGCCCGTCGTTGGCCTCCATAGGCCGGATGGTGACCTGTCCGAGGCGCACGTGCTCCGGCTCCGGCTGGCCCGGAGCCGGCGTGATGCCATGCGCGGCCAGGTAGGGCAAGGCCAGGCGCCAGGCAAACGAATAACCGACGGTCTGGCCGTCATCCATGAACAGCAGGCCGCGGCGCACAAACCCGCCGGGATCGACGATCAGGTCGGCAAATCCGACCCGTTCACTGCCGCCCAGCGCGGGGGGTGGCGCGACGCGCGCGGCGTTCTGGCCGCCGAACTTCATCACGAAATAGACCTGCTGGTTGGCGGCCAGCACCTGCTCGAAACGCGCCGTACCCGGCGCCACCGGCAGGTCGCGGTAGAGGTCGAACCCGACGGCGGTGGGTCCGGCCTGCGCCAGGTTCTCCACGACACGCGCCAGCGTCTCGTCGGTCAACGGCCATTGGCCGAGCCGGCGGATGTCTTCGTCATCGATGAGCACCGCGGCCACCCGGTCCTCGCGCCAGTCGGCACCCGGCCTGGCGTTGGTGTACAGGTCGTGCACTGCGAGTTCCATCGCCTGCAGACCGCCCAGCAGCCGCAGCCCTGCCACCGCCAGGAACGCCGCCAGGCCGATGCCCAGGCCGATGGCTGCCGGTTGCGTGAGCCAGTTGCCCAAGGGGCGAAGGAAGGCGGAGATGGATGGCATGGGGTGCGTCAGGCGCGGACGGCTGGGAAGTCACCCGCCGCCAGAATTGCAGACAGGTTAACACGGCGCCTGTCAAGCACACTTTCCACGTATTGACGAAAAATTTTACAAATGCATGTCGGGACTTTGACAAAACAGCGCCCAGACCGTTGATTGCATGGCCAATTTTTATCCCGGCGCGAACTTTGCATGGGGGCGCTGGACGATTTCCATTTGTATCTATCCCCCCGTTTTTCAGGAGTG
>JANMZX010000690.1:0-15817 GCA_031383745.1 Rhodoferax sp. | reverse complement strand
CGGTGCGGCCGATCGGGTGCGCGCGGTCGATCCGGATCTCCATGTGCAGGCCATGGTGCGACAGCAGCACCGCGCCCGGCGCAGCCATTTCGTCCTGGAAACCGACGAACTGCGCCGGATTCTTCAGCCCGGCGGTGCTGCCGTTCTTCAGCGTCACCGCGAGCTGGTTGTCGACCACGGCGTAGCCGGTCGAGTCGACGTGCGAGCCCTTCGCCAGCGGAGCGCAGCGGTCGAGCACATGGCGCGCGTACGCGATCACGCGCGCACCGCGCAGCGGGTTGTAGGCTGCGCCGTCGGGGCCGGCGCGGGTGGCGCCGTCCGTTTCGGGCAGCGCGTCGGTGCCGTAGAGCGCGTCGTACAGGCTGCCCCAGCGCGCGTTGGCGGCGTTGAGCGCGTAACGCGCGTTCGTGATCGGCACCACCAGCTGCGGACCGGCCTGCAGCGCCAGTTCGGCGTCGACGATCGACGTCGTCGCCCGCACCGTGGCCGGTACCGGCACCAGGTAGCCGATCCTCTCGAGGAAGCGGCGGTACTGCTTCTGGTTGCGGATCGGGCCCGGGTGGGCCCGGTGCCAGGCGTCGAGCTCGGTCTGCAGGCGGTCGCGTTCGGCCAGCAGCGCGATGTTCTTGGGCGCCAGGTCGGCCACGATGCCGTCGAAACCGGCCCAGAAGGTCGCGCGATCCACGCCGGTGCCGGGCAGCACCTGCGTATCGATGAACTGCTGCAGCTCGGTGGCCACCTGCAGGCGGTGGATGGCGGTACGTTCGGTCATGGCGGACTCCTGGTCAATGGTCAAGAAAAAAATGCGAGTGCATCGCGCAGGCTGTCGCCGCTGCGGGTGGGTGGCGTGCCGAGTTCTTCAAAGGGCAGCTGGTAGCGGTTGACCCACAGCGTCTGGTAGCCATACCAGGTGGCGGCCAGCGCGTCCCAGGCGTTGCAGCTCACGAACGCGATCTGGCGCGCGGGCAGGCCAGTGGCCTGTTCACCCAGCGCATAGGCCTCGGGCGCGGTCTTGTACTTGCGGATGCCGTCGACGCTCAGCACATGGTCGAGCAGGCCGTCGAGCCCGGCCGACTTGATGGCCAGTTGCAGCATCGCCGGGTCACCGTTGCTCAGGATACCGGTGGGGATGCCGCGGCCTTTTAGTTCGCGCAGCACCTCGCGGTTCTCGGGGAAGGCGCTCAGGCTGCGGTACTGGTTCATCAACCGGTCGACCTGGCTCTCGAACGGCTGGGCGCCCGCGCTGGCGGCGGGCGGGCCGACCAGGCGCTTGATTGCATAGACCAGCGCCGCCCGCGTCAGGTCCCAGAACGGCCGGTAGTGTGCGCCGTGGTTGCTGGTCGTCACCAGGCGCGTGTACTCGATCTGCTTGTCGCGCCACAAGACGCTCAGAGCCTGCCCCTGGCCGGGGAACAGTTGTTCGGCCAGCAAGCCGACGCTGTACACATCGAACAAGGTGCCGTAAGCGTCGAACAGAACTGCCTGTGGTTTATCCATCACAAGGACTGTATTCGAAACCCCGGTGGCTATTGATATGCTTTCGGTTTCAGGATTGATGACAATTCGAGTGCTAATCGATGAGAGCGGCAGGGTCTGGCGCGGCAGGGCCTGGACGGGCACCGGCTTTTGCCGGTCGCGCCGCGGCAAGCGGCCGCCACGCCGGGCAAACCATTGGGCCCCGTGGGTCGGGCGCCGGCAGGATCGGGTTTGCGGCAGAAGAATCGCCACGCTTTTCACCCAATTAGTGCACAGTTCATGTGACCGCTGCTGCTTGTCAGACCCGCAGGATCGGTTACAACCATAGCAGCCGGCGCCGCTGGCATCCCGCAGGTACATCGAAGTGCCCAGGCAATAGAGTGAACCCCAACAACCCGCCCACACTGACAGACCCCACAGCGCGCGATCTGGTGCTGCGCCATGTCCAGACGCTGATCGCCAGGACACAGGCCTTTTTCGCCGAACGCCAGGACGCGCACCTCAAGGCCTTGCGCGGACATCTGTTCGACCTGGTGGACGCCCGGCCGCACAGTGCGCAGGCGCAGAACCTGCGCACCGCCGCGGTGTTGCTGGACAAGCAGGCCGACACCTTCAACCAGGTCTTCCAGAGTGCGCTGCGGGAAGCCATCGAGGACGAACTCGAAGCCGTGATGCCCGGTGCCCTGAGCGTGTTGCGACCGGTCGATGCCTCCGGTCAGTCGACGGGTCCCCTGAGCATGGCGCTGCTGGATGTGGACGAGATCGAACGGCATCTGCTGGTGGACCGGGTCTCGCAGCAGTTCAACGCGAGTTACGAGGCGGGACTCAAGCCGCTGACGCAGTCGATGGGTGCACTGCTGCGCCAGGACAACCTCTCGCTGTCCGACAACCCGTTTCGGCCAGCCACGCTGATCCGTGCTTTTTCGCTGACCTGGCATGCCAGCGGATTCGACCCGATCGCGGCGGAGGACTTCCTGTCGGTGCTGGAGCCACGCCATGGCATCGACTGGGCGCCGCTGTACGCGGCCCTGACCGAAACGCTGGTGCGGGCCGGTTTTACCGCCCGGCCGGTGCACCGGATCAAGCGTGCCGCCTCCGGCGAAGCCGCGCACGCGCCTGCACAGGACGCACGTGACGCCGGCGCCGGCACGAAAACCGGTTTCGAAACCTCCACGCAGGGGAGCCCGGGTTCCGGTTTTGCGTCGTCCCAGGCCGTGACACTGGCGCCGGGCCAGGAAACAGCCGCCCCCAGGAGCATGGTGGAGCGGGCCCGGGATTTCCTCCACAAGCTCGGCTTTGGCCAGGGTGGGGCGGCCTCCGGTGCGGAAGGCGCCGGGGGTGGCGGCACAGGGCCGGGCGGGCCGGATGGGGGTGGTTCCGCAGGCGGCACGCCGGCCCCGGTCGACCAGGCTTTGATGGGGTTCCTGGGGGGCTTGCAGATCGATACCAGTGCCGCGTCGCCCGCAGCCTGGGTCGAGGGCGACGACCTGCGCGGCCACAACCTGCTGCGCCAGATGCGCGAACGCGACGAGGTCAAGCGTGCGCCGGAACTCGACCGCGGCACGATCGACGCATTGGCGGAGGTGTTCGATTTCGTGTTCGCCGATCCGGCGATCCCGATCCAGCTCAAGTACGTCATCGGGCGCTTGCAGATCCCGGTGCTCAAGGCCGCGATGATCGACCGCGACTTCTTTCTGTCGGGTGACCATCCGGCGCGCAGGCTGGTCGATGCGCTCGCGGCTGCTGCGGTGGGCTGGAATCCCGACAAAGGCGACTCCGATCCGCTGTATGCCCGTATCCAGGCGACGGTGCTGCAGGTGCTCAACGGCTTCGACAACGATCTGGGTCTGTTTCGCGACCTGCTCGCCGAATTCGAGGCCTTCGTGCGGGATCTGGAGCAACTGGCACAGGTGCAGATCGAACCGGTGGCGCACCAGCACGACAGCTCCGAAGTGCACGAGGCCGCGCTGGTGCATGCCGACGAGGTGGTGCATCAGTGCCTTGGTGCGGCGAACGAGGATGCGCCGCTGCGGCCGTTCCTGCTGCCCTTCCTGACCACGCAATGGCGCGCGGTGATGGCCCACGCCTGGATGAACCGGCAGTCGCTGCCGGGCGGTTGGGAGCGCGCGCTGGAGACCATGGACCAGATGATCTGGTCGACACACGCCAAGTCCGATGCCGGCGAGCGCTCCCGGCTGGTTGCGCTGCTGCCCGATCTGGTGCGCCGCATCAATATCGGGCTCGACGGCATTGGCTGGAGCGGCGACGAGCGGTCCGAATTTACCCGCCAGCTGATCGACGCGCACATGAAGGCGATCCGTTCGCCGCGCTCCCAGATGATGGAGCTGGACTCCGGCTCGGCGCCCCTCGAAACCCCGGCCAGCCGCATGGCACTGAAGGCGCTGGAGGCACGCCGGGCGCGGCAGTCCGAGGCGCTGGACCTGGACGACCATGATCTCCAGGCGCAAGGCTTCACGCGCGGCCTGTGGTTCGACTTCGAGGACGGCGAGGCCGTCTCGCACCGCTACCGGCTGGGCTGGGTCAGCCCGCAACGCACTCGCTTCCTGTTCACCAACCGCGACGGGTTCGAGGCTTTCGTGCGCTCGGAGCGCGAAGTGGCGCAGCTGCTGCGGGGGGGGCGCCTGCGGGTGCTCGACCAGCAGCCGATCGTCGGGCGTGCCCTCCAGCAGATCATGAGCGCCGGCACCGGCGGCAACGTGGATCTGGAACTGCTCTGAAGCGCTTCGCGTCCGGGCTGACAATCAGGATTTGCGTGGAGGGCAACGGGATGGCAACCACCTTCATCGGCGAAGCGGGCCTGCCCGGGGACTGGCCACGGGTGGGGATTCCGCATGGCTGATGCGCCTCGCGCGTTGCCCCTGGCCGGCATCCGTGTCGTCGAATTCACCCACATGGTCATGGGCCCGGCCTGCGGCATGGTGCTGGCCGACCTCGGCGCCGAGGTGATCAAGGTGGAGCCGGTGGGCCATGGCCGCGCAGGCGATGCAACGCGGCAGCTGATCGGCTCGGGAGCGGGGTTCTTCCCGATGTTCAACCGCAACAAGAAGAGCCTGGCGCTGGACCTGCAGACGCCCGAGGGCAAGGAGGCGGTGTTGCGCCTGATCGCCACCGCCGACATCGTGAGCGAAAACTTCAAGCCCGGCACGATGCACAAGCTCGGCCTGGACTATGCGAGCCTGCGCGCGCTCAACCCGCGCCTGGTCTACGTCAGTCACAAGGGTTTCCTGCCGGGTCCGTACGAGCACCGCACCGCGCTCGACGAGGTGGTGCAGATGATGGGCGGCCTGGCCTACATGACCGGTCGTCCGGGTGACCCGCTGCGTGCGGGCGCGAGTGTCAACGACATCATGGGCGGCATGTTCGGAGCCATCGGCGCCATGGCGGCACTTGCGCAACGCGAGAAGACCGGCCGGGGCCAGGAGGTGCAGAGCGCCCTGTTCGAGAACAACGTGTTCCTGGTGGCGCAGCACATCATGCAGTTCGCGGTGACCGGCAAACCGGCCGCGCCGATGCCGGCTCGCATCTCCGCCTGGGCGGTGTACGACGTGTTCCAGGTCCGGGATGGCGAGCAGATCTTCCTGGCCGTGGTCAGCGACACCGCCTGGACGTTGTTTTGTGATGCCTTCGGTTTCGCCGACCTCAAGGCCGACACACGATTGGCCAGCAACAACGATCGGGTGCGCGCGCGCGACTGGATGATGCCCCTGCTGCGTGAGCGCCTCGCGGACCACAGCGCGGCCGGGCTGGCGGCGCTGTTCGAGCGGCACGGCCTGCCCTTCGCGCCGATCACGCGCCCCGAGGACTTGTTGCACGACCCGCACCTGTTGGCCACCGGGGGCCTGGCCCCGGTCACCCTGCCCGATGGCCGTCCAAGCACCACGGTGCTGCTGCCTTTGCTGCTCGATGGCGAGCGCTTGCCCGTCCGGCAGTCAGCGCCCGGTCTGGGAGAACACAACCGCGAATTGCTCGCATCCCTGGGATATGCTGCTGATCAGATAGAAAATATCATGCAATCGAGCTGATGATGCATTGATTTTTGACTAATCCGCAGCTAATCTGCCGCATGGACAAATTCAAGCAGCTGGAGTCGTTTGTGTCGGTCGCCACCCGGGGCACCCACACCGCGGCAGCCGTCGCCGAAGGTGTGGCACCGGCGATCATGGGCCGGCGGCTGGATGCCCTGGAGGCGCGCCTGGGCGTCAAGCTGCTGATCCGCACCACGCGGCGCATCACCCTGACCCATGAAGGCAGCGCCTTCCTGGAGGATTGCCAGCGGGTGCTGGCCGATGTCGCCAACGCCGAGGCCAGCGTGTCGGCCGGTGGCGTCAAGGCCAGCGGCCACCTGCGCATCACGGCGCCGGCAGGATTTGGTCGCCGGCATGTGGCGCCCCTGGTGCCGAAGTTTCGCGAGTTCCACCCGGAAGTGACGATTTCGCTCAACCTCAGCGACCGGGTGGTGGACATCGCCGCGGAGAGCTTCGATTGCGCGGTACGGGTGGGCGACATGCCCGACTCTTCCCTGGTCAGCCTGCGGCTGGCAGACAACCGGCGGCTGTGCGTGGCAACGCCGCGTTACCTGCAGCTGCATGGCGTGCCGGAGCGTCCGGAAGACCTGGCCCGGTTCGATTGCCTGGCGCTGTCCAGTGATGCATCCCAGACCCGCGGCTGGGCGTTTCGTGTGGCGCCATCACGCGCGGACGGCAAGCTGCCACGCCAGCCGGTTGCGCCGGGTGGCCCGTTCGAGGTCATCTACCTCAAGCCGGGCGGACCGCTCGACTGCTCCGACGGCCAGGTGCTGCATGACTGGTGCATGGCCGGTTACGGCATCGCGTGGCGCAGCAGCTGGGAGGTCGAGGCCGAGGTCGGCAGCGGTCGGCTGGTGGCGGTGCTGGACGCGTACGCGGCACCACCCAACGGCATCTACGCGGTGTTGTCCCAGCGCAAGCACCTGCCGCTCAGGGTGCGGTTGTGGATCGATTTCCTCAAGCACCACTACGGCCGACCGGACTACTGGCAGGCCTGACAGGCCCTGCCAGCACCTGGGGTCGTCTTCAGGCCTTCTTCTTCAGGCACTCGCTCATGAATTTCTTGCGCTCGTCGCCCTTCTTGTCAGCGGCTTCCTTGTTGCAGGTGCCCATCTTGCTTTGCTGGGTTTCCTTCTTGGCGCTGAGGCAGGACTTCATGAACGCCTTGCGCTCGTCACCCTTCTTGTCGCCGGCGTCCTTGTTGCACATGGCCATCTTGCCCTGCTGCCCGGTGGCAGGCTTGTCTTGTGCGTGGGCGGTGCCGAAGGAAAGCGCCAGGCCGATGGCGGCGAGCGTGAGCAGATGTTTCATGGTGACTCCAGATAGTTGATTGAGGGTGCAGTGCGCGAATCCGGTGGTGGATCCGCGTATTCAACGCGTCCACCGGGCTTGCGGCTGACAAGGAACCACCTTGGCGGGTCATTTACCAACCGCGCACGCAGTTTAGTGGGTGCAGGCTGTCGGCCGGGCGACACTCGGGCGGGTCCACCCCGGCCTCCTAGAATCGGTGCCTATGCTCAAGATCAAACAGGAACTGCAGGCCGGGCTGGTCGCCGCGTTGGGTGAACTGGCGCCTGGCAGCACGGTGCGCGCCGTGTTCGAGTCGCCGAAAGTCGCCGCCCATGGAGACTTCGCCTCGACCGCTGCGATGCAGTTGTCCAAGCCCCTCAAAATCAATCCACGCCAGGTGGCCGAGCAGCTGCGTGGCCTGCTGCTGGCGCAGCCGGTGTACCGGCAATGGGTGTCGGACATCGACATTGCGGGCCCCGGTTTCCTCAATATCCGCCTGACGCCAGCGGCCAAGCAGCAGGTGGTGCGCGAAGTGCTGGAGGCCGGCGTCGCCTTTGGCCACCAGCCGCGGCGCGGCGAACGCATGCTGGTGGAGTTCGTGTCGGCCAACCCGACCGGTCCGCTGCATGTGGGGCACGGGCGCCAGGCGGCCCTGGGTGACGCCATCTGCAACCTCAACGCGACCCAGGGCTGGGACGTGTACCGGGAGTTCTACTACAACGATGCCGGGGTGCAGATCGCGACCCTGGCGCACAGCACCCAGCTGCGCTCCCAGGGGATCAAGCCGGGCGACGCCGGTTGGCCCGAGGCTGCCTACAACGGCGACTACATCGCCGACATCGCGGCCGACTTCCTGGCCGGCAAGACCGTGAGCGCCGACGACCGCAGCACCACCGCCAGCGGCGACGTCAACGACCTGGACAGCATCCGCGAGTTCGCCGTGGCCTACCTGCGCCACGAGCAGGATCTCGATCTGCGGGCCTTCGCGGTCAAGTTCGACAACTACTACCTGGAATCCAGCCTGTACACCAGTGGCCGGGTGGATGCCGCGGTGGCATTGCTGCAGGCTGCCGGCAAGACCTTTGAGCTGGATGGGGCATTGTGGTTGCGCTCCACCGAATACGGCGACGACAAGGACCGGGTGATGCGCAAGGGTGACGGCAGCTACACCTATTTCGTGCCCGATGTGGCCTACCACATCACGAAATGGGAGCGTGGTTTTACCCGGGTCGTCAACATCCAGGGGACCGACCACCACGGCACGATCGCCCGGGTGCGCGCCGGCCTGCAGGCCGCCAACGTCGGCATCCCGGCCGGTTACCCCGACTACGTGCTGCACACCATGGTGCGGGTGATGCGGGGCGGCGTCGAGGTGAAGATATCCAAGCGCTCGGGATCCTACGTCACCCTGCGCGACCTGATCGAGTGGACCAGTAAGGATGCGGTGCGGTTTTTCCTGCTCAGCCGCAAACCCGACACCGAGTATGTGTTCGATGTGGACCTGGCGCTTGCCAGGAACAACGACAACCCGGTGTACTACGTGCAATATGCGCATGCCCGGATCTGTTCCGTGCTCGCGGCCTGGGGCGGCGATGTGGCGGCACTGCCACGGGTACCGCTCGACCCGTTGCAAAGCCCCCCAGCGATGGCGCTGATGCTGTTGCTGGCCAAGTATCCCGAGATGCTGAGCGCCGCAGCGCAGGATTTCGCGCCGCACGACGTGACTTTTTACCTGCGCGAACTCGCCGCCGCCTACCACAGCTACTACGATGCCGAGCGCATCCTGGTCGACGATGAGGCGGTGCGCCTGGCGCGGCTGGCCCTGGTGGCGGCAACCGCCCAGGTGCTGCGCAACGGCCTGGCGGTGCTGGGCGTCGACGCGCCCCGCAAAATGTGACGCCACAACGATGACAATCGACCGATGGGTGCAACGAGCGGACGGGGGCAAGGCATGAAGCAGCAGTGGGGCGGGACTTTCCTCGGGGTGATTATTGGGCTGGTGATCGGCCTGGGCGTCGCCTTGGCGGTGGCGGTATACGTCACCAAGGTGCCGGTTCCCTTCGTCAACAAGGGCCAGAGCCGCTCGTCCGACCAGGACGCGGCGGAAGCGAAGAAAAACCGGGACTGGGACCCGAACGCGCCTCTGTACGGCAAGAACCCGGCCAAGCCGGCGGTTGCGGCATCGGCGCCGCCGGCCACCGCCGATGCTGCCCCTGCGGCCGCAAAAGCCGCGACGGCCAACCCGGCGGGTGACGCAAAGGTGGACACCAAACCCGCGGCGTCGGCCGATCCACTGGGCGATTTGGCCAAGGCCCGGTCATCCGCCACGACCGCTGATCCGTTCACCTATTTTGTGCAGGTCGGCGCCTACCGCACCACGGACGACGCCGAGGCCCAGCGCGCCAAGCTGTCGCTGGCCGGGGTGGAGGCGAAGGTGTCCGAGCGCGAGCAATCCGGGCGCACCGTGTTCCGTGTGCGGGTGGGGCCGATCGACAGGCGGGAGGACGCGGACAGGACCAAGGAAAAGCTGGAGGCCCTGGGTATGGAGGCCGTGCTGGTCCGGGTGCAGCGTTGAGTGGGTGAACTAAACCGGGCGACGGCTGTCCGAACTGGGTCGAATATCAATTTTCAGGAGTGAACAAGCATGAAACGTCGCGACTTTTGCGCAACCACTGCCACGGCCATGGCGCTCGGCCAGGGGTTTTTCCAGGGCGCGCAGGCGCAGGCAGTGAAGCCCGAGGCGGGTGCCGACTATCTGGTGCTGGACAAGAAGGCCGCCGTCGAGGCGTCGGCTGGCAAGGTCGAGGTGGTGGAGTTCTTCTGGTACAACTGCCCGCACTGCAACGCCTTCGAACCCACGCTCGACGCCTGGATCAAACGCGCGCCCAAGGATGTGCTGGTGCGTCGGGTGCCGGTCGGGTTCCGGGACGACTTCGTGCCGCAGCAGCGGCTCTACTACACACTTGAGGCCATGGACCTGGTCGACAAGCTGCATGGCAAGGTGTTTGCCGCCATCCACGCTGAAAAACAGCAGTTGTCCAAGGGTGACGCCATCGCCGACTGGGTCGCCAAGCAGGGCGTGGACAAGGCCAAGTTCCTGGAGCAGTACAACTCGTTTTCCGTGGCGACCAAAGTCGGCAAGGCGACGCAGCTGCAAAACGCCTACAAGGTCGAGGGTGTTCCCGCAATGGGCGTGGCGGGGCGCTTCTATACCGACGGCACCCTGGCGAAAAACATGCCGCGGGTGCTGCAGGTGGTCGATCATCTGATCGCCGAGGTGCGTGCCGGCCGCTGAAGAGGCGCATCGCCCGGTTCCGTCGTCCCGGCTGCACCGGTGTGGGCGCTGGTAGGGCGCTGGTGGGTCGCCGCAGCGACCTGCCCGCAGTGCACGGCTACAATGAAACGGCAGGGTTATCCTGCAAGATTCGTGCCTCTATGAAACCCTTCCAATCCCCGACGGCCCTTGCGCTGGCATGCGTCCTGCTTGCCGGTGGGGCGCACGCCGAGAGAGCCGATCGCAGCAAGCCGATGAACATCGAGTCGGACACCCTGCGTTACGACGACACCAAGCAGACCAGTGTCTTCACCGGCAAGGTGGTGGTCACCAAGGGAAGCATCGTCATGCGCGGGGCGCAACTCGATGTGCGCCAGGACACGGCGGGCAACCAGTTCGGCGTGTTGAAGGCCGAGCCCGGCAAACTGGCGTTTTTCCGGCAGAAGCGCGATACCCGGCCCGGCGCCACCGACGAATACATGGAAGGCGAAGCCGAGGTCATCGAATACGACGGCAAGGCCGATACCGTGCGTTTCCTGCAGCGTGCGGAGCTGCGCCGGTACCTGGGCACCACGCTGAACGACGAGATGACCGGCGCTGTGATCGTCTACGACAACAGCACCAGCGTCCTGACGATCGACGGTGGGCCCGCCAGGACCCGGCCCGACGGAACCGCGCCACGCGTACGCGCAGTGCTCACGCCCCGCCTGGACGAACCCCGCGCAACTGGCACCGCACCAGCAGTTCAACCGGCTGCTGTGCCAGCACCCGTGTTGCGCCGGTCTGCCACCGTGGGCGGGCAGAAGTGACGGGCGACGGGGCCATTGCAACGCCTGCTGCAGCATCCACCGACCCGGTGACGGGGCTGGATGGCCCCGGCAGCCGCCTGGAGGCGCTGCACCTGCAGAAATCCTATGGCAGCCGGATGGTCGTCAAGGATGTCTCGCTGGCGGTGGGCAAGGGGGAAGTGGTAGGGCTGCTCGGGCCCAATGGCGCCGGCAAGACGACGTCGTTCTACATGATCGTGGGCCTGGTGCGGGCGAGCGCCGGCGACATCACCATCGACGGGCGCTCGGTCGAGGACATGCCGATCCACCGCCGCGCCCGCCTGGGCCTGAGCTACCTGCCCCAGGAGGCGTCGATCTTC
This sequence comes from Rhodoferax sp., assembly GCA_031383745.1. Taxonomy (GTDB): domain Bacteria; phylum Pseudomonadota; class Gammaproteobacteria; order Burkholderiales; family Burkholderiaceae_C; genus CAISIP01. The sequence continues at coordinate 4,584 of JANMZX010000690.1, read as the reverse complement.
CGCAAGCTCAACGTGCAGGACAACGTGCGTGCGGTGCTGGAACTGCAGGCCGACGCCGACGGCCGTCCGCTGGCGAGCGCGGTGATTGCCGAGCGCCTCGACGGCCTGCTGGCGGACCTGCGTGTCGACCACCTGCGTGATTCGCCGGCGCTGGCGCTGTCCGGGGGCGAGCGCCGCCGGGTGGAGATCGCCCGCGCGCTGGCCACGCAACCGCGCTTCATCCTGCTTGACGAGCCGTTTGCCGGCATCGACCCGATCGCGGTGATCGAGATCCAGCGCATCATCAATTTCCTGAAGTCGCGCGGCATCGGTGTGTTGATCACCGACCACAACGTGCGCGAAACGCTGGGCATCTGCGACCACGCCTACATCATCAGCGATGGCAATGTGCTGGCCGAGGGCACACCTGCCGAGATCGTCGCCAACGCCGACGTGCGCCGGGTGTACCTGGGTGAACACTTCAAGATGTAGCGGGAAGATTGCCGATGAAGCCGGGCTTATCCCTCCGCATTTCCCAGCACCTGGCGCTCACGCCGCAGTTGCAGCAGTCGATCCGCCTGTTGCAGCTCTCCACGCTCGAACTGAGCCAGGAAGTGAGCCAGATGCTGGACGAAAACCCGTTTCTCGAGGTGTCCGAAGACAGCACCCCGGGCGAGGACTTCGGGCTGGCGCAGGTCGATGCGCCGGTGCCGTTGGCCGACCGCGAGGCCGAGATTGCGGCGTCTGCGCCGGTCGACTACGGGGGCGAGTCCAGCGGGCCCAGCAACGATGACGCGGTAACCCCGCTGTCGGCAGCCGACGCCGAGAGCTGGGAGGGCGACGGCACGGTCGAGATGGCCCCGGACGACAACGAGTGGGGCGGCGACGCCAAGGCGCACGGCAACAACCTGGGCACCGAGGACGATGTCGACGCCGGGGAACTGGCGCGTACGCAGGAGTCGCTGCAGTCGCACCTGCATCGGCAGGCGCTGGCCACGCGCCTCAGCGAGGAAGACCGGGTGGCCCTGCGTTTCCTGATCGAGTCGCTCAACGACGACGGGTATCTGGAAGACTCGCTGGAGTCGCTGGCAGCCGGCCTGTCGCCGGTCGACGGCGAGGAGAGCGAACAGTTGCTGCACCACCTGACGGTCGCACTGCGCATCCTGCAGGATTTCGAGCCGGTGGGTGTGGGCGCGGCGAACCTGGGTGAATGCCTGCGCCTGCAGTTGCGCGCGATGCGCCGCAACCTGCCCGCCAACGACCCGCACCAGCGCGTGCTCGCGGTGGCCACGCGCATCTGTTCGCAACCAATGGACGTGCTGGCCCGGCGCGACATCAAGCGCCTGGTGCAGCTGTGCAGCACCACCGATGCCCTGGTGCGCGAGGCCATCGCCCTGATCGGTCGCCTGGAGCCCAAGCCTGGCCGGCGTTTTGTGAGCGTGGAGCGCAACATCGTCATTCCCGATGTGCTGGTGGTGCAGGTCGGCAAGGGCGCCAACACGCGTTTTCGCGCGCAGATCAACCCCGAGGTGATGCCGCGGCTGCGCGTGCACGACATCTACGCCAATGCGCTGCGGCTGCACCGGGGCAACGGCTCCGACGCCTCCAACTACGCCGCGCTGCAGCAGCGGCTGCAGGAGGCGCGCTGGTTCATCAAGAACATCCAGCAGCGTTTCGACACCATCCTGCGCGTCAGCACCGCCATCGTGGAGCGGCAGAAGAGCTTTTTCCTGCATGGCGTGCTGGCCATGCGCCCGCTGGTGCTGCGCGAGATCGCCGACGAACTCGGGCTGCACGAGTCCACCATCAGCCGGGTGACCACCGCGAAGTTCATGGCCACGCCGCTGGGCACCTTCGAGCTCAAGTACTTCTTCGGCTCCGGGCTGGGCACCGATGCCGGTGGCAACGCGTCGAGCACCGCGGTGCGCGCGCTGATCAAGCAGTTCATCGAAGCCGAGTCCAGCGCCAAGCCACTGAGCGACAGCCAGCTGTCCGACATGCTCAAGGAGCAGGGCATCAGCTGTGCCCGGCGCACCGTCGCCAAGTACCGCGAGGGGCTGAAGATCGCCCCGGCCAGCCTGCGGCGCGCCTTGTGAGGAACCCGGCATGAACCAGTTACAGCTGTTCCTGCCGTGTGCCGCCGGCGTCGAAGACCTGCTGGTGCACGAGGTGGCCCGCATCACGGCGGGCAGCGCCGACGCCGTGCGCAAGCAGCGCGGTGGCGTCCAGGTCGAGGCGACCTGGCGCGACGCGTTGCTGCTCAACCTGCATAGCCGGCTGTCGCAACGCGTGCTGGTGCAATTGTTCTACGCCGAGTACCGCAACGAACAGGACCTGTACCGCGCCGCCAGCGAGGTGGCCTGGGAGATCTGGTTCACGCCCCGGCAGTCGATCAAGGTCGAGGTCACTGCGCAGCACAGCCCGCTGACCAGCCTGAACTTCGCGGCGTTGAAGATCAAGGACGCCATCTGCGACCGCTTCCGCGCCAAGGCCGGCGGCGTGCGCCCGGATGTGAACACCCAGTGGCCCGACATCCGCATCTACGCCCACCTGACCACCGACACGGTGTCGCTGTACATCGACACCTCGGGCGAGGCCCTGTTCAAGCGCGGCTGGCGCGAGGACAAGGGCGAGGCGCCGCTGAAGGAAACCCTGGCCGCCGCGATGATCGCCGCCAGCGGCTGGGCCGAAGATGTGCGCCAGCCGCTGTACGACCCGTGTTGCGGCAGCGGCACCATCGCCATCGAGGCGGCGCAGATCGCCTGCAATATCGCCCCGGGTTTCCTGCGGCGGTTTGCGTTCGAGAAGATGCTGCCCTTCCAGCCCCATGTCTGGGATGCGATCCGCAACGCGTCCGAGCGGGCGCAGTTGCCAGAGGCCGGGCCGGTACGGATCTTCGGCAGCGACGTGGCCCACCGCATGGTCGACTTCGCGCAGCGCAACGCCGAACGTGCCGGCGTGGCAGGTGCGATCGAATTCCGAGGCGGCGACGCCTTGCAGCGCGTGCCGCCATGCGAAGCCCCGGGCGTGATGCTGGTGAATCCGCCGTACGGGGAGCGCATCGAGGTCGGTGGTGTGGCCGGCGCCGGCGCCCGCGAGCAGGCGCAGACCACCGACGGGGGCGATTTCTTTGTGCAACTCGCCGCGCACTGGAAGAAGCATTACGCCGGCTGGACCGCCTGGGTGCTCACCCCCGACCTCAAGCTGCCCGGCAAGATGCGCCTGAAGGAATCGCGCCGGGTGCCGATGTGGAACGGCCCCATCGAGTGCCGGCTGTTCCGGTTCGACATGGTCAAGGGGTCGGCGCGCGGCGATGCGCGCGACCGCCCCGTCGCCTGATCCTGACGGTGGTTTCGTTGGCCGGCCCGCTGGTGCTCGACACCAACATCGTGCTGGATCTGCTGGTGTTCGACGATCCCGGGGTGCGTGGTTTGCGCGCAGCATTGGATGGCGGAAGTGCGCATTGGCTGGTCACCGGCGCCATGCGGGCCGAACTGGCGCGCGTCTTGACCTATCCACAGGTTGTCGCACGCCTGCCCCCGGGCGCTGCTGCTGCGGACGAGGTGCTTGCGCAATTCGACCGACTGAGCCAGACCATGGCTGCAGCTGCGCCGGCCGCCGTGCGTTGCAGTGACCGGGACGACCAGATTTTTGTAGACCTGGCAGTGGCGCACCGCGCGACGCTGTTGAGCAAGGACCGGCAGGTGTTGCGGCTGCGCAGGCGGCTTGCGGTGCTGGGGGTCGTTGTCGGATCGCTGCCAGCGGCCCGGCTTCCCGCCGGGCAGGCGGCATGCGAGGACGGCCCCGCGCGCGGGTGAAGGCCAGCCCGGTGAGTCAGCGTCGCCATGTGATGTGCGCACCCTGGCGCGTGGCCGCCGTTGCACCCTGACCTTCTCGCGCCCGCGCGGGTCCACGCGGGTCAACCGCGTGCCGTGCCTTGCAACTCGTCGAACTTCGGCGTCATGCCGATCTGCTGGAAGAAGAAGCTCCACTTGTCCGCCTGCTGTTCGATGATCTTGCTGGTGGGCATGCCTGCACCATGGCCGGCTTGTGTTTGCACGCGGATCAGAACCGGCGCCTTGCCCTGTTGGGCCAGTTGCAACGCGCTGATGAACTTGAAGCTGTGCGATGGGACCACCCGGTCATCGTGGTCGGCGGTCATCACCAGCGTCGCCGGATAGCTGGCAGATTTGACGTTGTGCAGGGGCGAGTATTCGCGCAGGTACTCGAACTCTTCCTTGCTGTTGTCCGCGTTTCCGTATTCTGGCGTCCAGCCAAAACCAGCGGTGAATTTCTGGAAGCGCAACATGTCCAGCACGCCCACTTCCGGGAACGCCACCGTGAACAGGTCCGGGCGCCGGGTGAGCATGACGCCGATCAGCAATCCTCCGTTGCTGCCACCGTTGACGGCCAGGTGCTCAGCGTCGGTGTAGTGGTTCGCGATCAGGTACTCGGCGGCCGCCGTGAAATCGTCGAACACGTTTTGCTTCTTTTCTCGCATGCCCGCCTTGTGCCAGTCCTCGCCGTATTCGCCACCGCCGCGCAGGTTGGCCAGTGCAAATATTCCTCCCTGTTCCAGAAGGATCATGCGACTGGTACTGAAGG
>JANMZX010000670.1:0-6298 GCA_031383745.1 Rhodoferax sp. | reverse complement strand
AAATCTGATTATATCGCTGCCTTCACGTCAATTGCCGGCACCGACCGCATTCGGCGACGGCATCGGCACCTGCGCCACCTCGACTTTGGCCTTGTAGCGCTCCTTGAGCACACCGTAATAGGCCTGATTTTCGGCCGAGGCCCACAACTGGGCGTATTGGGACCGGGCCTGTTTGGCCGCAGCCTCATCGGGAGCCGCCCGGCCCAGAATGCGGTTGACCTTGACCACGGCGTACCCCTGCGCGCCGAGATCAACCCCGATCACGGCAGGCAGGCTTGCCGGATCCGCCTGCATGGTGGCGTTGAGAACGGCGGGCGGAACCGATTGCGCCTGCTCGCGCGAAACAACCGTCACCGGGCCGGCCATGTCGCCAGGCTTGGCCTTCCAGGCGGCGAGTCGCGACTGCCCTTCCTTGTGCGCCAGTTCTGACGCGCGGACGGCGACGAGTTTCTCCCGGACCGAAGCCCGGACTTCGGCCAGTGGCAGCGTGCGGGCAGGCGCGTAGCGCGTGACGCGACCGGACACCAGCTGGTTCGGCCCGGTTTCCACCGCCTCGGTATTGCGCTTTTTCTGGATCGCGTCATCGCCGAACAACGCACCGAGGAACTTGCCATTGGCCAGCGCACCTGCCATGCCGTCGGGCGCCTTGCGCAGCACGCCCTTGGCGGACCTGATCTCCAGCTTCAGCCGGTCCGCGACCGGCTTCAGGCTGTCCGCCTGCTCATATACGCCGTTGGTAAAGGCCTCGGCCGACTCGGCAAACTTGCGCTGCGCCTGCTGCGTCTTGAGATCGGCCTCCAGCGTCGGGCGCAGTTCCTCAAAACTGCGCTGCTTCGGCGCCTTGACGTCGGTGAGCTGGATGATGTGGTAGCCGAAGTCCGACTCGACCACGTCGCTGATATCACCCTTCTTCATGCCGAACGCAGCCTCCTCGAACGGCTTCACCATCGCACCACGGCCGAAGAAATCCAGATCTCCGCCGGACGCAGCCGAGCCTTTGTCCTGCGAATTCTTGCGCGCCAGATCGGCAAACTCGGCCGGTGCCTTGCGCACCTGCGCCAAGAGCTCCTGCGCCCTGGCCTTGGCCTTTTCCCGTTCGGACGCCGGTGCGTCTTTGGCGGCATTGATCAGTATGTGGCTGGCACGCCGCTCCTCGTTGCCACTCAGGCGTGCGGAATTCTGTTCGAAATAACTCTTCAGGTCCGCCTCGTTGAGCGTGATCGATTTCTTGATCGCGTCCAGATCCAGCACGACGTAATCGATATCGATTGACTCGGGCGCCTGGAAATCCTTCGCGTGGCTCTTGTAGTAGGCCTCCAGTTCGCCGTCGGTCGGCTCGATCTTGGCAGCGAAATCAGTCGCCAGCAGGGTCACCATTTGCACCTCGCGCTTCTCGAAGAACGCGCCCAGCGCCACATCCGCGACTGCCGGCGCGGCCACTACCGTGCCCAGCACACCGGCTTCGACCTGGCGCAACGACAGATCGCGGCGGACACGCGCCTCGAACCCCTCGGGCGTGAGACCCTGGCTTGCGACCAACTGGCGGTATCGCTCCACGTCCAGGCTGCCATCCGGGCGGCGCAACGCGGCGATGTTCGGGTTTTGCTGCAGTTCGCGTGCCAGTCGTGCGTCGCTCGTCGCCAGGTGCAACTTGTCGGCCGCTTCCGCCAGCACACGCTCCCGCACCAGCCGCTCGAGTGTGGCGTAGCGCAGCTGGGGAGAATCGAGCAGCTTCACGTCGATCCCGGGAGAACTGGCCCGGATGCGGTCGACCTCCGACTTGTGGGCAAAATCCCATTCAGCCTGCGTGATGTCACGCCCACCGACCCGCGCAACCGCCTGGCCGCCGTCATTGAAACGCTTGTAACCATCGATTCCCACCAGCACAAACGCCGGGATGATCAGCAAGAACATCATGAACATCAAAATCTTGGTGTGCTTGCGGACAAGGTCGAACATACGAGGACTCTCTATGAAAAAAACAAAAAGGCGAACACACGTGTTCGCCTTTGTCTTGGTGGTGGTGGGTGCGGACGGGCTCGAACCGCCGACCTACGCCTGATGAGGGGCTCTTGTAATCATGTAAATCAATGACTTGCAATCGCCGCCAACCGAATCTGCCACCCGGATTGACGAAAATCCTATTCTACGTGCTGACGCTTCGCCTCGAATTCATTGCGACAACACGTTTTTGGGGGCACTGGAACTGGCCGAAGCGACGAACACGCGAATACACCTGACCAAACTGCAAACGCGGGCATGGCAAGCACCGAGTTCCCGTCGGGGTGCGGCACAAGTTCTGAGACAAACTGACTATTCACCCCGGTGATGCCAACTATCATGATGGATGTATCGACGAATAAGCGTGAAATCGCGAACATCGATGCAAAGATTCATCCACGCTCGCAATTGATTGCTTGAACCCTCCTGGAGACACCACCATGAACAACCGACGCCTCGTTATTTCCCGCAGTGCTGCCCTGATCGGCGCGGCCTCCACCGGCCTGTTGCTGCCCAGCCTGGTCCGCGCGCAAGGGGCCAAATTGCGTGTGGGCCTGATGCTGCCCTATACCGGTGCCTTTGCCCAGCTTGGAGTGGCCATCGAGAACGGATTCCGGCTTGCCATCGACGAACAAGGCGGCAAGCTGGGCGGGCGCGAGATCGAATACTTCAAGGTGGATGACGAATCCGAGCCGTCCAAAGGCATCGAGAACGCCACCAAGCTGGTCCAGCGGGACAAGGTCGATGTGCTGGTGGGAACAGTGCACTCCGGCGTGCAGATGGGCATCCACAAGGTGGCGCGCGACACCGGGGTGCTCAGCCTGATCCCGAACGCCGGCGTGCACGCGGCCACGCGCGCGCAGTGCGCACCGAACGTGTTCCGCACCAGCTTCTCCAACTCGCAGCCCACGCGCGCCCTGGGCAAGGTCATGGTCGACAAGGGCCACAAAAAGGCGGTCTGGATCACCTGGAAGTACGCCGCCGGCGACGAGGCCTTCGAGGGATTCAAGGAAGGCTACACCGCAGCGGGCGGTACCATCATCAAGGAGTTGGGCCTGCCCTTCCCCAATGTGGAGTTCCAGGCATTGCTCACCGAGATCGCTGCGCTCAAGCCGGATGCAGTGGCCTGCTTCTTCGCCGGCGGTGGCGCTCCCAAGTTCATGCGCGACTACGCCGCGGCCGGCCTCAAGGGCAAGATCCCCCTGTACGGTTCGGGCTTCCTGACCGAAGGCGTGCTCGAGGCTGCCGGCCCGGCCGCCGACGGCGTGATGACCACCCTGCACTACGGCGACGGCATCGAGACGCCACGCAACAAGGCCTTCCGCCTGGCCTATGCCAAGGCCTTCAAGTTGCAGCCCGACGTCTACGCCGTACAGGGTTACGACACCGGCCTGCTGCTGGTGCAGGGCGCCAATGCCGTCAAGGGGGATCTGGCGAACAAGGCGGCCCTCTACAAGGCGATGGAGTCCGCCACCATCGACAGCCCGCGCGGCAAGTGGACCATGAGCAAGTCACACAACCCCGTGCAGGATATCTATCTGCGTGTGGTCGAGAACAAGGAGAACAAGGTGGTCGGCGTGGCATCCAAGGCCCTTGCCGACTCTGGCGCAGGCTGCAAGATGACGTGAATCGGCCCTGGCTGATTGCTTGGTTTCAACTGGCACCGCCACTACCACCACACGCACGCCGATTCTTGCCCATGGACTTCGCCACCTTTCTGATCCAACTGCTCAACAGCTTCCAGTACGGACTGTTGCTGTTCATGCTGGCCGCAGGGCTGACGCTGATCTTCGGCATCATGGGCGTGGTCAACCTGGCGCACGGCAGTTTCTACATGCTCGGCGCATACCTGGCGCATGCCATCACCGCGCAATGGGGCAGCCTCACCGTGGCGATCTTTGCCGGGGCGGCGCTGGCCGTCGTATTCGGCCTGGCGCTCGAGCGTGTGTTGTTTCGGCACTTCTACCACCGGGACCACCTCGACCAGGTCCTGTTGACCTTTGGCCTGATCTACATCTTCGAGGAACTCCGCTCCATGTTGTGGGGCGACGATGTGCATGGGGTCAAGGTTCCCGACCTGCTGGCGGCGTCGATCCAGCTAACCGACAACCAGTCGTACCCGGTGTACCGGATATTCATGGCCGGCGTGTGCGTGTTGCTCGCGCTGGGGCTGTACCTGCTCATCTCGCGTACGCGGCTGGGCATGAAAATCCGCGCCGGCGCCTTCAACCGCGACATGGCCGAAGCGCTCGGAATCAACATCCGGCGCATCCATGCCGTGGTCTTCGCGCTGGGCATCGGCCTGGCCGCAGTGGCGGGCATCATCGCTGCCCCGATCTCCAGCGTGTACCCGAACATGGGTTCGCAGGTGCTGATCATGTGCTTCGTGGTGGTGGTGATCGGCGGCATCGGCTCGGTCCGCGGGGCGCTCACGGCCGCCCTGCTGGTCGGCCTGGTCGACACATTCGGCAAGGTGCTGTTGCCGCAGATCGCGGGCATGCTGGTCTACATGCTCATGGCCGGTGTGCTGTTGTGGAAGCCAGAAGGGCTGTTCAAGCAATGAGCACCGCACGGCCACCCGAAGGTGCTCAGTACGGCAGCTCGCAGAGCGAAGGTACCCCGTGACCACGGCGAAGGCGCATCTGGAACACCTGCCCGCCGGCGTTCGCCTGGCGCTGGGGCTGGGGCTGGTAGCCCTGCTTGCTTTCCCCTTCGTCGGCACCGACTTCTACACCCAGATGGTCACACGCATGATGATCCTGGGCATCTTTGCCATGAGCCTGGATCTGCTCCAGGGCGTCAGCGGCCTGGTCTCGCTGGGCCATGCAGCGTATTTCGGCCTGGCGGGGTATGCGCTGGCCTTCCTGATGCCGCAGAACGAGGCGGCCAGCATCTGGTGGACCCTGCCCGTTTCCGTGCTGGCGTCGGGGCTCGCGGCGCTGCTGATCGGGTTTTTCGTGGTGCGTACCCATGGCATCTACTTCATCATGGTCACCATGGCCTTCGCGCAGATGGTGTTCTTCCTGTTCTTCGACAACAAGGTGCTGGGCGGCTCGGACGGCCTGTACATCAACTTCCGGCCGACGGTGGCGGTCGGCGGCCTGACGCTGCTCGACCTCGACAACAAGGTTGTCCTGTACTACCTGACCCTGTTCCTGCTGCTGCTGGTGTTCGTGTTCCTGCGTCGCCTGCTCTGGAGCCCCTTTGGCCGCGCCTTGGCTGGCATCCGGGTGAACGAGCACCGCATGCGGGCGATGGGCTTCGGCACGTTCGCCTACAAGCTCAGCGCATTCACGCTCGCTGGTGCGCTGGCCGGGCTGGCCGGCTACCTGTGGGGCGTGCAGAGCGGCTACATCAACCCCGAACTGATGGGCTTTCACATGAGCGCCCACGCCATCATGATGGTGATCCTCGGGGGCATGGGCAATTTCGCCGGCGCCATCGTTGGCGCCTTCTCGTTCGAGTATGTGCTGCACGTCTTCAAGGACCTGCCGACCGTCGGCGGCGTCAACCTGGGCAAGCACTGGCAACTGTGGATGGGCACATTCATCGTCCTGGTGGTGCTGTACGCACCGCGTGGCGTGCTCGGCATCGTGCAATTGCTCACGACGCGCAAGGCCGTTGCAGGGGACCCGCATGGCTGAAGTGCTGATGCGCGCGCAGCAGCTCACCAAGCGCTTTGGCGGCCTGACAGCGGTGAACGAGGTTTCGCTGGAGCTCTGGCGCGACCGCATCCACGCCGTCATCGGCCCCAACGGCGCCGGCAAATCCACGCTGACCAACCTGCTCTCGGGCGACCTGCCGCTCACGTCCGGCAAGGTGTACCTCGGCGGGCAGGAGGTTACCGGCTGGGGCCTGGAGGCAATCTCGCGCCAGGGGCTGGGGCGCAGCTACCAGAAGACCAACATCTTCCTGCCGTTCACGGTCTGGGACAACGTCTTTCTTGCGGCGCAGTCCCGCGACTCCCAGCAGGCATGGAACCCCCTGCGCTGGGTGCGGCTGGCGGCCTCGTCCAAGGGAGCCCGTGCGCGGTGCGAATCGGCGATCGAGCTCGCCGGCCTGGGCCCGCGGCGCAGCGCCATCGCTGCCACGATAAGCCACGGCGAGCAGCGGCAACTCGAAATCGCCATGACCCTGGCCACCGAACCCAAGGTGCTGCTGCTCGACGAGCCGCTGGCCGGCATGGGCGTGGCCGAGGCAGAACGCATGGTCGAACTTCTTCTGCGGCTGAAGAAGGACCATGCCATGTTGCTCGTGGAGCATGACATGGACGCCGTGTTTACCTTGGCCGACCATC
>JANMZX010000608.1:0-1616 GCA_031383745.1 Rhodoferax sp. | reverse complement strand
CGGCCCAGCCTGGCCGGGTTCAGCCTGGAGAGCAACCTGGCCTACTACTACTTCACGCTCGCCGTGGCCGTGCTGCTGGCGCTGCTGCTGTTCGGCCTGTTGCGCAGCCCCTGGGGCAAGGCCTTCACCGCGCTGCGCGACAACCCGATCCGGGCCGAAAGCCTGGGGGTGGACATCCGTACCTACACGCTGCTGAGTTTCGCCATCGGTGCGGCCTACGCCGGCATTGCCGGCGCGCTGTTCGCCAGCCTGGTGCAGTTCATCGAGCCGGCGCCGTTCGCGGTCGGCTCCTCGATCATGATGTACCTGATGGTGGTGGTGGGTGGCCCGGGCTATTTCTTCGGCCCGATGCTGGGTGCCGCGGTCGGCGTGGTGCTGCCCGAGTGGCTGCGTTTCGCCCAGGCCTGGTACCTGTTCGTCTTCGGCGGCGCGGTGGTGCTGCTGATGATCTGGCTGCCCGACGGTCTGCTGAGCATCCCCGACCGGATGCGCGCCAAGAAGCAGGCCAGGCTGGCCTCGGCCGAACGGGCCGCCGCAGGGCAGTCCGCCGCGGCCAACGCCCGGGGAGCGAAAGCATGACGCATCCGCACCACCACAACCGCCAGGGAGACCAACCCGTGCTCAAGGTATCGGGGCTCAAGAAGGCCTATGGCGCAATCCAGGCCGTGGGCGGCGTGAGTTTCCAGGTCCAGCCGGGCGAGATCTTCGGCGTGATCGGTCCCAACGGATCTGGCAAGACAACGCTGTTCAACAGCATGATGGGCCAGATCACACCGGACGCCGGCAAGATCGAGCTCAATGGCGAGGACGTCACCGCGCTCGGCCCGCTGGAACTGAACCGCCGTGGCGTCGGGCGCACCTTCCAGACGCTGCAAGTGTTCGGCAAGATGAGCGTGCGCGACAACCTGCTGGTGGCCGCGCAGGAGCACAGCGGCAGCATGTTCGGTCGGATGTTCGCGCCGTCCGATTCCGGCCTGGGCGACAAGGCCGACGCGCTGATCGACCAGTTCCGCATCCGCCATGTGGCCGACAAGAAGGCCGGCGAACTGAGTTACGGCCAGCAGAAGCTGGTGGACATTGCCATGGCCTTCATGAGCGAGCCCGACCTGGTGCTGCTCGACGAGCCCTGCGCCGGGGTCAACCCCAGCCTGGTCGGGGGCATCTCTACGCTGCTCAAGGAGCTCAACCGCAACCCAAAGATCGGCAAGCACAGCTCCTTCGTGGTGATCGAACACAACATGGACTTCGTGATGGACCTGTGCCACCGCATCATGGTGATGGTCGAAGGCCAGGTGATGGCCATCGGCACGCCGGCCGAGATCCGCGCCAACAAGCAGGTGCTCGACGCCTACCTGGGCAGCTAGCATGGGCCCGGTACCCATCATTGGCGAGATGGACAGTTCGACGCAGATGGCGGCATTCGGCCCAAGGCGGTCGGTCGCTGGTCGGCTTGTACTGTGGTTTTCCGCTGTTTCTTGCGTTGACGTCGGCGCGCGTCGCGGCAGGCGGGACCCGGCGGGGGCTCATGGTGGGGCGGTCTGGCGCTGGACGCGCAGACTGCCCTGCGGTGCTCACGGCAGGGGCGCATCGCACAACTCACTACGCGCCCTGCGGGC
>JANMZX010000570.1:0-2551 GCA_031383745.1 Rhodoferax sp. | reverse complement strand
GACCAGTCGAAGTTCACGTCGCGCTGGCCCTTCTTTTCGAAGAAGAATCCGTGCTCGGTATCGCGGATCTGGAACTCCGCCCTGGCATCGCCTTCGGACATGGTGTGCGACTGCTTGTGCAGGTAGGTGCCGTGCATCGGGTCCATCACGTTCTCGATCACGTAGCGGTAGTCGCAACCCCACTCGACGTAGCACAGGAACGCGCTCCATTCCGGCGCGCTGAGTTCCGGGGGCAGTTCGAGCGGCGGCGCGGTGTCGATGTTCGTGCTGCTGTTGTACAGGAACACGGCACCATTGCGCTCGGCCACATGGAAGCCGAGCGTGGTGCGCGACCCTTCGAGCTTGCAGCCGGGGCTGGCCGGCACCCGCGTGACCGTGCCGTCGCACCGCACTTCGACCCCGTGGTACGCGCAGGCAAGACGGTCGCCCAGGATGACACCCATGGACAACGGCGCGCCGCGGTGCGGGCAGTGGTCTTCCAGCGCGTGCACCACGCCGGACTGGTCGCGCCACAGCGCGATCTTGTGGCCCAGACGGCGCAGCGATACCGGGTTGTCCTGAACGAAGCCCGAAGGGCAGACCGGGTACCACAGGTCCTTGAGTCCGACCTTGAGCGCGGCGTCGACCGGGTCGGCCTGGAATTGCATGCTGGATGTGTTCATGGGGATCTCCTTGACGGTGGGTTCAGGCGCCCAGACGGGCCATTTCCTGCTGGTACGAGGCGCTGGTCCAGGGCTGACCATTGGGGGCCGACGGCCCCGCGCTGTTGAGATAGGCGACCACGCCTTCCAGGTCGTGGATGCCCTGGCCGAACGCGCGTTCGATCGAATCCCCCAGCAGGCTCTCGTAACTGGTCGGCGCGCTGCTGCGGTTCTGGTGGATGTCGTTGTACAGGGCTTTCGGGTGCATGGTGTGCCTTTCGTTGCAGTGGACGTTCAGGTGGGGGCGTGGTGGGCGCCGCGCGGAAATCTGGTGGCGGTTTATTTTCTGTCCGTGATGAAACCACCCTTGGGTGCATCGGCATCTGTCTGGCGGCGGGTGTTGCCGTCGATGCCACCCTTGATGGCCCATTCGGCAAACACCGTCGGGCCGGGCGTGAAGCTGCGCGGCTGCCACTCGGCGGTCAGCTGGTCCTCGTCTGTGTAGTACTCCACCAGCGCGCCGGCAGGGCTCGGGCAGTACCAGAAGATGGCCGACGAGATCGGGTGGCGTCCCGGGCCGAGTTCGGTGTCCCAGCCGCAGCGCGACATGTGCATGCCGCCGCCGAACACCTCGTGCACGTCGCGCACGGTGAATGCGACATGGTTCAGTCCGGCCTTGGCTGTCGGCAGCTGCAGCAGGAACAGGTCGTGGTGCCCGCCGTCGGGCGCGCAGCGCAGGAAGGTGCCGCGGTCCGGGTACCTGTCGGACACCTCGAAGCCGAGCTGCCGGGTGTAGAAGCCGGACGTGGCAGCCAGGTCGGTGACAAAAAACACCACGTGGCCGACCTCGATCGGTGTGGCGCGCTCGTAGGCCGGGCTGGGCTGGTTCACGCGCGGGCGTTCGCCCCAGGTGTTGGTCCGGGCGCAGTCCAGCGTCACGGAGCGTTTGCGCGATACCTGCAGACGCAGCGCCAGCCCGTTGGGGTCGGTGCAGCCGATGCGCTCGCCGTCGTCCACAAAACCGGGCTGCGTGCGCAGGCGTTCGCGGTACAGCGCCATGTCGGCCAGCGTCTCCACGCCCCATACCACCTCGCGCACGGTGGGGTCCTTCTCGATGCCGCCCGGCAGGCCCGGTGTGTCGGAGCGGGCCACCCGAACCTGGCAGCCATTGAGGGTTTCGAACACCAGCGTCCGGCCGTCCTCGGACACCAGTTGCAGGCCCCAGTCGAGGAAGAACTTGCGGCAGGCCGGCAGGTCGCCGGCGCCAAAAGTGATGGCATCAATGCCGGACACGCTCATGGAGTTTCCTTTGGTAGTGGCGGGTGCCATTGTTCGCGGTGGCGACCGGCCCTGCACGCCGGCGGTGTTGGCGGGCAGGCCGGGCGCGTAGCCCGGCGTCGCGGGTCACGCAGGCGGTGCCGGGGCAAGGCAGCCGGGCACAGGCGCATCTTCGGACGCGGTTCATCCCCCGGGTGCATGTGTATGCGGCCGTGCCGCAGGCGGCACTGACCGGCGGGATCTGGTGGGTGTTATTTGTTTCATATGCAAAACATTGTTTCTTATGCTAACCAATATGAGTTTATAAATCGATGCCGCAGTTCGCTCAATAAGGGTAAACCCTATGTGACGCCAGTTTTCACGGCGGGTCGTCCGAAAGCGGTGCGATCTCCGCGCGCCGCGCCTAAACTGGCACAGTGAGCAGCGCAAGAATCATTCCCCCTGGCGTCAGCCCCGAGGCGGCCAAACTGCTGGAGCGGGCCTACGCCCTGGACAGCGACGAAAAATCCCGCGCCTTGTACCGCGACTGGGCGCAGACCTATGACGAAACCATGCTGCAGGGCTTGCACTACCAGTCGCCGCAGACGGTGGCGCGCCTGCTGGCGGCGCATCTGCCCGACCGCCAGGCCGCA
>JANMZX010000539.1:0-23425 GCA_031383745.1 Rhodoferax sp. | reverse complement strand
ATCTTCTGCAGCTCCGGCAGGTTTTTCTCGAGGTACTTGAGCGCGTCGCGGATCTGCAACGCGAACAGACGCCGCAAGCCGGCATGGTGGCGGCTTGCCGCCACGTCGGGTTCGTCGAACACCTCGATGGACACCGCGTCGACCACGTCGATCAGGGCCGGGAAACCGATCAGCGTCTGCCCGCCCTTGCGGATTTCGAGCAGTTCCGGCAGCTCGCCAAAGCTCCAGCTGGTGTAGCGCTCGCCGGCAACCGACGCCTGTGCCGCCACTGTGGGGGGCTGGGCGCCCGCCGGCGGGCTCCTGCCTGCCACTACGGCATCCGCGACCGGCGCTTCGGGCGCGACCGGCACCGCCCCCTTCAAACCGGCGAGCGCCTGGAAAGCCCCCCGCGCCTGGGCCCCGAGCTCGGCCTTCAGGGCCCCGAGGCTGCGCCCGGTGCCCAGTTGGCGGCCGTGTTCGTCGACCACGCGGAAATTCATGAACAGGTGCGGGCTCAGCGTGTCGAGCTTGAAATCGCCGCGCTGCACATCCAGCGAGGTTTCCTTGCGCACCAGGCGCAGCAGGGCGTCGGTGAGGCTGCCATGGCCGAACGACTCGGGCGTGCCGAGCAATGCCGTGATGCGGGTGGCGTTCTCGGGCAGCGGCACGAAACGCGAACGCGGCTTCTGATGCAGGCTCTTGAGCAGTGCCAGGATCTTGTCGCGCAGCATGCCGGGCACCAGCCACTCGCAACGCTCGTCGTTGACCTGGTTGAGCACGAACAGCGGCACGGTGACCGTCAATCCGTCCTTCGGGTCACCGGGCTCGTGCAGGTAGACCGCGGCGCAATCGACCCCGCCCAGTCGGATGCTGCGCGGAAACGCGTTGGTGGTGATGCCCGCCGCCTCGTGGCGCATGAGCTCGTCGCGCGTGAGCACCAGCAGTTGCGGCTGCTTGCGCACTTCCTCCCGGTACCAGCGCTCGCAGCTGAAACCGCTGCAGACATCGGCCGGGAGCTGCTGGTCGTAGAACGCATAGATCAGCTCATCGTCCACCAGCACGTCCTGGCGCCGTGACTTGTGCTCCAGGTCCTCGACCTGGCCGATGAGCTTGAGGTTGGCGGCCAGGAACGGGAGTCTGGTCTCCCACTGGCCGCCCACCAGCGCCTCGCGGATGAAGATCTCGCGCGCCGCCTGCGGGTCGAGGCGCGAGAAATTGACGCGCCGCCCGTTGTAGACCACGATGCCATACAGCGTGGCGCGCTCCAGCGCGGTCACCTCGGCGGCCTTCTTCTCCCAGTGCGGGTCGAGCAGCTGCTTCTTGAGCAGGTGGCCACCGACCTGCTCTATCCACTGCGGCTCGATGTTTGCGATGCCACGGCCGAACAGGCGCGTGGTTTCCACCAGCTCGGCCGCCAGGATCCAGCGCCCCGGTTTCTTGGCCAGGTGCGCGCCGGGGTGGCGGTGAAACTTGATGCCGCGCGCGCCCAGGTACACCTCCTCGTCGTCGAGCTTGCAGCCCACATTGCCCAGCAGCCCGGACAGCATCGACAGGTGGATCTGCTCGTAGGTGGCCGGCGCCCCGTTGATCGGCCACTTGTGCTCGGCAACCACGGTCTGCAGCTGCGAGTGGATATCCTTCCACTCGCGCACCCGGCGCATGCTGACGAAATTCTGGCGCAGCAGCTGCTCGTACTGTCGGTTGGAGAGCCGGTGCTCGGCGCTGCCTTTCTCGCCGCGGGCATGGGCGATCCATTTCCACAGCTTGAGGTAACCGGTGAACTCGCTCTTGTCGTCGTCGAACTTCACATGCGCCGCATCTGCTGCGGCCTGGGCCTCCATCGGCCGGTCGCGCACATCCTGCACGCTCAGTGCGCTGGCGATCACCAGCACCTCGTCGAGCGCCTGTCGGGAGCGCGCCTCCAGGATCATGCGGCCCACGCGCGGGTCCAGTGGCAGGCGCGCCAGCTCGTTGCCGATCGGCGTGAGCTCGTTGGTGTCGTCGACCGCACCGAGTTCGGCCAGCAGCTGGTAACCATCGGCGATGGCGCGCGCCTGCGGCCGCTCGAGGAAAGGGAAGTCCTCCACGACGCCGAGGTGCAGCGACTTCATGCGCAGGATCACGCCGGCAAGCGAGCTGCGCAGGATTTCCGGGTCGGTGAATCGCGCGCGCTGGTCGAAATCCTGCTGCTCGTACAGGCGGATGCAGATGCCATTGGCCACCCGCCCGCAGCGCCCGGCGCGCTGGTTGGCCGAGGACTGGCTGATCGGCTCCACCAGCAGCTGCTCCACCTTGCTGCGGAAGCTGTAGCGCTTCATGCGCGCCGTGCCGGCATCGACCACGAACCGGATGCCTGGCACGGTGAGCGAGGTCTCGGCCACGTTGGTGGCCAGCACGATGCGCCGGCCGTGGTGGTTGTCGAAGATGCGGTCCTGCTCGGCCTGGGACAGCCGTGCAAACAGCGGCAGCACCTCAGCCGTGCGGAACACCGGCTGGTGGCTCAGGTGCTTGCGCAGGTGGTCCGCCGCCTCGCGGATCTCGCGCTCGCCGGGCAGGAACACCAGGATGTCGCCGTCCTGGCCCGCGCCCGCAGCAAACCCGGGCGGGCCGATCCCGCGCCAGAGTTCGTCCACCGCGTCGGCGATGGCGTCGTTCAGGTCGTGGTCGCGCGACTCCTCGAACGGACGGTAGCGCTGCTCCACCGGGTACATGCGCCCGGACACCATGATGATCGGGGCCGGGCCGTTCTTCGAGGCGAAGTGGTCGGCAAACCGCTGCGCGTCGATGGTGGCCGAGGTGACGACGATCTTGAGGTCCGGCCGGCGCGGCAGGATCTGGCGCAGGTAGCCGAGCAGGAAGTCGATGTTCAGGCTGCGTTCGTGCGCTTCGTCGATGATGAGGGTGTCGTAGGCCTTGAGCAGCGGGTCGCCCTGGGTCTCGGCCAGCAGGATGCCGTCGGTCATCAGCTTCACCGAGGCATCACGCGACAGGCGGTCCTGGAAGCGGACCTTGAAACCGACGACCTCACCCAGGGGCGTGTTCAGTTCTTCGGCAATGCGCCTGGCCACCGAACTCGCGGCGATGCGGCGCGGCTGCGTGTGGCCGATCAGGCGCCCCTGCCCGGGCGGCGCGTTGCACTTTCCGCGCCCCAGGGCCAGCGCGATCTTGGGCAGTTGCGTGGTCTTGCCCGAACCGGTCTCACCGCAGACGATGATGACCTGGTGCGCGTGCATGGCTTGCATGATCTCGTCCCGCCGCGCAGACACCGGCAGGGATTCTGGGAACGTGATGCGCAGCGAGGGGGAGAGGGAAACGTCGGACACGGGCTGCCTGATTATCCCTGCCCCGCACCGTCCTTCGCCCATAATCGGGTTTTGCCCTGCGAAGCCGTTCCGTCCAGCATGTCCGCCGTATTCAATTTCACCTTTGTGCCCTGGTTTCGATCGGTGGCGCCGTATATCCACAAGTTCCGCAACCAGACCTTCGTCGTCGGCGTGTGCGGCGAGGCGATTGCCGCCGGCAAGCTGCAGCACCTGGCGCAGGATCTGGCCATGGTGCAGAGCATGGGCGTGCGCATCGTCCTGGTGCACGGCTTTCGCCCTCAGGTGAACGAGCAACTCCGCGCCAAGGGCCACACGGCGCGTTACTCGCACGGCATCCGCATCACCGACGAGGTGTCGCTCGACTGCGCCCAGGAGGCCGCCGGACAGCTGCGCTACGAGATCGAGGCCGCATTCAGCCAGGGCCTTCCCAACACCCCCATGGCGGGCTCCACGGTGCGCGTGTTGTCAGGCAACTTCATCACCGCGCGGCCGGTCGGCATCCTCGACGGTGTCGATTTCCAGAGTTCGGGCGTGGTGCGCAAGGTCGATGTGGCGGGTATCACCCGCACCCTCGACATGGGCTCCATGGTGCTGCTGTCGCCGTTCGGTTTTTCACCGACCGGCGAGGCCTTCAACCTGACGATGGAGGAAGTCGCCACGAGTGTGGCGATTGCCCTGCAGGCCGACAAGCTGATCTTCGTGACCGAGATCGCCGGCATCCGGGTCGACCCGAACGCGCCCGAGAGCGACGACAACCCGATCGATACCGAACTGCCGCTGGCCGCCGCCGAAAAGCTGCTGGCCTCGCTGCCCGGCGCGCAGCAGCCCACCGACACGGCGTTCTACCTGCAGCACTGCGTCAAGGCCTGCAAGGCCGGCGTGGAGCGCAGCCACATCGTGCCGTTTGCCCTGGACGGCGCGCTGCTGCTCGAGATCTACGTCCATGACGGCATCGGCACGATGGTGATCGACGAGAAACTCGAGAGCCTGCGCGAGGCCACGCCGGACGATGTCGGCGGCATCCTGCAGCTGATTGCCCCGTTCGAGCAGGACGGCACGCTGGTCAAGCGCAGCCGCACCGAGATCGAGCGAGACGTCGGCAACTACACCATCCTGGAGCACGATGGCGTGTTATTTGCGTGTGCTGCGCTGTACCCCTACCCGGAAGCAAAAACCGCTGAAATGTCCGCACTCACCGTCTCCCCCGAATCGCAGGGCCAGGGCGATGGCGAGCGCGTGCTCAAGCGCGTCGAGCAGCGCGCCCGCGCCATGGGGCTGGAGAGCATCTTCGTGCTGACCACGCGCACCATGCACTGGTTCCTGAAACGCGGCTTCATGCAGGCCGATCCCGACCAGTTGCCGGAGGCGCGCCGGCGCCTTTACAACTGGGACCGCAAGAGCCAGGTGCTGGTCAAGAAGCTGACCTGAGCCGCTCACATTCGCACAACAATCACACGGAGGATCGCACCATGGGCTCACTGAACTTCATCGGTGGAGAAAAAGGCGGCGTCGGCAAATCGGTCGCAGCGCGCGTGCTGGCGCAGTATTTCATCGACAAGGGCCGGCCCTTCGTCGGTTTCGATACCGACCGCTCCCACACCTCGTTCGCACGCTTCTACGCGGACTTCGCCTCGCCGGTGATCGTCGACACCTACGAAGGCCTGGACCGGATTGCCGGCGTATTCGAGGAGCCCCCCACCGAAGGCGCGCAGAAGAGCGTGATCGTCGATCTGGCGGCCCAGACCGCCGCACCGCTGGCGCGCTGGGTGAAGGACTCCGACCTGCTGCCACTGCTGGGCGAGATGGGCGTCATCGTCAACTTCTGGCATATCGCGGATGCCGGCAAGGACTCTGTCGACCTGCTCAACCGGCTGGTCAACACCTACAGCCCTGGGCCCAATTACATCGTGGTGCGCAACCTGGGGCGCTCGTCCGACTTTTCCCAGCTCGATGAATCGTCCGCGCTCAAGAAGGCGCTGGCCATGGGCGGATGTGTCGTCACCCTGCCCCAGCTGCATGAAGCCAGCATGCGCAAGATCGACCGCCAGAACGCCAGCTTCTGGGGAGCCATCCACAACCGGACCGGCCCCGACAGCCTGGGCATGCTGGAACGGCAACGGGTGAAGACCTGGTTGCGCTCGACCTACGAGGTGTTCGACAGCCTGCCACTGTGAGCCGGTCGCGCTTGCGTCGACCCGCCGCGACACACCAGGCTCGTTGAGCCGGGGAGGGTTCCGACGGCCAGGCCGGCGGCCGTTGCCCCGCCGGCGTACCCCAATTGCGTGACGACGCCCATCGCGCGGCTGCCTAGGATCGGCCCAGGTCGATACGCATGGGTGCCACTGTCGACCGTCACGACGGAAGGACAGTACCGCGATGCCCCAGCCCTCTGCCCACGCCGGTGCACCCGTGCCAGCCGCGCAGCCGCCCGATGCGCCACCGTCGATGGTGGCACCCGCGCTGCAGGCGCTGTGCACCATTGCCAGGCTGCACCAGGTGGCTGCCGACCCGGTCACGCTGGCGCACCAGCTTGGTCTGCAGCCAGACGCCGCCGTGACCTGCGACGAACTGCTGCATGCCGCCGGGCATCTCGGCCTGCATGCCAAGCAGGTGCACACCAGCGCGGACCGGCTGACCTTGACGCCGCTGCCCGCACTGGCGCTGATGCGCGCGGCAGCACCCGGCACGCCGGACCGGGCCGCTGGCGCAGTGCAGGTCGTCGTGCTCGCCCAGTGCGACGGCCAGCGGGTTCTGTACCAGGATCCGTACCACCCGGATGGCAGCCGACCGACCATCGAACCGCTGGCTGGGTTTGCACAACGATGGAGCGGAGAGCTGATCCTGGTGACAAGCCGCGCCAGTGCGGCCGCCGGCAGCACCCATTTCGACTTCACGTGGTTCATCCCCAGCCTGGTGAAGTACCGCTGGTTGCTCGGCGAGGTGCTGCTGGTGTCCTTCGTGCTGCAGCTGCTGGCCCTGGTCAGCCCGCTGTTTTTCCAGGTGGTGATGGACAAGGTGCTGGTGCATCGCGGCATGACCACACTGGATGTGCTGGTGACCGGTCTGGTGGTGGTGGTGGTCTTCGAAAGCCTGCTCTCGGCACTGCGCGCGTATGTCCTGAGCCACACCACCAGCCGCATCGATGTCGAACTCGGCGCCCGGCTGTTCCGGCACCTGTTGCGTCTGCCCCTGCCCTACTTCCAGGCCCGGCGCACAGGCGACTCGGTGGCGCGTGTGCGCGAGCTGGAGAACATCCGCGCCTTCCTGACCGGCAATGCGCTCACGGTGCTGCTCGACCTGTTCTTCTCGGTGGTGTTCCTGGCGGTGATGTTGCTGTACAGCCTGCCGCTGACCCTGGTGGTGCTTGCCAGCCTGCCGCTGTACGTCGGTCTCAGCCTGGCCGTGGTGCCGGTGCTGCGCCGCCGGCTGGATGAGAAATTCGCGCGCGGCGCGGAAAACCAGGCCCTGCTGGTGGAGACCATCACTGGCATCCAGACCATCAAGGCCGGTGCGTTGGAGCCGGCGTTCGGCAAGCGCTGGGACCAGCAACTCGCCGCCTACGTGGGCGCGAGCCTGCGCACGCAGAACCTGGCCTCGGTGGCGCACGAGGCGATGCAGCTGATCGGCAAGCTGGTCCAGGCTGCGACCCTGTGGTGGGGCGCGCATCTGGTGATGGACAACCAGCTCAGCGTGGGACAGTTCGTTGCCTTCACGCTGTTCGCGCAGCGGGTGATGCAGCCGATCCTGCGCATGGCCCAGTTGTGGACCGACTTCCAGCAGACCGGCATCTCGGTGGCGCGCCTGGCCGACATCCTCGACACGCGCACCGAAGCGCCACCGGCGAGTGCGGCGCAGTTGCCGGCGCTGCGTGGCCGGATCACGCTCGACGCAGTGCGCTTTCGCTACCGCCCGGAGGCAAAACCCGTGCTGGAGGGCTTCAACCTGGACATCGCGCCGGGCGAGGTGATCGGCATCGTCGGGCGCTCGGGCTCCGGCAAGAGCACGCTGGCCAAGCTGGTGCAGCGGCTATACGCACCCGAGCAAGGGCGCGTGCTCGTGGACGGCATCGACATCAGCCTGATCGACGCCGCGCAATTGCGCCGCCAGATCGGCGTGGTGCTGCAGGAGAACCTGCTGTTCAACCGCAGCGTGCGTGAAAACATCGCCATCACCGACCCCGCCGCGCCGCTCGAATCGGTGATCCGGGTCGCCAGGCTGGCCGGTGCACACGATTTTGTCAGTGAACTGCCGCAGGGCTACGACACCCAGGTCGGCGAGCAGGGCTGCACGCTGAGCGGCGGCCAGCGCCAACGCATCGCCATCGCCCGCGCGCTGTTCAGCAACCCGCGCATCCTGATCCTCGACGAGGCCACCAGTGCGCTGGACTACGAGAGCGAAGCCGTCATCCAGCGCAACATGGCGCACATCTGCAAGGGGCGCACCGTACTGATCATCGCGCACCGCCTGAGCGCCGTGCGCCGCGCCCGACGCATCGTCGTGGTCGACCGTGGCTGCATCGTCGAGGCGGGGTCCCATGCCGCGCTGGTCGACCGTCCGCAAGGCCTGTATGCGCACCTGTGGCGGATGCAGGACGGCGCAACCACCCACCATCCACCGGAGCCCACCTCATGAACACATCCCTGCCTTCCATGCCGACACTTGCCAGCCGCTACCGGGCCACGCTCTCCCATGCATGGGCGCGGCGCGCGCTGCTGCAGGGGCCTGCATTGCGGGTCGACGAAGCGGCGTTCCTGCCCGCGGCCCTGAGCCTGCAGCACACGCCCGTGCATCCTGCACCGCGCCGCACGGCGTGGGCGGTGATGGCACTGCTCGGCTGCGCGCTCGCCTGGGCCTGCACCGGCACGGTCGACATCGTCGCGGTAGCGCCAGGGCGCATCGTCGTGCACGACCGCAACAAGCTGGTCCAGCCGCTCGAGCGCAGCGTGGTGCGCCGGATCCTGGTGCGCGACGGTGACCATGTGCAGGAGGGTCAGGCGCTGGTGGAACTCGACCCCACTGGCGCACAGGCCGACAAGACGAACAGCGAGGAGCAGTCCAAGTCGGCACGATCCGACACGCTGCGAGCGGCCGCGCTCCTGCAGGCACTGCACGGCCCCGCGCCGCTGCCGTCTGCCCCGCCCGCGCTGACGCTGCCGATCGCCTGGAACGATGCCGAGCGCAACGCAGCCCGGTCCCAGTTGGCAGCCGAATGGAACGACATCGCCGCGCGGCTGGCCCGCTTCGCCGCCGAGATCCAGCGCCGCCGGGCAGAGATCGGCACAGTCGTCGAAATGGCGGCCAAAATCGAGGCGACGCTGCCCCTGCTGCGCCAGCGTGAGCACGACATCCAGGCCCTGGCGTCCCAGGGTTTCATGGCCAGCCATGCCGGCCAGGACCGCACGCGCGAGCGCATCGAACTAGAACGTGACCTTCTCACCCAGCGCGCCCGCCTGCACGAAGCCCAGGCTGCACTGCAGGAGAGCGAGCAGGCCCGGGCCGCCTACGTGGCCGAGACCCGGCGCAGCCTGTCCGATCGGGAAGCCCTGGCGCGACTGAAGCAGCAGCAGGCCACCCAGGAGCATGCGAAAGCCAGCCACCGTGAAGCGCTCACCACACTGCGCGCACCGGCGTCGGGGACGGTGCAGCAACTGTCGACCCACACGATCGGTGGTGTTGTCACGGAGGCGCAGGCCTTGATGGTGATCGTGCCCGACGGCAGCGCCGGGGAGCCCCTGGTGGCGGAAGTGATGCTCGACAACAAGGACATCGGCTTCGTGAATGCGGGCCAATCGGCAGAGATCAAGCTCGAAACCTTCCCGTTCACGCGTTATGGCACGGTGGCTGCACAGGTGCAGATGGTGACCGCCGACGCGGTGCAGGACGACAAGCGCGGCGCCGTTTTTCCGGCCCGGCTGCAACTCCTCGGCCATACGCTGCAGATCGACGGCAGGCCGATCCGGCTGGCGGCCGGCATGAATCTGAGCGCCGAGATCCGGACTGGCAGGCGGCTGGTCATCGACTACCTGCTCAGTCCGGTGCAGCAGGCGCGTGCGGAAAGCCTGCGCGAGCGTTGAGCCGCATCTGCGATCCGCTTGACGTCGGTCAAGCCCGCGGGCGCACCTGGCTCCCACAATGACATTTTCATGTCATGGAGACCACCGATGCCCGTTGCCGCCAAAGAAGCCACGCGCCCCGCTGCCGCCCGGCCACGCCGTGCGGCGTTGGGGGATACAACCGGCGCCACGACCACCCGGCGCGTGGCAACGAAGGTGGCCAAGGCGGCCTTCGACTCGGCGCAAGGCGCACAGCTCAACGCGCTGACCGACATCCTGGCTCACGCATCGGACAAGGCTGCCGCCCTGAAGACCTTTCTGGACGGCAGTTCGCCCGACGACATCGCGGCGGTGCGGCAACTGCTGCTGGACAGCGACGGCGTTGATGGCGACCACGCCATCAGCATCGGACGGCAGCGCTCGGCCGACGACGAACTGGCGTACGACTGGCGCAGCGGCGCCTACCCGTACAAGAACCTGCTGTCGCGCAAGCGTTACGAAAAGCACAAATATGCGTTGCAGGTCGAACTGCTGAAACTCCAGGCCTGGGTCAAGGAAAGCGGACAACGCGTGGTGATACTGTTCGAAGGCCGGGACGCTGCAGGCAAGGGTGGTGCGATCAAACGCATGATGGAGCACCTCAACCCGCGGGGCGCCCGGGTGGTGGCGCTGGAAAAGCCCAGCGACGTCGAACGCGGCCAGTGGTACTTCCAGCGCTATGTGCAGCACCTGCCTACCGCCGGCGAGATCGTGCTGTTCGACCGCTCCTGGTACAACCGCGCCGGTGTGGAACGCGTCATGGGCTTCTGCTCCGACAACGAGTACCAGGAGTTCATGCGCCAGGTGCCGCAGTTCGAGCGCCAGCTGGTGCGCAGCGGCGTGCATCTGGTGAAGTTCTGGTTCTCGGTCAGCCGCGCGGAGCAGCGCCGGCGCTTCAAGGAGCGCGAGCTGCACCCGCTCAAGCAGTGGAAACTCAGCCCGGTGGACTTGGCCTCGCTCGACAAATGGGACGACTACACCAAGGCCAAGGAGGCGATGTTTTTCGAGACCGACACCGCCGACGCGCCCTGGACCGTGATCAAGTCGGACTGCAAGAAGCGCGCACGGCTCAATGCCATGCGGTATGTGCTGCACCGGCTGCCGTACTCGAACAAGGATCTCGCCAACATCGGCTCGCTCGACAGCCTGCTGGTGGGGCGCGCCCATGTGGTCTACGAACGCGGCGAGCGGCCGGGCAGCGCCATCCTGTAACCGGCGCCCGGCGGCGGGTGCTCAGGGCGGTGCTTCGGCTAGCGGCCCTTGAAAGAGCGCGACGCCAGCCACAGCGACAACAGCACCACCGCCACAAAACACAGGAAGGACCAGTTGGCGATCGAGCCGCCCAGGAAGGTCCAGTCGACCTTGCTGCAATCGCCGCCGCCCTTGAATATCATGGGGATGGCGCGTTGCAGCGGAAAGCTCTCGATCATTCCGTAGAAGTCGCGCCCGCACGAGACCGTCTCGGGCGGGTACCACTGCAACCAGCTCTGGCGCGCCGCCACGAAGGCGCCGAAACCGGCAAGCAACAGCAGCATCGCCGCACCCCCAAGATGCGCGATGCGCCCGCGCATGGCGGCGGTCACGCCAGCGAAAAGACCGACCAGGATCAGCGCATAGCGCTGCACGATACACATCGGGCATGGGTCCAGACCCACCACATGCTGCAGGTACATGCCAAACGCGAGCAAGGCAAAACTGACACCACATATTGCCAGCAGGATCTGGCGCACACTCCATCGAGACAACATCACTACTCCGAAATCGAAACAATCCGATTGGACACCAGAACGGCAAAGTGGTTTCCAAAAGCGGCGACAATTTGCGCCAGGATTGCATCTCTCTGAAACAAGGACACATTCGCCATGGCACGTATCGTTCAATGCATCAAGCTGGGCAAGGAGGCTGAAGGTCTGGACTTCCCCCCCTACCCGGGCGAACTGGGCAAGCGCATCTGGTCCGAGGTGAGCAAGGAGGCCTGGGCCGCCTGGCTCAAGCACCAGACCATGCTGGTCAACGAAAACCGGCTCAACCTGGCCGACGCGCGCGCGCGCCAGTACCTGGCGCGCCAGATGGAGGCCCACTTCTTTGGCGGTGGCGCCGACGCTGCGCAAGGCTACGTGCCGCCAAGCGCCTGATACCAACCAGTCCGGCGACCCGATGCCAGCCTGGGGCGACAGCAGGATCTGGCGTGTACTGGACACGGATTTCCATGACGGCAGCCGGTTTCTGGCCCACTGGGCTTCGTGGCTCGGCGACGGGCGCGCGCCCCGCGAGCTGCACTACGTGGCCATCGCCGCAAGCTTGCCGGATGCCGACGCACTGGCATATCGCATGCGGGCGCACGGTCCTCTGGCGTCGCAGGTCGCGGGTCTGCAGCGCCTGTGGCCGGGCCGGACGACCGGGTTCCACCGCTTCGAACTGTCGGCCGGCCGCGTCCTGCTGACGCTGTGCGTGGGTTCCCTGCCGCAGATGCTGCGTGAACAGCAGTTCCTGGCCGACAACGTCGTGCTGCACGGGTCCCCGGTAGCCAGCGCTGTGTGGGACCGCTGGACCATCAAGTCCCTCGCGCGCCTGTGCCGGCGCGGCACCGGATTGCAGGTGCTGCAAGCCTCGCCCACGCTGCTGGACGCATTGACCCAGGCCGGCATGGCGCCGGACCCCGGTGCCGCCGATGACGGCCACCACCTGCGTTTCAACCCGCGTTGGGAAGCCAGCAACACCCGCCATCGCTGGCGCCATGCAGCGCCCGCGCCGAACCAGTGTGCCATCGTCGGAGCCGGTCTCGCGGGCGCCACCGCCGCGGCGGCCCTCGCCCGGCGGGGCTGGCAGGTCACGGTGCTGGACGCATCTCCCCTGCCGGCAGCCGGCGCGTCTGGCCTGCCTGCGGCGTTGATGGTGCCCCAGCCCTCGCGCGACGACAACAGCCGCTCGCGCCTGTCGCGGGCCGGTGTACAGCTCACCCGCCAGTGGTGCGCCGCACTTTTGCGCGAGCAGGAAGACTGGGCGCCATCGGGTGTGCGCCAGTTGTTTCCTGACCAGCCGCAAGCCGAACCGGTCTGGCACGCGAGCGGCGCATGGATCAAACCCGCGCGGCTGGTGTACGCGTGCCTCGCCCGGCCCGGGGTGCGGTTCATCGGTGGCGCCGTGGTGCACCGGGCGGTCCGGCACCCGGACAGCTGGACCTTGCTGGATGCCGCCGGCAGGGAACTGGTACGTGCACCGCAGTTGGTACTTGCCGCAGCCAACGGTACCGCCCCCCTGCTGGAGCGCCTGCATTGCGCAGACGGCGCGGCGCTGCCGGCCCTGCAGATGCCCGGGGCGATGCAGACTGTGGGTGGCCAGATCTCATGGGGGATGCAGTCGGACGACGACGCGGCCCACTTTCCAGACACGCCGGTCAACGGCCGTGGTCACTTCCTGGCCCATGTGCCCATGGACGGTCAGCGCGCATGGTTCCTGGGTGCAAGTTATGAAACGGCGGCGGCTCCGCGCCTGAGCGAGGCCATCAGCCACTCCGGCAACTGGCAAAGGCTCGCGCATCTGTCGCCCGCCGCCGCACGGGTACTGGCGGGGCGTTTCGAGGCTGGTGCGGTGCGCGCCTGGCACGGCATACGCTGCACGACAAGTGACCGGTTGCCAGCCGTGGGGCCATTGCAACTCGTCGCGTCGCCCTGCCTCTGGATCAGCGCCGGCATGGGGTCGCGCGGACTGACCTACGCGGTGTTGTGCGCCGAACTGCTTGCAGGGCAACTGGGCGGCCTCCCATTGCCGGTGGAGGCCAGTCTGGCCCGCCTGCTGGCGGCAGGCCGCCACAGCCTGTCAGACCATCTGTAAGACGCGAAAGACGTGCCCTGGGTCGTAGGGCTTGTTGATGACCGCCCGGCAACCCGCACGCTCGGCGCGTTCATGCATGACCCACGCTGTGTTCGCGGTGGTCACCACCACACTGCCGACCGGCGGGTCCATGCCAACCAGGCGTTCCACCAGGGCCCAGGGCTCGTCGAGGGTGTCGACATTGACGATCGCGATGTCGTAGTGGCGCTCGCGCACCTTGGCCGTGGCCTGCATCACGTTTTCGGCCTCGTCGACTTCGATCAGGCCCGCCAGCGACAGGCGGGCGCGCAGATACAGACGGTCGTCGCGCGCGGGCTCCACCAGCAGCGTCTGGCGCACACCGGGCGGGACAGTAACGATGCCCTGGCCTGCAATACCGATGTCGATATCGACCGAGGCGGATGCAAACAATTGGTCCATCGCGTGGATCACGGCCGTCCAGTTGACGGGGCGCCCAAATACCCGCCAGGCAGACTTGGGTGCGACGTTGCCGACACAGATCAGCTTGAGGTTTGGGTTGAGGGTCGGAGACGCCAGGGCCAGCCCGGCCTCGTAGCTCTCCACGTCGATCAGCGCAATGTGCGGCATGACCGGCGCCTCGGGCGTCCACAATGCGTAGGTGGTCGGGCGCTCCATCGACAGCCGGAACAGGGTGTTCAGGGCATGGCGTTCCACGTCGCGAAACCCCACCACCTTGACAAATACCGTGGATCCCATGCTTGCCACAATTCCTTTAAACCGTCATCGCCACCAAATTATCGTCGCCACCCTGTGCTTGTAGCCCATAATGCGGCGACCTTTTTGCCATTGGGTCGGATCGCCCTTTTTGATTTAACCATGATTCTTGTCGCCGGTTCGGCCAATCTCGACTTTGTTGTGCAGGCGTCGCACATCCCCGCCCCAGGGGAAACCGTACTCGGTCACTCGTTCCGGACCTACCCTGGGGGCAAGGGAGCCAACCAGGCGGTAGCCTGTGCACGTGCAGCCGGCGCCGTGACGCACATGCTGCTGGCGCTGGGCACCGACGCCTATGCGGCGCCCCTGGAGGCGTCACTGGGGGCCGCCCAGGTGCAGATGCATATTGTGCGCACGCCAGACCATGCCACCGGCACGGCGTTCATCTGTGTGTCCGATGACGCCGAAAACGCGATCACCGTGGCACCGGGCGCCAACCTGGCACTTGCGGCCGCTCACCTGCCGCCGCTGCGGGGCTTCAGCCACCTGTTGATGCAACTCGAGACACCACTCGCCACAGTCACGGCCTTTGCCTTGGCAGCGCGCCAGGCCGGAGTGCAGGTGGTGCTGAATGCCGCGCCGGCACAAGTGCTTCCGCAGGAGTTGTTGTCCCTGGTCGATGTGCTGGTGGTCAATCAGGGCGAGCTGGCGCTGGTGACCGGGTGCCGGGGTTCGATCGCCGACTGCCTGCAGCTTTTGGTGGTTCCCACGGTGGTGGTGACGCTGGGCAGCCACGGGTGTTGCGCCCGCTCCGGCGCCGCGTCGCTGGTGCAGTGTGCATTCCCGGTCACCCCGGTCGATACCACCGGCGCCGGCGACACATTTTGTGGTGTGCTGGTCGCGGCACTCGGACGCGGTGATGCCTTGTCCGACGCGTTACGCCAGGCCAGTGCCGCCGGTGCGCTTGCCTGCACACAGGCGGGCGCCCAATCCAGCATTCCCACGGTTGCTGCAGTCGGGGAACTGCTGCGCACGAGCGGCGAGAACACGCCCGGGCAACAGGCCGCCCTGCGCGCGTATTGTGGTCTCCAGTAGACCGTCCTTCCCCCAACCCGAACCACGCTTCATGGCACCAGCCCCCAGAACCAAGGTCATCTACGACACCGATCCAGGCGTGGATGACGCGATGGCGCTCTACTTTGCGCTGGCCCACCCGACGATCGAGGTGGTGGGTATCACCACCACCTTCGGCAACGTCACGGTGGAGCAGGCCGCCACCAATGCGCTGTACCTGACCGCGCTGGCCGGGCGCGACATTCCCGTCACCAAAGGCGTCGCCACGCCCTGGCACAAGGCGCCGGAAGCCCCGCCCGCCCATATCCACGGCGCGGACGGGCTGGGCAACCTGGGCGCGCGGCGCAAGGTGGACCGGCAGGTCGACCCGCGAGCGTCGGCGCAGTTTATCGTCGACATGGCACGCGCCCACCCCGGCGAGATCACGCTGGTCGCGGTCGGTCCGCTGGGCAACCTGAGCCTGGCCCTGCTGATCGAACCGCAGTTGCCCACCCTGGTGCGCGAGGTGATCGTCATGGGTGGCACGGTTGCCGAGCCGGGCAATGTGTCGCCGGTGGCCGAAGCCAACATCTGGAACGATCCGCACGCGGCGGACCGCGTCTTCACCGCCGGATGGAAGCTGACGATGGTGGGCCTGGACGTCACCCACCGCGTGGTGGTACTGCTGTCGCTGTTCCGGCAGATTGCCGAGAGGCACAGCCATCCGGCCACCGACACCCTGCACCGTGCGGTAGAGTTCTACGCGCGCTTTTACAGCGGCCTGTACCAGCACATCGCCGCCACTCCGGGTTGTTTTGCGCATGACCTGCTGGCTTTCATCTACCTGGTCAACCCGGAGCTGTTCGAGATCGATACCAAGGTGGTGCGCGTGGCGACCGACGGGCTGGCGCAAGGCCAGACCATCATGAACCAGCGCGACTTCATCGACTACCCCCACAACGGCTGGGGCAAGGACAAGCCACGCACCCAGGTGTGCATGAAGGTCGACGCGACGGCCTGCGTACAGCTGTTCGAAAGCACCCTGATGGCCGACTGGCTACCTGGCTGAGGTTGCGATGGAATTCCCGGTCATCGACTACCGCAGCCCCCGCGCGGCTGAGGACTTCTGCGCCAGCCTGGCGCAAACCGGTTTCGGCGTGCTGGCCCACCATCCACTGGAACGCTCACAGGTGGAGGGCATCTATGCCGAGTGGCAGGCATTTTTCGCGTCCGACGCAAAACATCGCTACGCATTCGACCCGGTGCGCTATGACGGCTACTTTTCGCCCAAGGTATCCGAAACCGCCAAGGGCCATGCCCAGCGCGACCTGAAGGAGTTCTTTCACATCTACCCCTGGGGCCGCTACCCCCGGGAAGTGTCGGACGCCGCGCGTAGCTATTACCGGGCTGGCAGCCAACTGGCTGGCGAGCTGCTGCAGTGGGTCGAGGCGTATTCGCCTCCCGAGGTGCGTGCCCTCTATTCAGAGCCGCTGCCCTCCATGATCGACGGTTGCGAAGACACCCTGTTGCGTGTGCTGCACTACCCGCCCTTGTCCGGCTCGGAGGCGCCCGGTGCGGTCCGCGCCGCGGCGCACGGTGATATCAACCTGCTGACCCTTCTGCCTGCGGCCACCGAGCCCGGCCTGCAGGTGCTGCGCCGGGATGGAAGCTGGCAGGACATGCCGTGCGACTTCGGCCTGCTGATCGTCAACATCGGCGACATGCTGCAGGAGGCATCCGGCCACCATTACCCGTCCACCGTACACCGGGTGCTGAACCCGACGGGCGACGCAGCGCGCAAGTCACGCATCTCGCTGCCGCTGTTCCTGCATCCACGGCGCGAAATCGTGTTGTCCGAGCGCTACACCGTGGGCAGCTATTTCGAAGAACGCATGCGCGAGCTCAAGATCACCACGTAGGGCCCGGCGCACAGGTCGGCACTGACGACCAGTCTTTATGCCCAATGCGGCATATAAAAATCACAAAATTGTCGTTTGCGATCTAACCGCGGACACCTACAGTCCGTGGACCGTCAAGCGCATGGTGCCCGTCGTGCCATGTCGTCGCCCTGGGGCGCGCCTTGACCGACCCAGAGATTCGCACACATGTACCAATACACCGAATTCGACCGGCAGTTTGTCCGCAACCGCGCGGCGCAGTACCGGGACCAGTTGGAACGCAACCTGGCCGGCACGCTGAGCGACGACGACTTCCGCCCGCTGCGCCTGCAAAACGGCTGGTATGTGCAACGGTTCGCACCCATGCTGCGGGTGGCGGTGCCGTACGGTGAACTGGCGAGCCGGCAGTTGCGCGTGTTGGCGAAGATCGCCCGCGAATACGACCGCAAGGACGAGAACCACCTGGACAAGGCCAACCCCGGCCTCAGCGACCTGCCCTCGTTGCCCAGCGGTTACGCGCACTTCACGACCCGCCAAAACCTGCAGTACAACTGGATTCCGCTGCACCGCAGCGCCGATGTCATGGAACTGCTGGCCAGCGTGGACATGCACGGCATCCAGACCAGCGGCAACTGCATCCGCAACATCACCAGCGACGAACGTGCCGGCATCGCAGTCGACGAAATTGCCGATCCGCGTCCCTATTGCGAAATCATGCGCCAGTGGAGCACGCTGCACCCGGAGTTCGCTTTCCTGCCGCGCAAGTTCAAGATCGCCGTCACCGGCGCCACGGAAGACCGCGCGGCGACCTACTGGCACGACGTGGGCCTGCACCTGGTGCGTGATGCGCAGGGCGCGCTCGGCTTCAAGGTACTGGTGGGTGGCGGCATGGGTCGCACACCGGTGATTGCCAGTGTGATCCGCGACTTCCTGCCCTGGAACCAGATTCTCAATTACCTCGAAGCGGTGGTGCGCGTCTACAACCGATGGGGCCGGCGCGACAACCTGTACAAGGCCCGCATCAAGATCCTGGTGAAAGCCGAAGGCGCGCGTTTCACCCAGGAAGTGGAGGCCGAATACCAGCAGATCCTCGACGTGGACGGTGCGCCGCACACGATCTCGCAGGCCGAGCTCGACCGGGTTTCGGCGTCCTTCGTGCCGCCGGTTCTGGCAGCCCGCGTGGCACCCGCCGCCGTGCAGCCTGCGCTGTCCGAACGCGAGCAGCTGGAATACCAGCGCTGGCTCAAGCAGAACGTCGCGGCGCACCAGAACCCGGCCTTGCGTGCCGTGACCCTGTCGTTCAAGCGACTCGGGTATGCGCCCGGTGATGCCACTGCCGACCAGCTCGATGTGGCGGCCGATCTGGCCGAACGCTTCAGCGCTGGTGAAACCCGGGTCACACATGACCAGAACCTGGTCTTGCCCTGGGTTCAGGCTGACGAACTGCCACAGCTTTGGCAGGCCGCCCGGGCCGCCGGCTGGGCCCGCTCCAACATCCGCCTGCTGACCGACATGATCGCCTGCCCTGGCGGCGACTTCTGCTCGCTGGCCAATGCCCGCTCGCTGCCGATTTCCGAAGCCATCACCCAGCGCTACCAGGACATGGACGAACTGCACGACCTGGGCGAGATCGACCTGCACATCAGCGGCTGCATCAACTCCTGCGGCCACCACCACAGCGGCCACATCGGCATCCTGGGCGTCGACAAGGATGGCCAGGAGTGGTACCAGATCACGCTGGGGGGCTCCGACGGCTCAACGCTCAGTGGAGCCCCAGTGCCCGGCAAGGTGGTGGGCCCATCGTTTGCCGCGGCCGAGGTGCCCGACGTGATCGAAGCCCTGCTCGACACCTACCGCGTGTACCGCTCGGGCGCCGGCGTACGCAACGAAACCTTCATCGACACCCTGCGCCGTGTCGGTGCAGAGCCCTTCAGGATAGCCGCCAACGGCGCGCGGGTCAGCACCCAGCGCGACCACCGCAGCCTGGCCACGGAGACCGTCTGACCATGATCGCCACCATCCAGCTCATCAGCGCCACTGAACACGCCCAGCAGACCGCAAGCAGCGCGGTGCTGGCCATCGCCAACGACACCGACCCCCGTGCCGTCAGCCTGGACGGCGTGACCCGCATCGACCTGCACTTCCCGAAATTCACCGATGGCCGCGCCTACAGCCAGGCCTTCCTGCTGCGCCGGCGGCTCGGCTTCAAGGGCGAGATCCGCGCCACCGGCGACGTGCTGGTGGACCAGGTGGTGCAGATGCAGCGCTCGGGATTCGACAGCGCCGTGTTGCGCGCCGACCAGGACGCATCGTTCGTGCAGCGCCAGTTCGACCGCTTCCCGGCCTTCTACCAGGGCGATGCAGTTACGCCGCAACCGCAGTTTGCGCGGGCGCTTGCGTGAGCCGCCTGACCGCTTCCACGCCGAGCGGGGCCGTGCGATACGGCGCGGCGATTCGTCCATGAGCGCTGTCACGCTGCACGCACGGCCAACCCGCGACTTCGACGCCAAACTGCAGGTGACGGTGTCGCTGCTGCGCGGCATAGTATCGGCACACCCACGTACCTCGTCCGATGCGGCGCCCGCCGTGGTGCAGGCGTCGAGCCTGGGGGCGGAAGACATGGTGATCAGCCACCTGCTTGACCGGGAGAGGCTGGACGCCGGCATCTTCGTCCTTCAAACCGGGCTGTTGCACTGCGAAACCCTGCAATTGCTCGACCAGCTCAAGGCCACATCCCGCCTGTCAATCAGCATCTACCGCCCGCAGGCCGAGGCGGTAGTGCAATTCGTGGCACGCGAGGGCGACGAGGCCATGTACAAGAGTCTGGCGCTGCGCAAGGCCTGCTGCGGTATCCGCAAGATGGAGCCGCTGCAGCGCGCGCTGGCCGGCAAAAAGGCATGGATCACCGGCCTGCGGCGCGAGCAATCCGGCACACGCGCCGACGTGGCGCACTGGGACGACTCCGACCCGGCCATACGCAAGCTCAACCCGCTGGCCGCGTGGACCTGGGGCGACGTCTGGCACTACATCGCGCTGCACCAGGTGGCCTACAACCCGTTGCACGACCAGTTCTTCCCGAGCATCGGCTGCGCACCGTGCACCCGTGCCATCAGCCTGGGCGAGGACTTCCGCGCCGGACGCTGGTGGTGGGAAGACGAAATCGCCAAGGAATGTGGCCTGCATGTCGCCACAGCCCACCAACCCAGGGAAACCACCCCATGAACGCACGTACCGAACCAGCACTGCTTGCGCAACTGAGCAACCAGCACCTGGATGCGCTGGAAGAGGAGACCATCTTCATACTGCGTGAGGTGGCCGGCGCCTTCGAGCGGCCGGCGCTGCTCTTCTCCGGCGGCAAGGACTCGCTGGTGCTGCTCAAGTGCGCCGAAAAGGCCTTCGGCGTTGGCCGCATTCCCTACCCCCTGCTGATGATCGACACCGGCCACAACTTCTCCGAAGTCACGGATTTCCGGGATCTGCGGGCGCAGGAGTTGCAGGCGCGCCTGATCGTGCGCAGTGTCGAGGACTCGATGGCGCGCGGCACCGTGCGCCTGGCCCACCCGGGCGAGTCGCGCAACGTGCACCAGTCGGTCACGCTGCTCGAAGCGATCGACGAGTTCCGCTTCGACGCGCTCATCGGCGGCGCCCGGCGCGACGAGGAAAAGGCGCGTGCCAAGGAGCGCATCTTTTCGCACCGCGACAGCTTTGGCCAATGGCAGCCCAAGGCGCAGCGGCCCGAGTTGTGGACCCTGTTCAACACCCGGCTGCAGCCCGGGGAGCACTTCCGCGTGTTCCCGATCTCCAACTGGACCGAACTCGACGTCTGGCAATACATCGACCGCGAGCGCATCGCCCTGCCCTCGCTGTACTACTCGCATCGCCGCGACGTGGTGGAGCGCAAGGGCTTGCTGGTACCGGTCACGCCGCTGACGCCGCCACGCGAGGGCGAAACGGTGACGCGGCGCGAGGTGCGGTTTCGTACCGTCGGCGACATCACCTGCACCTGCCCCGTGGCCAGTCTGGCCGGCAGCGCCGCCGAAGTGGTTATCGAGACGCTGGCCGCCGACGTGAGCGAACGCGGCGCCACCCGGATGGACGACAAGACGTCCGAAGCCTCCATGGAAAAGCGCAAGAAGGAAGGGTATTTCTGATGCTGGCGCCCGCAATCACACCACCGCGCCTGGAGTCCGACGACACCCGCCCGGCCCTGCGCTTCATCACCTGCGGCTCGGTCGACGACGGCAAGAGCACGCTCATCGGGCGCCTGCTGCTCGACAGCCGCAGCGTGCTGCAGGACCAGCTCGCCAGCGTCTCCAAAAGCGGCGCGGTAGACCTGGCGCTGTTCACCGATGGCCTGAGCGCCGAGCGCGAACAGGGAATCACCATCGACGTGGCTTACCGCTACTTCTCGACCGCGCAACGCAAGTTCATCATCGGCGACGCCCCCGGCCACGAGCAATACACCCGCAACATGGTCACCGCCGCCAGCAGCGCCGATGCAGCGGTGGTTCTGGTCGATGCCACCAAACTCGCATGGCATGGCGATGCCGCCGCGGCACCCGGGCACGAATTGCTGCCGCAGACACGTCGACATACGCTGCTGCTGCAGTTGCTGCGCGTGCCGTCGGTCGTTTTTGCGGTGAACAAGCTCGACGCCGTGCAGGCCCCCGAGCGGGCCTTCGCGAACATCAGCGCGGCGCTGGGCCGCTTTGCGCGCGACGCAGGAATCGCCGCAGCCGCCATCGTGCCGATATCTGCCCTGCACGGGCACAACGTGGTGGCCGCGCAGCCGGGCTGGTGCGCCTACCAGGGCCCCAGCCTGCTGGCGATCCTGGAAGCGCTGCCCACGGCGGCACCGGAAGCGGCACAACCGCTGTCGTTCCCGGTGCAATGGATCGAGAAGTTCGCCAGCTCGGCGCAGACAGACAAGGGGCGTCGCGTGTTCTGGGGCCGCGTGGCCACCGGGACCCTGCGGGTGGGCCAGGCCATCACGGTCCTGCCTGGCGGCCAGAGCGCCATCGTGGCCGAAGTGCTGGACCATGCGCGCGCACCGGCCAGCGTTGAGGCCGGGCGCAGCGCCGGTCTGGTGCTGGACCGTGAGCTCGACGTCTCGCGCGGCGACTGGTTGCTGGCTGGCGGCGAAGAAGGAGCGGTGTTCCAGCCGATCCGCCAGTTCGAATGCACGGTTGCCTGGCTCGACGACGAACCGATGGTGGCCGGCCGGATCTATTGGGCCCTGCATGGCCACCGCTGGATCAAGGCCCGGGTCGAGCGTATCCTGCACCAGCGTAACGTCCACACGCTGGACGAGGAATCCGCCAGCACGCTCACGGCCAACGCCATCGGCCGGGTGGCCCTGAGCCTGCACGAACCGATTGCGGCACTGCCCTACCTGCAGTCACGCGCACTCGGGTCGCTGGTGCTTGTGGACACAGCAACACACCGGACCGCTGGAGCTGTGTTGTTGACTTGACCTTTGCCAAGCTTGCGCCAGCAATACCAAGGCCACCCGGGAAACCGGGTCATGGAAAGCCCATAAAATCAGCGGATTGACACCAACAGCCGCGAAGCCGAAGAAAAATGACCCACACCGTCACAGAAGCCTGTATCCGATGCAAATACACCGATTGCGTGGATGTGTGCCCGGTGGACTGCTTTCGCGAAGGCCCCAACTTCCTTACCATCGACCCGGACGAGTGCATCGACTGCGCGGTGTGCATCCCGGAATGCCCGGTCAATGCGATCTATGCCGAGGAAGACGTGCCGGCCGACCAGCAGCACATGACGCGGCTCAACGCCGAACTGGCCAAGCTGCCCACCTGGAAAAGCATCACCAAACGCAAGGCGCCGTTACCCGACGCTGACGACTGGAAAGACAAGATCGACAAGCTCAGCGAGCTCGTCCGCTGATGATATGGAAGCCAACCTGAACCAAGCCGTGCTTGACACGGCCCTTGCGCATGACGCGCCCCCCGGTGCCACTGCTGGTGGTGCCATCGAAACCGACGCAGTCATCGTGGGCGCAGGCCCGGTGGGCCTGTTCCAGGTGTTCGAACTCGGCCTGCTGGAAATCAAGGCGCATGTGATCGACTCGCTGGCCTACCCGGGCGGCCAGTGCGTCGAGCTCTATCCCGACAAGCCGATTTACGACATTCCGGCCGTGCCAGTGTGCACCGGGCAGGAACTGACCGACTCGCTGCTCAAGCAGATCGAGCCCTTTGGCGCCACCTTCCACTTCGGCCAG
Source organism: Rhodoferax sp. (assembly GCA_031383745.1). Lineage (GTDB taxonomy): Bacteria > Pseudomonadota > Gammaproteobacteria > Burkholderiales > Burkholderiaceae_C > CAISIP01. Next base: position 327 of record JANMZX010000539.1, on the reverse strand, counting down.
GAAGTCACCGTGGTCGAGAAGCGCGACGACGGCCGTTTTTTTGTGCAGACCTCCAAGGGCACCCAGTTCATCACCCGCACCATCTTCATCGCCGCCGGCGTGGGCGCCTTCCAGCCGCGCCTGCTCAAGGTCGACGGCATCGACAAATACCACGGCACGCAGCTGCATTACCGGGTCAAGAACCCGGGCGATTTTGCCGGCAAGAACCTGGTGATCGTGGGCGGAGGCGACTCCGCGCTCGACTGGGCGCTCGAGTTCGCCAAGGAAGGCCCGCACAAGGCCGAGAGCGCAATCCTGATCCACCGGCGCGACGGCTTCAAGGCCGCG
>JANMZX010000532.1:0-5392 GCA_031383745.1 Rhodoferax sp. | reverse complement strand
CAAGGGCACCGACATCACCGCCCGTGACCCGGCCTTCATCGTCCAGCAGGGGCTGTGCCATGTGCCCGAGGGCCGCGAAGTGTTCCCGCTGCTGTCGGTGCGCGACAACCTGATGATGGGGGCCTACACCCGCAGCGATGGTGACGGCGTGCAGAAGGACATCGAAGCCGTGTTCGGCTACTTTCCGATCCTGCGCGAACGCGCCGGCCAGAACGCCGGCCTGCTGTCGGGCGGCCAGCAGCAGATGCTGGCGATCTCGCGCGCGCTGATGGCGTCGCCCGACCTGATGCTGCTCGACGAGCCCAGCCTGGGCCTGTCGCCCAAGCTCACCAAGGAGATCTTCGAGATCGTGGTGCGCATCAACCGCGAGCGCGGCATGACGATCCTGCTGGTGGAACAGAACGCCAACATGGCACTCAACGCCGCCGACTACGGTTATGTGCTGGAAAACGGCCGCATCGTGATGGAAGACACCTGCGCCAACCTGCGCGAAAAGGAAGACATCAAGGAGTTCTACCTGGGCATGAAGGAAACCGGGGTGCGGGGCGACCGGCGCTGGAAGAAGAAGAAGACATGGAGATGAGAGCAGCATGAGCAACCTCTGGACGCTGACGAAATACCAGCCGAACACCACGCTGCAGATGGCCGGCGAGACCATTCCCGAAGTGTTCTGGAACGGCGTGGCGGCGCGCGGCCCCAAGGTCTGGTTGCGCCAGAAGGAACTCGGCATCTGGCACAGCTGGACCTGGGACCAGGCGGCCAGCGCCGTGCGTGAAATCGGCGCCGGGCTGCTGAGCATCGGGCACGAGCGCGGCGAGTGCGCCGCCATCCTGTCGAACACCCTCGTCAAATGGGTGCTGACCGACCTGGCCATCCTCAGCTGCGCGGGGGTGTGCAACGGCATCTACCCGACCGATGCACCGAGCCAGGTGCAGTACCTGTGCGAGGACTCGGGCACCGTGGTGCTGTTCGTCGAGGACGAAGAGCAGCTGGACAAGGCGCTCGAGGTACGCGCCCAGTTGCCCCGCCTGCGCAGGATCGTGGTGTTCGACATGAAGGGCCTGCGCGAGCTCGACGACCCCGGCGTGATGTCGCTGGACGCCTTGCGGGTGGCCGGACGCGCCTGGCTGCTGCAGCATCCACAGGCGCTGGACGAACGCATCCGGTCCTGCCGGCCACAGGATCTGGCGATCCTGGTCTACACCTCGGGCACCACCGGCAAGCCCAAGGGCGCCATGCAAAGCCACGCCGGCATGGTCTACAGCATGCGCCAGGCCAATATCCGCCTGCCCTCGCTGCCGGTCGACGAGCGCATGTGTTTCCTGCCGCTGTGCCATATCGCCGAACGCATCATCGGCGAGTACTCGTCGGTCTACAGCGGCTGCGTGCTGAACTTTGTCGAGAACCCCGACACCATCCCCGAGAACGTGCGCGAGATCTCGCCCACCTTCCTGTTCGCGGTGCCGCGGGTGTGGGAGAAGTTCTATTCCGGCGTGGTGATCACCATCAAGGAGGCGTCCAGGCTGCAACAACTGGTGTATGCCTGGGCCATCGGCACCGGTGGCCAGGTGGCCGACAAGGTCCTGGCCGGTCAGCCGGTGGGCACCTGGCTCAAGCTGCGCTTCGAACTGGGCCGCCTGCTGGCCCTCAACAACGTGCGCAAGATGATCGGCATCCACCGCGCCCAGGCGCTGCTCTCGGGCGCGGCGCCGATCTCACCCGAGCTGATACGCTGGTACCTGGCGCTCGGCATTCCCATGCTCGAGGGCTGGGGCATGACCGAATCCGGCGCCCTGGGCACCTTCAGCACGGTCGACGGCATGCGACCGGGCACGATCGGGCGCGCCACCGACGGAATCGAGGTGCGGGTGGACGAAACAACCGGCGAGCTGCTGATCCGCGGGCGCAATGTGTTCATGGGCTACCTCAACCAGCCCGAGAAGACGGCCGAGACGATCGACAAGGACGGCTGGCTGCATACCGGGGACGTCGGCAGCATGGACGCCGACGGGCATTTCCGCATCACCGACCGGATGAAGGACATCATCATCACCGCCGGCGGCAAGAACATCACGCCCAGCGAACTCGAGAACGAACTCAAGTTCTCGCCCTACATCACCGACGCCGTCGTGATCGGCGACAAGCGCCCGTACCTGACCGTCATCATCATGATCGACCAGGAAAACGTCGAGAAGTACGCGCAGGACCACGACGTTCCGTTTTCCAACTACGCCAGCCTGACCCGGGCGCCCGAAGTGCAGGCGCTGATCCAGGCCGAAATGGAGCGCGTGAACAAGAAGTTCGCGCGCGTCGAACAGATCAAGAAGTTCTTCCTGCTCGACACCCAGCTCAGCGCCGAGGACGAGGAACTCACTCCGACCATGAAGCTCAAACGCAAGCTGGTCGAGAAAAAATACGCCGCGCAGATCGACGCGATGTACCGCTGAACCGCGCAACGAAGATCCTTGTCCATCCCATTTTTAACAGGAGACCCGCCATGAAACTGAAATCCGCCCTGGCCCTGGCCGCATTGGCCCTGGCAAGCAGCAGCAACTTCGCGCAATCCCAAGGCGTCAGCAAGAGCGAGATCGTGATCGGCTCGATCCAGGACCTGTCGGGCCCGATTGCCGCGTTCGGCAAGCAGGTGCGTTTTGGCATGCAGCTGCGTGTCGACGAACTCAACGAGCAATCCGGCGGCGTCCACGGCCGCAAGATCAAGCTGTTGATCGAAGACTCGCAATACGACCCGAAAAAGGCCGTGCTGGCCGCGCAGAAGCTGGTGAACCAGGACAAGATCTTCGCCATGGTGTCGCACCTCGGCACCACCAGCAACCTGGCGGCCATGCCGATCCAGTTTGCCAAGAACGTGCCCAACCTGTCTCCCATCACCGCATCCAAGGAGATGTACGAACCTTTCAACAAGCTGAAGTTCGGCACCACGGCCAGCTACTTCGACCAGATGCGCGTGCACCTGCCCAAGCTGGTCAAGGAAAAGGGTTCCAAGACGGTCTGCACCATCTACCAGGACGATGATTTCGGTACCGAGGTGATGCAGGGCGCGGAGGCCGGTCTCAAGACGATTGGCATGACCCTGGCCGAGAAGACCACGTACAAGACCGGCGCCACCGATTTCTCGTCGCAGGTCGCGCGCATGAAGGCGGCCAATTGCGATCTGGTGGTGCTGGGGACCATCATCCGCGAAACCATCGGCACCATTGGCACGGCCAAGCGCTCCGGCTTCAACCCGGTGTTTTTCGGCTCCAGCGCCGTCTACACCGACCTGATCCACAAGCTGGGCACACGCGCGATGGACGGACTCTACGCCGCGATGACGGTGCAAAACCCGTACCTGGACGCTGCATCGCAGCCGGTGCGTTTCTGGGCTACCAAATACCAGACCAAGTTCAACGAGGAGCCTACGGTGTTCTCCGTGTATGGGTATGCGGCCATCGACAGCTTCATCGCGGCCGCACAGAAGGCCGGCCCGAACCTGAGCTCCGATTCCTTCGTCAAGGCCCTGGAAAGCATGACGATTCCCACCGACATATTCGGCAGCCCGGAACTGAAATACGGCCCCAACAAACGCCAGGGCACCGATGTGTCGCGCATGTCGCAGATCGTCGAAGGCAAGTGGAAGGTGATCTCCGAATACGCCCGCTGAGCCAGGGTGGGACGCGGCTTCAAGCCGCGCCGGCCCGCGCCCACCGGCCGCCTTCGGGCGGCCTTTTTTCTGGCGAGGCGGGCTGATCGCCCGCACCGACCGGCGATTGCCGTGCATTGTCGAGAAAACCGCAATTGCTGTTTTTACGACAAATCGCGACAATACCGGCATGGCCTCCTTCGACGACATCGAGATCCGGCGCCCGGCGCTCGCCCAGGCCTACCTGGCCTTGCTGGACGCCCAGCCCGGCAGGCCACTGGCCCTGTTCGCCCCCAGGCGGGTCGGCAAGACATTCTTCCTCGACCACGACCTGGGGCCTGCCGCACAGGCGGCCGGGAAGTTACCCGTGTACGCCGACCTGTGGCTGCACAAGTCGGCGCCGCTCGAAGCCGTGAACCATGCCCTCGAGGAGGCGATTGACGATCTGCGTGTCCCCGCAAGCCGGGTCGGCAAGCTGGCCAACACACCGGTCACAAAGATCGGGGCATTTGGCGCCAGCGTGGACCTGGGCCCGCAACCCAGCCGGCGCAGCCTGCCGGACGCGCCGGCGTTGCGGCTGGACGCGCTCGCCATGCGCCTGTCCAGGCAGCATGGAGGGCAGATCCTGTTGATGCTGGACGAAGTGCAAACCCTGGGTGAGGCCGCCGACGGGACCTCGATGGTCGCCAGCCTGCGCGCCGTGCTGCACAAGCGGCGGGCGGAAGTCGCCGCGGTGTTCACCGGGTCGTCGCAGGAGGGGCTGGCCCGGCTCATGAACACCGCCGGCGCACCGATGTACCAGTTTGCGCAGGTGCTCGACTTCCCCTTCCTGGGCGACGAGTTCCTGCGCCTGCTGGCCGACCACTTTCGCAAGGTGCATCCCGGCAAAAGGCTGGATCTGGCCGACCTGCGCGCTGGATTCGGCCGCATCGGCTTGCGGCCAGGCCTGATGCGCGACGTGGTCAAGGCTATGTCGGCCGAAGGCATCACCGACGTCGGGCGGGGGATCGACCACTACATGGCCAGCGACCAGCAGTGTGCCATCTGGCGCGCGCTCCTGAACTCGGTGGACGCCTTCGACCAGGGTGTGCTGGTGGCCCTTGCCCGGGGCGAGGCACCGTTGAGCCAGACCACGCTGGCGGCCCTTGCATCGATCCCCGGAGCGAAACCGACGATCTCCAAGGTCCGGTCGTCGCTGGAAAAACTCAAACGCAACGGCCTGCTGACCAGGAGCAATGCGGGCGCCAGCATCGACGACCCGCTGTTTGCGGAGTTCCTGCGCCAGCGCGACCCGCGGTAGTGCATTGCCGCCGGGCGGCCGGCCAGGAGCGTACGCACCGATGGCAGCGGCATGGCCGCTGGTCGCGGCACGAGGCTCACGACACCATGTACGCCGCCGCCCCCGCATGCATCAGCTGCCCGTCGCCCCAGTCGGGGCCCGATGGCAGGCCTTGCATTGCAGGATCCGTACGATGGGTCACCCGGCACAGCGAAAGGGCCGGCGCCGGCACGAACCCGTGCGGTTCATCGTCGTGAACGCACTCAAGAGCCCGCGCTTGACTATCGCATCTTCATCCATACAATGTATGCATGCGATTCGAGTGGAACCCGGTCAAGGCAGTGTCGAACGCCAGGAAGCACAAGGTCACCTTCGAGGCGGCCAAGAGCGTCTTCTACGACGACTTTGCAGTGCAATTTTTCGACGAGCAGAACTCTGTTGGCGAGGATCGATTCCTTTTGCTGGGCATGAGT
>JANMZX010000517.1:0-10153 GCA_031383745.1 Rhodoferax sp. | reverse complement strand
CGCTGCGGGCTCATGCCCGCGAGGAGAAGCAACGCCGCCAGCGTGCCGCAGCGCGGCTCGATCGGGTGCGTAGCGCTCTCACCCAGGTGGTGAACGCCGTCGTGGGTACAAAACTCAATGTTCATATGGAGTTGCAAGCGGAAACAAGCGGTCAACTGCCGAATCTAGGATGATCGGTTCGGTCGTGTGGGTGGACGGGGGGAGCCGCTGTGCGTGGCGCGTTTGCGCGCTGGTGCACGTACCAGCAAGCGCATCAGTTGCGTTCGTTGCGCTGCTGGTTGTTGCGGTTTTTTTCCGCAGCCCGGCGCTCCACACAAACCGCCGCATTGGCAAACGCCGGCTTGGCGCACTGTTCGTTCAGGCACGCCTGGAAGCCCAGCAAGACGCGGCCTTCACAGGCTTGCGCCGGGTTGGCTGCAAGCGCCGGCGCGACTACCGGTGCGTCCTGCATCGGCTTGGCAGGTGCACTCCGGGCTACCGGTGCCGGCGTCGGCATCGGCGCGGGGGTCGCGGCTGGCATCTCGGCAAGCGCCGATTTGGCAGTCGGCGCCCTGGGCAGCGCCTTGTCTGTGGCAGCCGAGGCCGGCCGCAGCGGTGCCTTGGCAGCCAGTGGTGCTGCGGCCGCAGCCGATGCAAGGGGCTTCGGCGCCGCCGCCAGCGCGACATCAGCGCCCGCCGAGGCATGGGCGGCCGGCGCAGCCTGGGGGCTGGCTGACGGCGCCGAGGCCGCCGGCGCGGATCCGGTATCGACGCCGGGTGCCGGACCGCCCGAGGACAGCTTGATGGCAATACCCGCCGCCACTACCACCACCGCCGCAATGGCCGCGAACATCGGCGCCTTCGAACGCCGGGCCGGCGACGTGTGCGCGCCCGCCAGCGGCGCTGCCAGCGGCTGCGCCGCGGGCGCGGCTTGCACCGGCGCATCCTGCCCTGCGGGCGGCACACCTGCCACAGCCTGCCGGGCAGGCACCGGGTCCGACCGGGCCTGCACCAGCGTCGCGTCATGGGCGGCACCGGATGGCGCCGCGGCTGCGCCCGCAGGCAAGGCCATCGTGGCGGCGAGGGTGGCGGAGTTTTCCCCGCGCTCCCGGTCCACCAGTTTCTTCAGCCGGCGGCGCGCGAGGTCGTAGTAGATGCCGTCCGGGAAGCGGTCCATGAAGCCCTGCAGTTCCTCCGGATCATCCGATTCCTTGACGTCCTTCCAGTAGACCAATTCGAGTTCCTGCGTCACCGACGACCCGGAACCGTCGCCCGCGCTGACCAGGCCCGCTGTCGAGCCGCCGGTACGGGAGCGCGAGGCGCCGGAGCCGGTGCTGCTGCCGCCACGTGCTTCGCGCGGACCGGGCGGTGGCACGATGGTCGGGTCGGCCACCTGTCCGCTGGCCTCCTGCAACGCCAGCGCGAAGTCCTGCGCGCTCGCGAAGCGCTGCTCGCGCTGCTTCGCCAGCGCCCGCGCCACGACGGCATCCAGCGCCGGCGGCAACTGGGGGTTGATGGTGCTCGGCGCGGGCGGGTTCTGGCTCACGATCTGGTGGATGATGGCGAACTCGCTGTCGCCATCGAACGGGCGCTTGCCGGTGAGCAGCTGGTACAACACGACGCCTGCGGCGAACAGGTCGGCCCGGGCGTCCACCGACTGCCCCTGGACCTGCTCGGGCGACATGTACTTGAGCGTGCCGACCATCGAGCCCTTGGTGCGGGTGGCTTCACCGGAGTCCTGGATCCTGGCCACGCCGAAATCGGTCAGCTTGACACGACCGCTGGCTTCCACCAGCAGGTTGGCCGGTTTCACGTCGCGGTGCACGATGTTCTGCCGATGCGCGTAGTCCAGTGCCGCCAGCAGGTCACGCAGCATGGCCAGGGACTGCTCCAGCGAATACAGCTTCCCGCCGTCCAGGTGCTGCTTCAGGTCTTCGCCCTGCACATACTCCATCACCAGATAGGCCACGTCGCCGTGGGGCTCGGAGTCGTACACGCTGACGATGTTGGGGTGCTGCAGGCGCGCCGCGGAACGCGCTTCGGTGCGAAACCGGGCTTCGTAGTCGGCCGACGCCTCTGCCGACAGGTTTTCCACCTTTATCGTCTTGATCGCGACACGCCGGTCCAGGTTCGGATCCCGCGCCTCGTACACCAGGCCCATCGCCCCCTTGCCCAGGACACGGATGATGTCGTAGCGGCCCAGCTTGCTGATCGTCATCGGAAAACCCTTGTCATCGCAGCCATTCTGACCGATAAAGGAACGATCCGTTGACATGCATGGCCGCATGCCGCTATGCTGGAATTTTGCCTGACACCCATGCCAGCTTTTGATCCCGGCGCACTGACCATGACCGAGATCATCCGGCTGCAGACGGCGCTGTCGCAGGAGCTGGCGCGCCGGTTCGAACGCACGGTGGCGCTGGTATTCACCGACATCGTCGAATCCACCCGCTACTTTGCGCAGTTCGGCGACGAGGCCGGTGGCCGTCTGCAGCAGCTGCATTTCGACCTGCTCGAGCGCAGCGTGTCCATGCGCGGCGGCCGGATCGTGGACAAGGCCGGCGACGGCGCCTTCGTGGTCTTCGACTCGGCCATCGAAGCGGCTGACGCGATGGTCGGCCTGCAGCAGCTGGTGTCGACCGAAAACCAGAACCGGCCGCGCCCGCACCAGCTCAACCTGCGCATTGGCATGCACTGGGGCCCGGTGCTGACCGACGGCGAGGTGGTCACCGGCGACAGCGTCAACCTGTGCGCGCGCATCGCATCCGCCGCCCAACCGGCGCAGATCCGCCTGTCACGCGAGGTGTCCACGCAGCTCGACCTGGCGCAGCGGCAGCGCTGCCGGCCGCTGGACAGCGTGCCGCTCAAGGGCATCACGCGTCCGGTGGAACTGCTGGAACTCCCCTGGCGCGATCACGCCCGCTTCCCGGGCCAGGTGCTGATCCACGAGTCGGGCGAAAGCCTCGCCTTGCCGCCCCTGGACACGCTGTGTTTTGGCCGGGGCGAATCGGCGCAGCGCCCGGGTATGCACGACGTCATCCTCGCCGTCCCTGACACCATGGCCACGCGGCAGATCAGCCGGCGGCATTTCGAGCTTCTCAGCCGCGCCGATGGGTATGTGCTCAAGCCCCTGTCGGGCCAGCTGACCGAGGTCGACGGTGTGGTGGTGCAGCGCGACCAGGAATGGCCCATCGGGCCCGGCTCGGTGGTGCGCCTGGCGCAGGTCGTCACACTCGAGTTCCTGCCCGCCAGCCCGTCGACGCGCGACGAAGCCGACGGCACCATGTACAGCCCGAGCCCGGCCACGCCTCTGGCCGGCGTCACGGTGTTCGGCGCACCCTGAGCCCCTGTCGGACCGCCCGCCACCGCGTCGCCTGTGCCGCATTGACGGCGCCCGCCGGCAGGTGGTCACCCAACATTGCGAAACACTGGGCCAGGGTCGCACATGACACCGATGCCCCGCTCGCACACCGCGGCGATGAATCGCTCACTGGCCATGTGCTGGGCGTTGGCAGGCGGTTCGAGCTTCTTGCCGCGGTTCTCGATCGTCACCACATCCGGCGAGCAATGTAGATGTACGTCGGCGGCCTTCAGCACCCGCATTTTCGGACGCCGTCGGCAACGTGATGCCCGGGCTGGTGCGGCCGGTCGGCGGCGACCGATACGCATCAAGACTGTTCGAACGGCCCCATGCGCAGGAACCCGCCACCCTGGTGCGTGGCCACCGGGTCGGTCGGGTCGGGCAGGGGGGTGCGCGCATACATGGCGTCACGAAAGGGCTCTGAGCTGTCCCGGGGTGTGTACCCGAGATGGCGCGCGCGGGCGTTGTCCCACCAGGTCACCGGGTTGTCGGACATGCCGAACACGATGGTGTGCCCCAGCACCGGCGTAGTCAGGCAGGCCGTGATGAGACGGTGCAGGTCGCCATAGCTGAGCCAGGTGGCCAGCATGCGCCGGTCGCGGGGTTCCGGGAACGACGACCCGATGCGCACACAGGCGGTCTCGATCCCATATCGGTCAAAGTAGAAACGCGACAGATCCTCGCCAAACGCCTTGCTGACGCCGTACAGGCCGTCCGGACGCGGCGGATGGTCTGCCGTGATCGTTTCCGATTGGCGGTAATACCCGGTGACATGGTTGGAGCTGGCGAACACCACGCGCTTCGTGCCGCATTTGCGCGCCGCCTCGTAGAGGTTGTACGCACCCAGGATGTTCGCCTGCAGGATCGGCCCGAACGGGCCTTCGACCGAAATGCCACCCAGGTGGACGACCGCGTCCACCCCACGCATGATGCCGAGCACCGCTTCCGCATCCGCCAGGTCGGCCAGCATGACCTCTTCGCCGTCGTTGGCCGGCCCGGGGTCGACCCGATCGGACAGGCGCAGGGTGTTGCAGTTGGCCGCCAGCGGGCCGCGCATGGCCTTGCCCAGCCCGCCGGCGGCGCCGGTCAGCAGCAGTCGTTCATGCACCTTGATCGTCATGTCTTTCCCCGTCGTGGCGCCGCCCGTTTCACCGGCTGGCGTGGTGCTGCTGGACATTTCCCGCAGCTTTGCTACAGTCTGCGCCAGCAATCCAGATGTCAGTCATGTGTTGTCTGACAACTGTGATTGTGAAGATCCGCATTTTCACTGTCAAGCAGTTTCCGGCTGCCCTGAGGAAAACCCTGATGCCCGCTGAAGTCACTGCCGAGGTCGGCTCCGCAGCTCCCGCGCAGCGCGCGCGCCGGCCACGTGGTCTGGTCATGGAGATCGTCGACAAGCTCGGCGATTCGATCCGCGGCGGCCAGTTGCAGCCGGGCGACAAGCTCCCGACCGAGGCCGAGATCATGGTTCGCTTCGACGTGAGCCGGACCGTCGTTCGCGAGGCGCTGTCTCGCCTGCAGGCCTCCGGGCTGGTGGAAACCCGCCACGGTATCGGCACCTTCATCAGCCCGCGCGATCCGGGCGGCAACTTCAGGATCTCTGCCCAGGACTTTGCCACGGTGGCTGACGTGATCGCCGTGCTGGAATTGCGTATCGGACTGGAAACGGAGGCGGCTGGCCTGGCAGCGCAACGGCGCACTGATGCCAACCTGGATGCGATGGAAACCGCCTTGAGGGCGTTCCAGACGTCGATCGCACAGGACTCCGATGCCGTGCCGTCGGACTTCCAGTTCCACATGGAGGTGGCAAGCGCCACCGGAAACCGGCATTTCTCGGAGCTGATGAATTACCTGGGCGCGATGATCATCCCACGCACACGCGTGAACACGCCGCGCCACGCGCCCGAAGGCCGGCTCAACTACCTGCAACGGGTCAACAGCGAACACGACAGCATTCTGGTGGCAATCCGCAACCGGGATGCGGAAGCGGCGCGGGCAGCAATGCGCACCCACCTCAGCAACAGCCGGGAGCGTCTGCGAAAACAGACCCAGGAGGCGGCGATGGCCCGAGTACCAGCTTCCGGCCCGTGATGCCCGCCAATGACCGGCCGACATCGATGTCCAGTTATAGGATGACTGACCAGTTCTCTGCCAATTGTTGATTGCATTCCAGCCATGACCCGATCACCCTCCACACCCGTGCAAAACGTCAACGACACACCTGGCACGCCACGCATCGTGCGCATGCAGGTAATACCGGTCGCCGGTCATGACGGCATGCTGCTGAACCTGAGTGGCGCGCACGGACCGTTTTTCACCCGCAATCTCGTTGTGTTGCGTGATGACGCCGGTCATATCGGCGTCGGAGAAGTGCCTGGTGGCGAAAAAATACGCCAGACGCTGGAAGACGCACGGCCATGGGTAGAGGGGCAGTCCATCGGTCACTGGAACCCCGTCCTGAACCGGCTGCGCAGCCGTTTTGCCGATCGCGACAGTGCCGGGCGGGGCAACCAGACCTTCGACCTGCGCGTCGCGATCCATGCCGTGACGGCGGTCGAAAGCGCCTTGCTGGACCTGCTGGGCCAGTTCCTCCAGGTGCCTGTTGCGGCACTTCTGGGTGAAGGCCAGCAACGCGATGCGGTAGACGTCCTGGGATACCTTTTCTACGTCGGCGACCGCACCCGCACGAACTTGCCGTACCGCAGCGAACCCGCCGCTGACGACGCCTGGCTGCGACTGCGCCATGAAGCCGCGACCACCGCCGGTGCCGTTGTCCGGCTGGCCGAGGCCGCGCACGCGCGTTATGGTTTCCGGGACTTCAAGCTCAAGGGCGGCGTGTTGCGGGGAGAGGAAGAAATCGAGGCCATCATCGCGCTGCATGAACGATTCCCCGACGCGCGGGTGACGCTCGACCCCAATGGCGGCTGGTTGCTCGCGGACGCCGTCCGGCTGTGCCGCGACCGCCACCGGGAACTCGCCTATGCCGAAGACCCGTGCGGCGCGGAGGGCGCTTTTTCGGGGCGGGAGGTGATGGCGGAGTTCCGTCGTGCCACCGGCCTCATGACCGCTACCAACATGGTGGCCACGGACTGGCGCGAGATGGCCCATTCGATCGCGCTGCATTCGGTCGACATTCCGCTGGCGGACCCGCACTTCTGGACCATGCAGGGTTCCGTCCGGGTTGCGCAGCTGTGCCAGATGTGGGGCCTGACGTGGGGCTCGCATTCCAACAACCATTTCGACGTGTCACTGGCCATGTTCACCCACGTCGCGGCAGCAGCGCCCGGCAAGGTCACGGCCATCGACACCCACTGGATCTGGCAGGACGGGCAGCGCATCACCCGCGAGCCCTTGCAGATCGTCGGCGGGCGTATCCGTGTACCCTCCAGCCCCGGACTGGGCGTGACGCTGGATATGGAACAGGTGGACAAGGCCCACCAGCTCTACCTGCGTCACGGACTGGGCGCACGCGACGATGCGCTCGCCATGCAGTTCCTGGTGCCGAACTGGACGTTCAACCCCAAGATGCCCTGCCTGGTGCGCGGCTAGCGCGAGAACCTGAAAACCGCGGTCGACGCCCGCAGGTTTGGAAGCCAGCGCACGGTGGCGCCGTCCTGCAGGCCGAAACTGTCCTGGATGCGCAGCCCGTTGCGTTGTGCCAGCACGGCAAAGTCGGCATAGGTTCCGACCCGGATATTGGGCGTGTCGTACCACTGGTAGGGCAAGCGGCGCGTCACCGGCATGCGCCCGCGCAACACGCTCAGGCGATTGGGCCAGTGACCGAAGTTCGGAAATGCGACGATCCCGATGCGCCCGACGCGGGCGGTTTCCCGCAACATGATCTCGGCATTGCGCAAATGCTGCAGCGTGTCGATCTGCAACACCACGTCAAAACTCGCATCATCGAACATGGCAAGGCCTTCATCCAGGTTGGCCTGGATGACATTCACGCCCTTGTGCACGCAGGCCAGCAGGTTGTCATCGGCGATCTCGATGCCGTACCCGGTGCATGCGCGCTGGGTTCGCAGGTAGGCCAGCAGGCTGCCATCGCCACATCCCAGATCGAGTACCCGCGCGCCGGTCGGAACCAGGCGTGCAATCGCCTCCATCGTCAGCTGGTCGCTCATGCGCGTCCCCTGCGTGCTTCGCCGCGCACAGCAAAGACCGGCTGCGCGCGAAGGCGCGATCCGGTTGAGGCCACCGCGCGGTGTCTCATCGGGCAAACTCCGCGCTGATCTGGCCGAAATAGGCGCGCACCAGGTGCATGTAGCGCGGGTCGTCCAGCAAGAAGGCATCGTGGCCGTGCGGTGCGTCGATTTCCGCGTAACTCACGTCACGCCGGTTGTCCAGCAGCGCCTTCACCAGTTCGCGGCTGCGCCGCGGCGAAAACCGCCAGTCGGTCGTGAAACTGACCAGCAGGAAGCGCGCGCTGGCACGCGCCAGCGCCGCGCTCAGGCTGCCGCCAAAGTCACGCGCCGGGTCGAAGTAGTCCAGCGCGCGTGTGATCAGCAGGTAGGTGTTGGCATCGAAGTACTCGGCGAACTTGTCGCCCTGGTAGCGCAGATAACTCTCGATCTGGAATTCGACGTCCTGCGTGGTGTACTGGTACTCGCCAGGGCTGCTGCTGTCGTCCTCGTCCAGCAAGGTATTGCGCAATTCCCGCCCGAACTTCTCGTTCATCACGTCGTCGCTCAGATAGGTGATGTGGCCGATCATGCGCGCGATACGCAAGCCGCGTTTTGGCTTGGTCTCGGGCCGACCGTCGCGGGCGTAGAAGTCGCCGCCGTTGAAATCCGGGTCGGTGACAATCGCGCGACGCGCCACCTCGTTGAAAGCGATGTTTTCTGCGGTCAGGTTGGGGGCGCTGGCGATCACCACGGCATGGCGCACACGCTCCGGGTACTGCAGGGCCCAGCTCAAGGCCTGCATGCCGCCGAGGCTGCCTCCCATGACGGCGGCCAGCGTGGTAATACCCAGTTCGTCAAGCAGGCGCGCCTGGGCCGCGACCCAGTCCTCCACGGTCACCACCGGAAACGACGCGCCATAGGTCAAGCCGGTTTCCGGGTTCGTGTGCATGGGCCCGGTAGAGCCAAAACAAGAGCCCAGGTTGTTCACGCCGATCACGAAGAACCGGTTGGTGTCGACCGGTTTGCCGGGCCCGATCATGGTGTCCCACCAGCCGTCGGACTTGTCCTGACCCGCGTAGACACCTGCCAGGTGGTGGGATGCGTTCAACGCATGCAGCACCAGCACCGCGTTGGACCTGTCCGGATTGAGCGTGCCGTAGGTCTCGTAGCACAGGTCGTAGGCCCGAATCGACGCCCCGCTGCGCAAGCGCAGTGGTTCGGCAAAGTGCATGGTGGACGGTGTGACAAGCATAAAAAAACCCGGCGTCGCCAAAGGCGGGGCCGGGTTACCTGGAGGTAGCGGATACCGTCTTTAGCTGATTCTCGGGATTCATCGATCCCGGTGCCCGCAAGCTGAAGCAAATCGGCACAAGCCACGAGTATAAGTCTGCCGTCTGCGCCATCCGCCCTGTCGTCGCAGCCAGCCAGTGCAATGGAGCAACAACAGCGCCGAGCCGGGCACGCGTGCACGCTAATGGCGCGCACAGTCCCAAGATGGCGCATTTTTTGCTTATTTTGGTGCTGTCTAACGATTGTCTTCCGTAATGCACGGAAGTTGTGCGTATTTTGAACCTGAGAACCATATGGAAGCACTAAAACAGGGATCGGACGCGTTGTTCATCCTCTTGGGCGGCATCATGGTGCTTGCCATGCATGCAGGATTTGCGTTTCTGGAGCTTGGAACCGTCCGGAAAAAGAACCAGGTGAATGCACTGGTCAAGATATTGGTGGACTTTTCGGTGTCGACCGTGGTCTATTTCCTGGTCGGTTATGGCGTCGCCTACGGAACAAGCTTCCTCGTGGGAGCGGAGGAACTTGCCGCGCGCAACGGTTATGAGCTGGTCAAGTTCTTCTTTCTCCTGACCTTTGCGGCCGCAATTCCGGCGATCATTTCGGGCGGCATCGCCGAACGCGCCAAGTTCTGGCCCCAGCTCATCGGCACCGCCGTGATCGTGGGGGTCGTCTACCCGGTATTCGAGGGCATTGCGTGGAACCAGCGCTACGGCATCCAGGCCTGGATCAAGGCCAGCACCGGGCAGGAGTTCCATGATTTCGCGGGCTCGGTAGTGGTCCACGCGGTAGGTGGCTGGCTGGCACTGCCGGCCGTGGTGCTGCTCGGCGCGCGCGCCAACCGCTATCGCAAGGATGGCTCCATCAGCGCGCATCCGCCATCCAACATCCCGTTCCTCGCTCTCGGAGCATGGATCCTGACCGTGGGCTGGTTTGGCTTCAACGTCATGAGCGCCCAGACCATCGACAAGATCTCCGGGCTGGTTGCAGTGAATTCATTGATGGCCATGGTCGGCGGCACCCTGGTCGCCCTGGTGCTGGGCAGGAACGACCCCGGCTTCATCCACAACGGCCCCCTGGCTGGCCTGGTGGCCGTGTGCGCCGGATCGGACCTGATGCACCCCGTGGGTGCCCTGGTCACAGGCGGCATTGCCGGCGCGATCTTCGTGGTGATGTTCACGCTGACACAGAACAAATGGAAGATCGACGATGTCCTAGGCGTGTGGCCCCTGCACGGCCTGTGTGGCACCTGGGGTGGCCTGGCAGCCGGCATTTTCGGGAGCAAGGCGCTGGGCGGGCTCGGCGGCGTGACACTGTCCGCACAGGTCATCGGGACTGCCATGGGGATCCTGTGGGCTGTCGTATGCAGCCTGCTTGTCTATGGCGCCCTGAAGGC
>JANMZX010000514.1:0-5900 GCA_031383745.1 Rhodoferax sp. | reverse complement strand
TCGAGAAGCCGATCGGCATGCGCATCAGCAGGCCGGCGACCATCACGCCGACAAGCACAAGAATTCCGGTGCTCATGACAGGTGCAGCTCCGCGTCCAGCCCGATGCCGTGCACCGCCTGCCAGATCGCCCAGGCGCAACGCAGGGTGAGCGCCACCATCAGGAACACGAAGGGCAGGAACACCCACATGAAGGGCAGGTTCAGCACCGGTGTGCCTTCACGCGCCATGAAGCGCACGTAATCCCAGGTGCCCGGGATGGCGACCGCCGCCAGGCCACCCACCAGCAGGTTGCCCGCGACGCGCATCACCAGGCGCGTGCGCCGCCCGACGCTGTTCCAGACCAGGTCGAACATCACATGCTCGCGCTCGGGCACCACGAAGGCGGCGGCCCACAGGATGACCCAGATGTAGAGGATGACCGCCGCCTCGTCGGTCCACGCCATGGGCTTGTTGAAGGCGAAACGGGCCGTCACCTGCAGCACGAAGACCGCGAACAGGGCCAGGAAGAGGCTGCCGCCGACCAGGTTGGCGGCGCCCTTGATCCAGCGCATGCGGCTACTTCACCGCGTTGATGCGCTCCAGCAGGCCCTTGGGCCAGACCTTGGCGTATTCCGAATTCTGGTAGGCCGCCTGCACCGTCTTGCGGAAGGACTCGACATCGGGCGTGGTGACCTGCAGACCTTCCTTCTTGAAGAAGTCCACCAATTGGGCCTCCTCCTTGATGCGGTTCTCGTCGTTGTAAGCGACCGCTGCCTTTGCCGCATCAGTCACCTTGCGTTTTTGTGCAAAGCTCATCGCGTTGTAGCTCTTGTTTGAGATAGCGATGAAGACGGCATCGGTCAAATGGCTCGTCAACACAATCTGCTTGGTGACCTCATAGAGTTTGAAGGCACGCACAGTTGGTAGCGGATTGTCCTGACCGTCGATGGTCCCGGTCTTCAAACCGAGGTAGATCTCTGTGAATGCGAGGGGCGTTGGGTTAGCGCCCAAGGCCTCGCCCAGGAACAGCCACTCCTTGGAGCCGGGCATGCGCAACTTCAAACCTTTGAGGTCAGCCGGTGTGCGTACATTTCGCGGTTCGCGCAGGTTGAGCTGGCGACGGCCAAGATAGCCCATTCCAAGCACCTGCACGTCCATCTTCTCTGCCACGGCCTTGTACATCTCGGCGCCGATCGGGCCGTTGAAGACCTTCTGCTGGTGGTCGGGGTCGCGGATCAGGTAGCCGGCCGTGAAGATCGAGTACTCGGGCAGTATCTTGGCGATGTCCTGCGCCGAGATGGCGGCCAGTTCCAGGTTGCCGCGCGCCATGGCGGCGGGCTCCGTGCCCTGCTTGAAGAGCGAGCCGTTGAGGTTGATCTGCACGTCGAACTCGCCCGGCGCGCTCTTGTCGAGCGACTCCTTGAACACGGTCCACATCTTGCCATGCCAGTCGTCCGGCACGGCCGGCGTGGAGATGCGCAGCACGGTCCTGGACTGGGACAGCGCCGGCAGTGTTGTTGCAGCCAGGGCGGCTGCAGCGCCCAGCACAGTGCGGCGTCGGATGGTCGTGGTGGATGTTGTCATGGTGGTGTCTCCTTGGAAAAATGATCGATCAGATGTCGGCGAGTGCCGGGCCAATGGCACGATACCCCGCGCGGATGGCTTGCGCCTCGGTGTTATCCAGCAGGGACAGCGGCGCACGCACATGCAGCCAGGCATCGTCACCGGTCTGCTCGGCGAGCATGGTCTTGTAGACGCACACGAAGGGCATGCCCGGTTGCACGCTGAGCAGGGCCAGCAGCTCGTCGACCAGCCACGCATCCGCGGCGCTGACCTGCTTTGGCGCGTCGATGATGCGGCGCATCAGCCGTGGCGCGATGTTGGCGAGCCCGTTGATGGAACCCGACCCGCCGGCCCGCATCGTGGCCGCCACATGCTGTTCGGCGCCGACCAGGATGGCCAGCGACGGAAACGCGTGCGCCAGTGCCAGGCCGTGCTCCAGGTCGCCACTGCTGTCCTTGACGCCGATGACCTGCCCAGGGTGCCGCTGTGCCAGTGCGGCGATGCTGGCATGGCTGAACGAGACGCTGCTCAGCCCGGGGATGTGGTACAGCAGCAGCTTGAGCGTCGGGTCCCCGATGCCCTGTACCACCTGGGTCACCGCCGCCTCGATGCCGGCGTCCCGCGGCGCCCGGAAGTAGAACGGCGGCATGAACATCTGCCGGTGGCATCCCAGGCTGGAGGCGTGGCGTCCGAGATCGATCGCGTCGGGCAGTGCGCAGGCGCTGGTGGTGACGACGATCTGGTCCGCCCGCACGCCGCCGGCCAGCAGGGCCGCCAGCAGGGCCTTGCGTTCGGTCGTCGTGAAGGCCGGGCCCTCCCCCGTGGTGCCGAACAGGGTGACGCCGTCGCAGCCGGCGTCCAGCATGCGCCGGGCGTGGGCCAGCGCCCGTGGTGTGTCGACCGTGCCTTCGGAGCCGACCGGGATCAGCAGGGCGGGCCAGAGCCCGTGGATGTCATGGTGCAAGTGGCTTCCTCTTTTTCGATGGTCCGGCCGCCAACGTGGCGTCCGGGATTCGGTGTGTCCATTCCGCACGCACCTGCTCCAGGGGGGCGGTCAGCACGCGGTCGCGCGCACTGTGAATATGCGCGTCGAGCAGCTCCATGGCGCGCTCCGCGTCGCGGGCCTGCAGCGCGGTGATGAACAACAGGTGTTCCTGCATGGCGGGGATCAGGCGTGCCGGGGTGATTACGCTGTGCTCGAGCTTGATCAGTCGCACCCGCAGGCTGTTGACCCGGTACATCTCGGACACGATGTCGTTGCCCAGCGCATCCACCATGCGGTCGTGCAAGCCCCAGTCGATCGCCTGCGCGTCGTCGATCAGGCCCGGGTCGGTGTCGACGGCGGTCGCACGGCGCAGGATCTCACGGTGGCTGGACGCAATGGCGTCGAGCTCCTGTGCGGTGGCGCTATGCACGAAATGCAGGATCGCCTCGCGCTCGATCATCGCGCGCACCTGGAAGGCGTTGCGGATCAGCTTGAGGTCCACATGCGCGATCTGCAGGCCACGTTGCGGCACGGTCTTGACCAGGCCGCCCGCCTCCAGCCGCGGGATCATCTCGCGCACCGCGCCCAGGGGCATGTCCAGCAGGGCCATCAGTTCACGCTGCGAAATGAACTGCCCGCTGCGGATGCCGCCGCTCAGGATCTGGTGCGTGAAGCCCTGGTAGGCGCGTGCGCGCTGGCTGACGGCGGGCGCGGACGGCACGGCCTCGAGCTGGCGCAATGCGGCACTCATGGGCGCACGACCCCCTTCTTGAGCAGGATGTTGCCGTAGATGCGCGTCTCGCCCGTTGCCACGATCGCGAACGCCGCGGATGCACGGTGGTAGAAGTCGAACCGCTCCAGGGCAGCGGCGCTCCGGCATCCATGGGCTCGCAGCACCGCATCGAATTCGGCCACGACCGGGGGGCGTGCCGCCGGGTCGCCGACCACCTGCATCGTCCATGCGGACTGCGCCACGAAATCGTCCAGCGGCAACAGGGCGAGGATCGCCTGCAACACATCGGGGGCACTGCTTCCCGGCAAATGGATCAGCCGCCTGGCATGGGTGGCGGCCGGAAAATTGGCATCCGCCAGCACCAGTTCGTCACCATGACCCATGCTGGCCAGCGCGTGCAGCAGGTCGGGTGACAACAGTGGCGGGATGCCTTTGAGCATGCGGGTGTGCGGGCCGGTGAAACGATGCGCGTGAAAGAATTGATTGACGCGCTGACATGTTAGCTCTACCATCAGAACGCCGTCAACCCCGGGACAACCCTGAAGCCCCGCCCGCGCGCACCCCATGCGTTGCACGCACAGGCCTGTGCCGTGCGTTGCGCGTCCTCAGGCCGCGTGCCTGAACGCCGTGACGGCCTGGTCGCGCAGCGTGCGCAGCAGTGACAACTCCCGGTCGTCGAGTTTCACGCCACCCTGGGCCCCCATGTCGGCATAGATCAGGCCAAAGGGCTTGCCCTTCAGGTGCAGCGGCAGCAGCAGGAAAGTGGTGGCGTTCACCGACTTGCGGTACCAACGGGGCAAATTGCCAGCCACCCGCGCCTCGGTCGCGTCGCTGATCAGCGTGTCCACACCCCGGTTGCAGACGGTTGCGAACAGATCGGGCTGGGTCGGCTTGAGCGATACCTGGAATTCGCGCACGACGGCGGCCACACCACTGCCGAGACCGAAACGGCCGGTCAGCGCGTTGGTCTTGGGATCCAGCATGCAGAAGATGATCCGCTCGAACGGCATCGCGCGCAGCATCGTTTCCAGGACCATGCGCAAGACATCGCTGAGTCCGACCCCCTCGGCCACCGCGTGGGTCACGTCGGCGATACCCGCCGTCAGGGTCCGCGTCACGAACTGCGGATCGTCGCGCTCGACAGCATCGGCTGGGCCCATGTCGCCAACGGGGACGGCGTGCAGGACCAGCGGATCTCTCAGCGCACCGTCGGGCTGCATGTCCCCCGGCAACTGCAGCAGCCTGGCCGCGCCCGAGCCCGGCCTGACCTGCAATTGCATGGCCGCGGTCAACTCGAGCAGCTGCCTGCGCCCGGTCAGGATATTCGCCTCCATCTCCTGGGCGCTGAATCCCAGCACGTTCGCATGGTGGCGGCCGCATTGCGTCAACCGCGCCTCGACGTCCAGCGTCTCGGTGTGAAGCAGCACATCGGCGATGTCATTGGCGGCAGCGGATATCCAGCGCAACCGCTCGATTGGATCCGCCGGAGGCGTGGCGGGCGGGCGCCCGGCAGGTTTGCGCATGCAGCGCTGAATGCCTTCCGGCAAGCCCCAGCCCTTGGCCACACCGATACCCAGCGTTTCAAAATCCAGCCCCAGCACCTGTGCGGCGGCGAGCGGCTCGCTGACCGGCTTCTGGACCGAGTGGACCATCCTGCGCACAGTACGCGCCTCCTCGGGGAAATAGAACTCGGCCAGCAAGCGACCCAGATTCTGGAACATGCCGCCGACAAAGGCTTCTTCGCTGTCGCGAGCCACCGCGCAGAGCTGCGCGGCGACCGTGCCGGCCATCAGACAACGGACGAACTCGTCCTTCAGGTCATTGGCATGGGCCTTGTCCTGCATGTGCTCGAGCAGCACCAGGCCCAGCGCCATGTTGCGTATGCCATTGAACCCCACCAGGCTGACCGCCCGGGATACCGTGCTGATGGCGCCGCCGCCACGCGCCAGGTGCACGCTGTTGACCATGCGCAGCAGCTTGTTCGTGAGCGCCACATCCTTCAGTATCTCGTTGGTCAGGCTGCTCACGCTTTCGGTGTCCGAGCTGACGATCCCCTGGATGCGCCCGACCGAATTCGACATGGCCGGGAAATCCGCGTTGTGGCGCATGCGCTGCATCAGCGACGCCAGCGGGCCAGCGCTGCTTTCAGCGCTGCTGCCCGGCTTGCCCGGCACCTGCCCGACCGGCACCGTGGCCGACCAGTCGATGAGGGTCTGCCGCAAGGCGTCGACGTCGGTGTGGCGTTCGGAGGCATCCCGCGCAATCGCGCGGGATACGATGGCACGCAGGACGTCGTCGACATCGGCACCCAGCCCGGCTGGCAATACCGGCGTCCCGGGCGGCGTGCTGGCGTCCATGGGGGGTGCGTCGCCGTGTGGTGTCAGCGACCGCCCCGCCAGCATCTCGGCCAGGAACCTCCCGGCCGCATACACGCGGGCCGCCGGCGTGGCAACGTCCTGCGCGCGCCTGTCAGCAGCCCCGTCCTGCGCCATCGGCCCGGCGCTGCAGATCCCCGTCACCTGCACCGACTCGTCCAGCAGGATGCGCGAGGGCGCGATGGTGCGGTGCATCGGGTCGGCCGCGTCGAGCCCGGCCAGCGCATCGAGCACCCGGACGGTCAAGTCGACCGCTTCGGCCGC
>JANMZX010000488.1:0-7317 GCA_031383745.1 Rhodoferax sp. | reverse complement strand
TCCTCGGTGCGCAGGATCACCATTTCGTCACCGGCCCCATGCGACCAGCGGCCGTATACCAGGCGCTCGGCACCCAGCATCTCGACCGCCTCCACGTGCAGGCCCCAGCCGCTGCTGGTGATGTCCAGGTGCTCCGGACGGATGCCGACAATCGTGCCTGGCCTGGCGTCGGGCGCATTGCGCAGCAGGTTCATGGGCGGGGAGCCGATGAAACTGGCGACGAAGGTCGTGGCCGGGCGGGTGTAGACCTCCTCCGGGGTGCCGAACTGCTCCATCACGCCGGCATTCATCACGATCATGCGCTGGGCGAGTGTCATCGCCTCGACCTGGTCGTGGGTGACGAACAGCGAGGTGATGCCGAGTTCGCGGTGCAGTTTCTGGATCTCGAGGCGGGTCTGCGCCCGCAGCTTGGCGTCGAGATTGCTCAGCGGCTCGTCGAACAGGAACACCTGCGGCTGGCGCACGATGGCACGGCCCATCGCTACCCGCTGGCGCTGGCCACCGGAGAGTTCGCGCGGCTTGCGGGTGAGGTAGGGGCCGAGTTCCAGGATCTTGGCGGCCTTGTCGACCCGGGTCTTGATGTCGGCCAGCGGCACCTTCGCGATCTTCAGGCCGTAGGCCATGTTGTCGAAAACGCTCATGTGCGGGTACAGGGCATAGTTCTGGAACACCATCGCGATGTCACGCTCGGCCGGCTCCAGGTCATTGACCACCCGCCCGCCGATGGAGATCTCGCCGCTGCTGACCTCTTCCAGCCCGGCCACCATGCGCAGCAGGGTGGACTTGCCACAGCCCGACGGGCCCACGATCACCACGAACTCGCCGTCGATGATGTCTGCGTTGACGCCATGTATCACCTGGTTGGCGGTCTTGCCGCTGCCGTAGCGCTTGATGACGTTTTTCAGTTGTATGGCTGCCATTGGTTCTTTCCGCTGTCTATTTTTCGGTGTCCACCAGGCCTTTGACAAACCATTTCTGCATCACCACGACGACCACGGCCGGAGGGATCATCGCGAGCAGTGCGGTAGCCATCACCACGCTCCATTCCGTTTGTGCGTCGCCGCCGGAAATCATGCGCTTGATGCCGATCACCACCGGGTACATGCTCTCTTCGGTGGTAACGAGCAGCGGCCACAGGTACTGGTTCCAGCCATAGATGAACTGGATCACGAACAAGGCCGCTATCGAGGTGCTGGACAACGGCACCAGCACATCCTTGAAGAACCGCATCGGCCCGGCGCCGTCCACCCGCGCCGCCTCGACCAGTTCGTCCGGTACCGTCAGGAAGAACTGGCGGAACAGGAAGGTGGCGGTGGCCGACGCGATCAACGGAATGGTCAGGCCGGCATAGCTGTTGAGCATGCCGAGGTCGGATACGACCTTGTAGGTCGGCAGGATGCGGACCTCGACCGGCAGCATCAAGGTAACAAAAATGGCCCAGAAGAAGAACATCCGGAACGGAAACCGGAAATACACGATCGCGAACGCGGACAGCAAGGAGATGGCGATCTTGCCGACGGCGATGGTCAGGGCCGTCACCAGGCTGACCCACATCATCTGGCCCACCGGTGCCTTGGACCCCTGGCCGGTGCGCGTGCCGTTCCAGCCGGCGCTGAAGTTCTCCACCAGCTGCGACCCGGGCCACAGCGACATCGGCGCCTGCACGATGTCCTGTGCGGTATGCGATGACGCAACAAACGTGAGGTACAGCGGAAAGGCGACCACCATCACGCCCAGGATCAGCACCACGTGGGACAACGCGTTGAGCAGGGGGCGGCGTTCCACCATGTCAGTAATTCACCTTTTTCTCGACGAAGCGGAACTGCACCACGGTCAGCCCGATGACGATCACCATCAACACCACCGACTGCGCCGCCGATGCGCCGAGGTCCATCGCCTTGAAGCCGTCGTAGTAGACCTTGTAGACCAGGATCGAGGTGTCCTTGCCCGGCCCGCCCGATGTTGCGGCGTCGATGATGCCGAAGGTCTCGAAAAAGGCGTAGACGATGTTGATCACCAGCAGGAAAAAGGTGGTCGGTGACAACAGCGGGAACACGATGGTCCAGAAGCGCCGCCAGGGCCGGGCGCCGTCGATGGCAGCTGCCTCGATAAGCGACTTCGGGATGCTCTGCAACCCGGCCAGGAAGAAAAGGAAGTTGTAGGAGATCTGTTTCCAGACCGCGGCCATGACCACCAGCGTCATGGCGTGCCCGCCGTTCAACAGCGGGTTCCAGTCGACACCCAGCGTCCGCAGCCAGAACGAGACCACACCGACGCTCGGCGCCAGCATGAACAGCCACAACACGCCCGCCACCGCCGGCGCCACCGCGTAGGGCAGGATCAGGAAGGTCTTGTACGCCAGCGCTGCCTTGACGACGCGGTCCGCGAAGACCGCCAGCACCAGGGAAATACTGATGCCCAGCACCGCCACCAGCACAGAGAAAATCGCCGTGGTGTAGAACGACGCGAGGTAGGTCGGGTCGTTCCAGAGGTTTTCGAAGTTGTCCAGCCCGACCCATTCGACCGAAGTGCCGAACGCGTTGGACTGCTGGACCGACTGCAGCAGGGCCTGCGCGGCGGGCCAGAAGAAAAACACCGCGATCACGACTGCCTGGGGCGCGATGAGCACCCAGGGCAGCCAGCTCGAGCGGAAGACTACACGTTTTTCCACTAGCTCTTTTTCGGCTTGTTGGCCTTTTCGAACCGTTCCAGCAACTCATTGCCGCGCGACACGATCGAGTCCAGCGCTTCCTTCGCAGACTTCTTGCCGGCCCAGACCTGCTCGAGTTCCTCGTCCTCGATGTCGCGGATCTGTACGTAATTGCCCAGGCGAATACCGCGCGACTTGTCGGTGGTCTTGCGAATCATCTGGTTCACGCCCACGTCCGTACCCGGATTCTTCTGGTAGAAGCCCGACTTCTCTGTGAGTTCGAATGCAGCCGTGGTGATCGGCAGGTAACCCGTGCGCTGGTGCGTCGCTGCCTGCACATCAGGCCGGGACAAATAGTTGAAGAACTGCGCGACGCCTTTGTATTCGTCGGCCTTCTTGCCGGAAATGACCCACAAGCTGGCGCCACCGATGACGGTGTTTTGCGGCGCGCCGGGCACATCCGGGTAATAGGGCAGCGGCGCCAGGCCCCAGTCGAACTTGGCGTTGGCCTTCACATTGCCGTAGAAGCCGGTGGAGGTGGTCGTCATGGCGCATTCGCCGGACACGAAACTCGCCTCCGACACATTGGCGCGGCCCTTGTAGACGAAGAGGCCCTGCTTGGCCATGTTGGCCAGATTCTCGATGTGCCGCACATGCAGCGGCGAATTGACCTTCATGCGGGCGTCCATGCCCTGCAGTCCGTTGCCTTTGGTCGCAAACTCGACGTTGTGCCACGCTGAAAAGCTCTCCAGCTGCGTCCAGCCCTGCCAGGCGATGGTCAGTGGGCACTTGTGGCCGCTGGCCTTGAGTTTGGCAGCTGCCAGCGCCACCTCTGGCCAGGTGCCCGGCGGCTTGCTGGTGTCGATGCCCGCCGCCTTGAACGCATCCTTGTTGAAGTAGAAGACCGTGGTCGAGCTATTGAAGGGAAAACTCAGCATTTCCCCGCTCGGGGCCGTGTAATAACCGGCCACTGCAGACACATAGGACTTGGGATCGAACTTCTCACCAGAGTCCTTCATGATCTTGCCGACCGGTACCGACACACCCGTGCTCGCCATCATGGTGGCTGTGCCAACATCGAATACCTGGAGGATGTGGGGCGCATTGCCGGCGCGGAAAGCGGCTACCGCCGCGGCAAAGGATTCGCCATAGACGCCCTTGAACGTCGGGACGACCTTGTAGGCCTTCTGGCTGGCATTGAAATTGTTCGCCAGGTCGTTGACCACCTGGTTGTTGACGGCAGTCATGGAATGCCACCACTGGATTTCGGTTTGCGCCTGGGCAGATACGCAAAGCGCAGACGCGATGGCGACGGTAACGGTCGCAAGTCGGAATTTCATTGATTTCGCTCCTTGGGTGATGGGTACAGCTTGCCCAGAACATGTGACAACGCGATTAAACACAGATGACAAGGCTCCTGGTAGAGGGGTTTCCATAGGTTTACCCCTGCCATCAGGATAATTGCTGCGCTGCGGTAACATTCCTGCGGGTTGCCATTCGTGTCGGCCGTCAACTGAAGTATCCATGAACGCCCCGATCCGTCCTGACCAACTGCTCCCTGCCGGCTTTGCGGGCGCGCCGCATGAGCGCATTCGCGAGATCCCGTACAACTACACCTCGTTTTCCGATCGCGAAATCGTGATCCGCCTGCTCGGCGTGGCGGCCTGGGAGACACTGCACAAGTTGCGTGACGAACGCCGTACCGGCCGCTCTGCCCGCATGTTGTACGAGGTGCTGGGTGACATCTGGGTGGTGCAGCGCAACCCCTATCTGCAGGATGACCTGCTGGACAACCCCAAGCGCCGGCATTTGCTGGTGGATGCGCTGCAGCACCGTCTGACGGAAGTCGAGAAGCGGCGCACCCCCGACCTGGATCTGGAACGCGACGCGATGGTGGGCGAGTTGCTGGCCAGTGCGCGCGCCGCGGTGAAGCGTTTCGACGCTGGTTTCGTCGAGGTGCAGGGCCTGCGGCGCAAGAGCCAGCGCGTGTTTGGCCGCCTGACGGCCAAAGACAACGTCAAGTTCGATGGTTTGAGCCGGGTGTCCCACGTGACCGATGCGACAGACTGGCGCGTCGAATACCCGTTTGTGGTTCTGACGCCGGACTCCGAGGCCGAAATGGCCGGTCTGGTCAAGGGCTGCATCGATCTGGGCCTCACCGTGATACCGCGTGGAGGCGGCACGGGCTACACCGGGGGCGCCTGCCCGTTGACCTGGAAAAGCGCAGTCATCAACACCGAAAAACTCGAGGCGATGACCGAGGTGCAGATGATGACGCTGCCCGGCATGGACCGGCCGGTGGCCACGATCTGGACCGAGGCCGGTGTGGTGACGCAGCGCGTCTCCGATGCCGCCGAGCGCGCCGGGTTTGTGTTCGCCGTCGACCCTACCTCGGCCGAGGCGTCGTGCATCGGCGGAAACGTGGCCATGAACGCGGGCGGCAAGAAGGCCGTCCTGTGGGGCACCGCGCTGGACAACCTGGCATCCTGGCGCATGGTGACGCCGCAGGCGACCTGGCTGGAGGTGACCCGTGTCGGCCACAACATGGGCAAGATCCATGATGCGGAAACGGCCACCTTCGAGCTCAAGTATTTCAGGGCCGATGGCAAGACGCTGGAGCGCGTCGAGCGCATGGACATCCCCGGCGCGAGCTTTCGCAAACAGGGTCTGGGCAAGGACGTCACCGACAAGTTCCTCAGCGGCCTGCCCGGCATCCAGAAGGAAGGTTGCGACGGCTTGATCACCAGCGCGCGCTGGGTGGTGCACAAGATGCCGGCACACACCCGCACGGTCTGCCTGGAGTTCTTCGGCAATGCCAAGGACGCGGTGCCCGGGATCGTGGACATCATCGATTTCATGTTCGCCGAACAGAAGCGCTCGGGCGTGCTTCTGGCCGGGCTGGAGCATCTGGACGACCGCTATTTGAAGGCGGTCGGGTACGCGACCAAGTCCAAACGCGCCTCCAGTGGCGGGCGCTCCGGCCTGCCGAAGATGGTGCTCGTGGGAGACATCGCCGGCGACGACGCCGATGACGTGGCCAGGGTCACGTCGGAGGTGGTGCGGCTGGCCAACCAGCGCGGGGGTGAGGGTTTTGTCGCGATCAGCGCCGAGGCGCGCAAGAAGTTCTGGCTCGATCGCAAGCGCACCGCGGCCATCTCCCGCCATACCAACGCCTTCAAGATCAACGAGGACGTGGTGATTCCCTTGCCGCGCATGGCCGAGTACACCGACGGCATCGAGCGCATGAACATCGAGCTGAGCCTGCGCAACAAGCTGTCGGTATGCGACGCACTGCAGGTCTTCTTCGGGCAGGGGCAACTGCCCCTGGGCAAGCAGGACGATGCGCTGGCGATTGCCTCCTCGGAGCTGCTGGAAGACCGGGTGGCGCAGGCGCAGGCGCTGATTGCGGAGGTGCGCGCGCAGTGGCAGGGCTGGCTCGACGACGTGGACACCCTGTTTGCGGCCCTGCAGGACCACACGTTGCGTGCCAGCTGGAAGACGCAACTGCGTGGCCCGCTGCGCGGCCTGTTTGCCGGCGCCGCGTTCGAGCCGATCCTGGCCGAATGCGAGAACATCCACCAACGCGTGCTCAAGGGCAAGGTCTGGATTGCACTGCACATGCACGCCGGCGACGGCAACGTGCACACGAACATCCCCGTCAACAGCGACGATTACGACATGCTCCAGACCGCGCATGCCGCCGTCAAGCGCATCATGGCACTGGCGCGTTCGCTCGACGGCGTGATATCGGGCGAACATGGCATCGGCATCACCAAGCTCGAATTCCTCACCGAGGAGGAACTGCGCCCGTTCACCGAATACAAGCAGCGGGTCGATCCGCAGGGACGCTTCAACAAGGGCAAGCTGCTGCGCAATTCCACTTTGCTGGCGCAGGACAACAAGGGGCTGGAGCCCGATCTGGTGTACGCCGACCTGACCAACGCCTACACACCGAGCTTCGGCCTGATGGGGCATGAGTCGCTGATCATGCAGCAGTCCGACATCGGTGCCATTTCCGACTCGGTGAAGGACTGCCTGCGCTGCGGCAAGTGCAAGCCCGTGTGTGCCACGCATGTGCCGCGCGCCAACCTGCTCTACAGCCCGCGCAACAAGATCCTGGCCACGTCCCTGCTGGTCGAGGCCTTCCTTTACGAGGAGCAGACCCGCCGCGGGATCAGCATCCGCCACTGGGAGGAGTTCGAGGACGTGGCCGACCACTGCACCGTGTGCCACAAGTGCCTGTCGCCGTGCCCGGTGAACATCGATTTCGGCGACGTTTCCATGAACATGCGCAACCTGTTGCGCAAGATGGGCAAGAAGTCGTTCAGGCCAGGCAATGCGGTGGCCATGCTGTTCCTCAACGCCACCAGCCCGCGCACGATAAAGCTGATGCGCTCGGCCATGGTGGGTGTGGGCTTCAAGGCGCAACGCCTGGCCAACCGGCTGCTGGGCCGGCTGGCCCGCAAACAGACGGATGCCCCACCGGCGACTGTCGGCCGGCCACCGGTGAAGGAGGAGGTGATCCACTTCATCAACAAGAAGATGCCGGGCGGCCTGCCCAAGAGGACGGCGCGTGCCCTGCTCGACATCGAGGACGGCGACTACGTCCCGATCATCCGCGACCCGAAGGCCACCACATCGGAAACCGAAGCGGTGTTCTATTTTCC